>NZ_JAFGYX010000002.1:0-501544 GCF_017491625.1 Pseudomonas sp. 50_B
AACCGCTTTCGACCGAGAGGATCGAATCGTTAATAAGGCGAAAACACACTGCCTTACCAACTGCTTCTGGCTTCGATGAACTGAAGCGCAACCGCTGCCGAAAACCGCGTAACTCGTTGAATCTCAAGGAGTTTTCCGTTTCGACTGCGCCGGAAGTGGGGCGAATTATAGACCTGTAGAATCTGCCGTCAACACTTAATTTGCATTTTCTATGATTCAACGCAAAAAGCCCTGCCGGCAGCGTCTATATAGAGGCGCAAAAAAGACTTTGCGCACTATATTGCTCATTGAGCATTAGTTAAGCATCATGACCCACGCGCTCCTCCCCTCAGACTCTGGATGACTCTCCGCATGAACGACCAACCGCGCAGCCTTGCCTCGACCTTGTTTCCGGTGGGGTTACTGCTCATTGCCATGGCCTCGATTCAATCAGGCGCCTCCCTGGCCAAGAGCATGTTCCCCGTCGTTGGCGCCCAAGGCACGACCACCCTGCGCCTGATCTTCGCCAGCATCATCATGCTGCTTCTATTAAGGCCCTGGCGCGCCAAGTTCACCGCCAACACGCTGCGCACCGTGATTGTCTACGGCATGGCCCTGGGCGGGATGAACTTCCTCTTCTATATGTCCCTGAGAAGCGTGCCCCTGGGAATCGCTGTCGCTCTGGAGTTCACCGGCCCATTGGCGGTGGCCATCTACGCCTCACGCAAGGCTATCGACTTCCTGTGGATCGCCCTGGCCATCGTCGGACTGCTACTGCTGATTCCCACTGGAGCTACCGAAACCGCCATCGACCTAGTGGGCGCAGGCTACGCACTCGGGGCTGGAGTCTGCTGGGCACTGTACATCCTGTTCGGGCAAAAGGCCGGGGCCGAAAACGGTATCCAGACCGCAGCCCTGGGAGTCATGATCGCGGCACTCTTCGTCGCTCCTATTGGCATCGTCCACGCCGGCGCCGCACTACTCACACCTTCCTTGATCCCCGTAGCCCTGGGCGTGGCCATCTTGTCTACCGCGCTTCCCTATAGTCTGGAGATGGTCGCCCTGACTCGCATGCCCGCGCGCACCTTTGGCACCCTGATGAGTATCGAACCCGCTTTCGGTGCACTTTCCGGCCTGCTATTCCTGCACGAATACCTTTCCCTCGCGCAATGGATGGCCATCGCCTGCATCATCCTTGCTTCCGTAGGGGCAACCCTGACCATGCGCCGCGAGTCCAAACCATTAGTTGCGGTTGATTGAGATTCAACTCTGGTAATTGCCGTTCAATTAGGCCATGTTTAGTCGGCTACTCAACGTCAGCCATGGAGTTGTCAGACAGGGATATCGCAAACGCAAAAGACCATAGCTAATGCAGTCACACTCGGGCGTTAGATCCGGGGCTAGCGATAAGGACGGGGATGAAACGATTTTTGATAATGTTGGCCGTACTTGCCATTGCAGGCTGCGCTGCGACCGCGAAAACTGAAGTCAAACGGGGTAAGAAAGGACTCCACATCAACTGCTCGGGTTTGTCTTCTTCCTGGGATAAGTGCTACACCAAGGCCACCCAGTCCTGCGGCCCCAAAGGCTACAAGGTGATCGCCAAATCTGGTGATGCCGTGGAGGACCCGGGGGATTACCCCTTCGGCCTGAACCCAGCCGGTTACACCAGCCGCAGCATGATCATCATCTGCAAATAGTGGCACCGTTCAATCTTCGGGCAGCCCTTCCAGCTGCCCAATGATCTGTTCATGGCTCGACGCCAGCACCTGCTGCTGGATACTCGGGCTCACCAGCATTCGCGCCACCACCAACGCGCCGACACACTGCGACAGAATCGACCAGGCCAGGCTGTCGCTACCTAAAGTCTGCGCCCAAGCCTGATGCAAACGGCAGATCCAGTCTTGCGCCTCCTGTCGGACTTCGACACTGCCCCGAGCAATCTCCGCACCCAACGCTGGCAACGCACAGCCCGCTCCCGGCTGCTGCAGATGCGCCACACTCAAATACTGCTTCAGACAGCGCCGCAGCTTTGCCTGATTCTGCCGCCCCTCACCGCCCAGGCGCTCCAGGCTCTGGCTCAACTCGCGCTCGACGATGGAACCGAACAACTCGTCCTTGGACGTGAAGTGCGTATAAAAAGCCCCGCCACTGAGGCCGATGGCCTTCATCAACGCATCCACACCGACAGTAGAAAAACCGTTGTTCTTGGCCTGGGTGGCACTGCTCTGCAGTAGGCGTTCACGGGTTTCCTGCTTATGGCCGACTGAATAACGCATTCCTGATGGACTCCCCTGCTCGCTTGACGACAGAAAAATCATAGCATAACGTTCGTTTAGTTAACGATCGTTTACCCAATAGCGAGCCTCCCATGACTACAGCCTCGAACAAGAACAAAGTCGTACTGGTGGTCGGTGCCGGTGATGCCACCGGTGGTGCCATTGCCAAGCGTTTCGCCGCAGAAGGCTTTACTGCCTGCGTGACCCGACGCAGCGCGGACAAACTGCAGCCGCTGGTGGAGGCCATCCAGCAAACCGGTAGCCAAGCCCATGGTTTTGCCTGCGATGCGCGTAAAGAAGAAGACGTGGTGGCACTGATCGAACAAATCGAAACCCAGATCGGTCCGATCGAAGCCTTCGTCTTCAACATCGGCGCCAACGTGCCCTGCAGCATCCTTGAGGAAACCGCACGCAAATACTTCAAGATCTGGGAGATGGCCTGTTTTTCGGGCTTCCTCAATGCCCGCGAGGTGGCCAAGCGCATGGTCACCCGCAAGCGCGGCACCATCCTGTTCACCGGCGCTACCGCCGGGGTCCGCGGCGCTGCGGGCTTTGCCGCCTTTGCCGGCGCCAAGCACGGTATCCGCGCCCTGGCCCAGAGCATGGCCCGGGAGCTGGGGCCCTTGAACATCCACGTCGGCCACATCATCGTCGACGGCGCCATCGACACCGACTTCATCCGCACCAGCTTTCCCGAGAAATATGCCCTCAAGGATCAGGACGGCATCCTCAACCCCGAGCATATCGCCGAGAACTACTGGTACCTGCACAGCCAGCCCCGTGATGCCTGGACCTTCGAACTGGACCTGCGTCCCTGGAACGAACGCTGGTAATCCCCTTCCATAACAACAATCAGGGAATCTGCATCATGAATAAAAAGGTGGAGTTCTTCTTCGACCTGGGCAGCCCGACTTCATACCTGGCCTACACCCAACTGCCGAAGATCTGTGCCCAGACCGGCAGCCAACTGGTGTACCAACCCATGCTGCTGGGCGGCGTCTTCAAGACCACCGGCAACGCATCCCCCATCAGCGTCCCCGCCAAAGGCCGCTACATGCTGCAGGACCTGGCGCGCTTCGCCCAGCGCTATCAGGTGGAGCTCAATTTCAACCCGCACTTCCCCATCAACACCCTGCTGCTGATGCGCGCCACGACCGGAGTGCAGATGCATTTACCGGAACGCTTCATCGATTTCATCGACTGCCTGTTCCGCGCACTCTGGGTCGACAAACGCAACCTCAACGACGCCGCCAGCGTCGCCCAGGTCCTGGAACAAGGCGGTTTCGACCCACAGCAGATCCTCGACCTGAGCAATGCCGAGGACGTCAAGACCGCTCTCAGGAACAACACCGAACAGGCCTTGCAGCGGGGAGTATTCGGTGCTCCCAGCATGTTCGTGGGTGAGGAATTGTTTTTCGGTCAGGATCGGCTCGACTTCGTCCGGGAAGCCTTGAGCAAGTGACCACCAGCATCTGCGGCGACGCTTGAGTCGCCGCAGCCACCTCACCCGCGTTGCGCGGGTGAGGCCTTGCATCAGATCGCCGCAGTGCGCGCCTGCAACCACTCCAGCGCCGCCCCTTGCAACAGCGGACTAAGGCGCCGGCGAACATCACCGTGATAAGCGTTGAGCCACTCGCGCTCATCCTGAGTCAGCAACGACGGTTCCAGGCAACGGCTGTCGATCGGGCACAACGTCAGGGTTTCAAACTTCAGGAACTCACCAAACTCGGTCGTACCTGCCTCACGGTTCAAGACCAGATTCTCGATCCGCACCCCCCAACGCCCGGGACGATAAGTCCCCGGTTCGATGGAAGTAATCATCCCCGGCTGCATCGCGGTTTGCGGCGCCGGTGCGGCCTGATAGGCAATCACCTGCGGCCCCTCATGCACATTCAGGAAGTAGCCGACACCATGCCCGGTGCCATGTCCGTAATCCACGCCTTCGGCCCAGATCGGCGCACGAGCGATGGCATCCAGCAGCGGCGAAAGAATGCCCCGAGGGAACTGCGCCCGGGACAAGGCGATAACCCCCTTGAGCACTCGGGTGCAATCGCGCTTCTGCTCGGCACTTGGTGTACCGATCGGCACCATGCGGGTGATATCGGTGGTGCCGCCCAGGTACTGGCCGCCGGAGTCGATCAGCAACAGGCCATCGCCCTCGATCACCGCGTGTTCTTCAGGCGTGGCGTGGTAATGAGGCATCGCCCCATTGGCATTGAATGCGGCAATGGTATTGAAACTCAGGGAGACATAACCCGGACGCCGCTCACGGGCGGCGGTCAGGTGTTCATCAATGGTCAGCTCGGTGACTCGTTCACGCCCCAGGGCACTCTCCAACCAGGCGAAGAACTCACAGAGGGCCGCGCCGTCCTGCTCCATGGCCTGACGAATGTGCTCGGCGTCCGCCAGGCTCTTGCGCGACTTGGACAAGGTAGTGGGATTGAGCCCTTCCAGCAGCTTCACCCCGGGAAGCAGATTGTCCAGCAGGCCGCTGGTGACCCGTGCCGGATCAATCTGCAAGGTCGCGTCTTCAGGCACTGCGCGCAGCGCCGCCGCCACTTCCGAATAGTCCCGCAGGCTCACGCCATCCGCCTCCAGCACCCCACGCAGCGGGTCATCGACCTTGCTCAAGGCCACGAACAAAGTGGCCTGCTGCTGGCTGATCAAGGCGAAGGACACAAACACCGGGTTGAACGAAACGTCCGCCCCCCGCAGGTTGAACAGCCAGGCGATATCGTCGAGGGTGGCGATGAAATGCCAATCCGCGCCACGCTCCTTCAGGGTTTCCCGCAGCTTGCCGAGCTTCTCCACCCGGCTCTGCGTCGCCTGCGGCGGCACGTGTTGATACACCGGCTGATCCGGCAACGCGGGACGATCACTCCACACTTCCTGAAGCAGATCGATGTCGGTCCGCAGACGGGCTCCGCGCTCCTGCAACTTGGCGCTCAGGGTGCGGGCCGAGGCCACAGCCATCACCGCGCCATCTACCGCCACCACCGCGCCTTGCGGAGTCTGCTCCGCCAGCCAGTCCAGGGGGCCAGGCTGGCCCGGCTGCAACTTCACCAGTTCGATACCACTGCCCTTGAGCTCCTTGCTGGCCTGTTCCCAGTAACGGCTGTCGGCCCAGACCCCGGCAAAATCCGCGGTCACGATCAGCGTGCCCACCGAGCCATGGAAGCCCGACAGCCACTGGCGCCCCTGCCAGTAACCCGGCAGGTATTCCGACAGATGCGGGTCGGCCGACGGCACCAACAAGGCATGAATGCCCTCGCGGCTCATCAACTGACGGACGTGCGCCAAGCGCTGGGGGACCACTCCCTGGGTCGAAGGCTGGGTACTCATTGTGTCTCCTTAACCGGCTTATTCATTGTTATGGAAGATCGAGATCACTCGACCTTCAAGACTGGGCTCCGGCCCAGAACGCCGGAGCAGTGGCGCATGACGCCTTGATCAATTGTGCGGCGCGATCCACATCCTCCTCGGTGGTAAAACGCCCGAGGCTCAAGCGAATGGTGCGACTGGCCTGCAATGCATCGTGCCCCAATGCCAGCAGCACATGGGAAGGCGCATTGCTTGCCGAATTGCAGGCCGAGGTCGCGGAAAACGCCAGGGACGCACTCAGAGCTGCCGAATCGAAGCCCCCCTCGCTGAAAGTCAGGCTCAAGGTATGGGGAATGCGCTGGCTGACACTGCCATTCAAGCGCAGGCCGGCAATGCCCGCCAGTTGCTCCAGCAGTCGCTGGCGCAGACGGACGATGGCCGCGGTTTCTTCCTCGAACAACTCACCCGCCAGGGCAAAGGCCGCGCCCATGGCGGCGATCTGATGGGTGGCCAGGGTCCCGGAACGCAATCCGCCTTCGTGACCGCCACCATGAATCTGCGCCAGCAGCCGCTGCTGCGCCCGCGGCCCGACATACAGCGCGCCGATGCCCTTGGGGCCATACACCTTGTGCGCGGAGAACGACATCAGGTCCACCGGCCAGCGCCCAAGATCAATCGCCACCTTGCCGGCACCCTGGGCCGCATCCACATGCAGCAGCGCACCTCGCTCACGCACCACCTGGCCAATCGCCGGGATGTCGTTGAGGGTGCCCAGTTCGTTGTTGACCAGCATCAACGACACCAGAAAAGTGTCGTCGCGCAAGGCTTCACTGACCGCCTGGGCGGTGATCAACCCGTCGGCGTCGGGCACCAGATAGGTCACCGCCACGCCGGCTTCCTGCAACTGGCGGGCGGTGTCGAGCACCGCCTTGTGTTCGATCTGGCTGGTGATGATGTGCCCACCGCTCAGGCCCCGAGCCTGCATCACGCCCTTGAGCGCCAGGTTGTTGGATTCGGTGGCGCCGGAAGTCCAGACGATCTGCTCCGGCTGCGCCCCCACCAACTGTGCGACTTGCTGCCGGGCGCGCTCGACACTGCGCCGCGCCTCCTGGCCAAAAGCATGGGAACTGGACGCCGGGTTGCCGAAATTGGCGTTGAAACCCAGACATTCCAGCATGACCTGGATGACCCGCTCATCCACCGGCGTGGTGGCGGCGTAGTCGAAATAAAGAGGACGCTTGTTCATGACTGAAGACCCGCAGAGCTTGTTCCAGGATCGGCATTGGCTCAGAGAAGATGATGCACAAGCGCGCCGTACAAGAACGGCGCGTCAACAGCGGGCACTGAGCAATACGCGATCGGATGCAGTTAAAGAAGAACACCTTCGTTTAAAAGTGCGTAGGAACGCTCCTGGGACGCAGCTTAACAGGCTCGGGGCAACGCGTTGAAGCGCCGCTTAACTGATGTTTTCCAGCAGCAAGGGCGCCAGGGAAATCACCAGCAATCCGGCCATTCCCAGATTGAACAGGCGCAGCCAGCGAGGGTTGCGCAGCACATTGCGCAGCAAGCTGCCGCACGCGGCCCAGAGGCTGACCGTAGGGGCGTTGATCAAAGCGAACACCGCCGCGATCACCAGCACATTGGTGAAATAACCCTGTAGCGGGGTGTAAGTGCTGATGGCCCCCACCGCCATCACCCAGGCCTTGGGATTGACCCACTGGAACGCCGCAGCCCCCCAATACCCCAAAGGTTGCCCCTGGCCCTGCTGCTCCTCGGACATGGGCCCGGAACGGGCGATCTTCCACGCCAGGTACAGCAGGTACGCCGCTCCGACATATCGCAGCACGCTGTACAGCAACGGATAAGCCTCGAACACCGCCCCCAGGCCCAGGCCAACCGCCAGCACCAGAACGAAAAAACCGCAGCTGATGCCCAGGATATGAGGAATGGAACGGTTGAAGCCGAAGTTCACCCCCGAGGCCAGCAACATGGTGTTGTTAGGGCCGGGCGTGATGGAAGTGACCAGGGCAAACAGGGCGAACGCCAACAGCAGGTCAACGGAAAGGGTCATGAATGCAAGGTCCTGGGCAAGGGCGATCAGGCCTCGACCCTAACTCAGGGCCTGCCTGAAACCCACGGACAGTTACGCAAAACTTCGACCCGTACAGTTCTCTTCAACTGGCCGGATGGTGTCGACTGATATTGCGCTGGGCGCTCATCTCGCCCTGGTGATCGAACGCCGCAGGACGGCCAAGCAGCTCGGCCTTTTTCTGCTGGTACTCATCGAACGACAAGCCGCGGCGATTCAAGGCTTCCAGCGCCAGTTCGCGGGTTTCCTCGGCCGTGTAGGGACGCAGCTCAGTAGTGCCCGGGCTGGCGCAGCCGGCCAGCACGCTAAAAACCAACATCGACAGAACAACGGAGGAAGCCTTCATGGCGAGCACCAGGAGCGGGTTGCGAACAATGAACAAAGGCTACTCCCGCACCGGCACTGGCAAAAATCATCCAGCTCGATAGTCGCTATTGACCGTTCCAAGGCCTTGGCAGCCACCCCTCATATTCCATAAAGACCTATAAATATGGAAACAAGCTCTTTTGAGGAATAACAGCAAGCCTTTATAACAGCTGCATTGCGTTGCCCAACTGTTGCCCTGGCAACTGTTCATCCGGCAACAGTCGATCAACAAAACAGTGCCTGCGCAACAGCAGCCAATCCGCACCGGATCGCCGGAAAGCCCCGTAATACAAGGCTTTAACGGGTTGGTACAGCTCTTGCTCCCGATCCAGGACACCTGCCATTGCTCGTAGAGCCACTGTTTAAAAAGGAACCGATCATGTCCCGTCCCTTGAACGTCGTTGCCCTCTCCGGTGGAACCTGGCGCCCGTCCCGCACCCTGGTGCTGACCCAGGCCCTGCTGGACGAACTGTCCGGGCACCTGCCGATCAACAGCCACCTCATCGAACTGGGCGATATTGCCCGTCCGCTAGGCGCAGCCCTGTCGCGCCAGGAACTGCCCGCCGAGGTCGAGGCCGAGCTCCAGGCCATCGAAAACGCCGACCTGTTGATCGTTGCCGCCCCGGTCTATCGCGGCTCCTACCCTGGCCTGCTCAAGCACCTGTTCGACCTCATCGACCTGAACGCCTTGATCGATACCCCGGTGCTGCTGGCCGCCACCGGAGGCAGCGAGCGCCACGCCCTAGTGCTGGATCACCAGTTGCGTCCGCTGTTCAGTTTCTTCCAGGCCCTGACCCTGCCGATCGGCGTGTACGCCACCGAAGCCGACTTCAGCCATTACCAGATCACCAGCGAACTGTTGAAAGCCCGCATCCAGCTGGCCGCCGAACGGGCCGCGCCGCTGTTTGGCGCTCACCCGAAAAACCTGCTGAAAATCGCTTAAGGACCTGTCATGGATGTGTTCTGGTTTCTTCCGACCCACGGCGACGGCCACTTCCTGGGCACTGCCCAGGGCGCCCGCCCGGTCACCCTCAACTACCTCAAGCAAGTGGCCCAGGCTGCGGACAGCCTGGGCTATCACGGCGTGCTGATTCCCACCGGACGCTCCTGCGAAGACTCCTGGGTCATCGCCTCGGCCCTGGTGCCGCTGACCGAGCGCCTGCGCTATCTGGTGGCGATTCGCCCGGGGATCATCTCCCCCACTGTTTCCGCGCGCATGGCCGCCACCCTGGACCGGCTGTCCAACGGCCGCCTGCTGATCAATGTGGTCACCGGTGGCGACCCGGACGAGAACCGTGGCGACGGCAGCTTCCTCAGCCACAGCGAACGCTACGAAGTGACTGACGAATTCCTGCAGATCTGGCGCCGGGTGCTGCAAGGCGAAGCCGTGGACTTCGAGGGCAAGCACCTGCATGTGCAGAACGCCAAGGCCCTGTATCCACCGGTGCAGAAACCCTATCCCCCGCTGTACTTCGGCGGCTCCTCCGAGGCCGCCCACGAATTGGCTGCCGATCAGGTGGACGTGTACCTGACCTGGGGCGAGCCTCCGGCGGCGGTAGCCCAAAAGCTGGCCGACGTGCGCGAACGCGCTGCGCGCAAGGGCCGCAAGGTGAAGTTCGGCATTCGCCTGCACGTGATCGTCCGCGAAACCGAGGACGAAGCCTGGAAAGCTGCGGACAAACTGATCGGACACATCAGTGACGACACCATCGCCGCCGCCCAGCAATCCTTCGCGCGCTTCGACTCCGAAGGCCAGCGGCGCATGGCCGCCTTGCACGGCGGTCGCCGCGATCAGTTGCAGATCGCGCCCAACCTCTGGGCCGGGGTCGGCCTGGTGCGTGGTGGCGCCGGCACCGCCCTGGTAGGCAACCCACAACAAGTGGCCGAGCGCATCAAGGAATACGCCGACCTGGGGATCGAGAGCTTCATCTTCTCCGGCTATCCGCACCTGGAAGAGGCCTACCGCTTCGCCGAACTGGTGTTCCCACTGCTGCCGGAACCCTATGCCAGCCTGGCCGGCCGCGGTCTGACCAACCTGACCGGGCCGTTCGGCGAAATGATCGCCAATGACGTGTTGCCCAACAGCCGCTGAAATCCCCAAAGCTGTTGTAGGAGCCGGGTTGCCGGCGAAGGCGATCTTCCGGCCCTCTTCGCTGGCAAGCCAGCTCCTGCAGCTCGCAGTACCTTTTCCCGGCCGCCGCAACGGCCACCCACGAGGAACACCGCGTGACTGCCAAACCGCAAAGCGCCCTGTTGTCCCCCTTGCAGACCGCTCGCCAACTGACCGCCGAGTTTGCCCTCACCGCCGTCGAACGCGATGAACGTGGCGGCACCCCCAAAGCCGAGCGTGATGCCCTGCGCCACAGTGGCCTGCTGGCCCTGAGCATCCCCACCCAGTTCGGCGGGCTCGGCGCGCCCTGGAGCGAAACCCTGAACATCGTCCGCGAGTTCGCTCGGGTCGACAGCTCCATCGCCCACGTCTTCGGCTTCCATCACCTGATGCTGGCCACCGTGCGCCTGTTCGCCAAGCCCGAACAATGGCAACCCTGGTTCGAACAGACCGCGCGCAAGAACTGGTTCTGGGGCAACGCCCTCAACCCGTTGGACACCCGCACCCTGGTCAAGAACCTCGGCGGCTGGCGCGAGTTCTCCGGCAAGAAGAGCTTCTGCTCCGGGGCCAGCGATTCGGAAATGCTCATCGCCTCGGCAGTGGATGAGAGCAACGGCGGCAAATTGCTGATCGCCGCCATCCCCAGCGGCCGCAGCGGCATCACCCTGCACAACGACTGGAACAACATGGGCCAGCGCCAGACCGACAGCGGCAGCGCCACCTTTGAACGGGTCAGGGTGGAAGAGTCGGAACTGCTGCTGGACCCGGGCCCGCTGAGCACCCCGTTCGCCTGCCTGCGCCCGATGATCGCTCAGCTGACCTTTACCCACATGTTCCTCGGCATTGCCGAAGGCGCCTTCGAGGAAGCCCGGCAATACACCCTGAGCGAGACCCGGGTCTGGCATAAGTCCAGCGCCCAGGACGTGCGCCAGGACCCTTACATCCTCAGCCACTACGGCGAATTCTGGGTGGCCCTGGAAGGCATCCGCCTGCTGGTGGAGCGGGCCGCCGGGCTGCTGGACCAGGCCTGGGCCAAAGGCCCGAACCTCAGTGCCGAGGAGCGCGGGCACCTGGCCACGGCGATCGCCACCGCCAAGGTCGCCGCCAGCCGCCAGGGCCTGGACCTGTGCAGCCGGCTGTTCGAAGTCACCGGCGCACGCTCGACCCACGCCTCCCTGCGCCTGGACCGCCATTGGCGCAACCTGCGCACCCAGACCCTGCACGACCCGCTGGATTACAAGCTTCACGAGCTGGGTGACTGGGCACTGAACCAGTCCCTGCCGACCCCGACTTTTTACTCCTAGCCCTATTGTTCACGGAGAGTGCCGATGCAGCTGCTGACCCTACCCCCTTCGCCCGCCCTGGCGACCTCGATCCGCGCCACCGCCCAGGTGTTCGAGGACCCGAAATCCCAGGCCCTGCTGGCGCACCTGCAACAGGTGGCACCCAGTGAAGCCAGCGTGCTGATCATCGGTGAAACCGGGACCGGCAAGGAGCTGGTGGCACGCCATATCCACAACCTCAGCGCCCGGCGCAACCGGCCGTTCGTGGCGGTGAACTGCGGAGCCTTCTCCGAATCCCTGGTGGAGGCCGAACTGTTCGGCCATGAAAAAGGCGCCTTCACCGGCGCCCTCAGCGCCAAGGCCGGCTGGTTCGAAGAGGCCGACGGCGGCACCCTGTTCCTCGACGAGATCGGCGATTTGCCCATGGCCATCCAGGTCAAGCTGCTGCGGGTGCTGCAGGAGCGCGAAGTGGTGCGCCTGGGCTCGCGCAAAAGCATCCCCATCGATGTGCGGGTCCTGGCCGCCACCAACGTGCAACTGGAAAAGGCCATCAACGCCGGGCACTTTCGCGAGGACCTGTATTACCGCCTGGACGTGGTCAGCCTGGAACTGAGCCCGCTGCGCGAGCGCCCCGGCGACATCCTGCCCCTGACCCGGCATTTCATCGAGGCCTACAGCCAGCGCCTGGGCTACGGCAGCATCAGCATCAGCAAAGAGGCTGAATACAAACTCAAGAGCTACAGCTGGCCGGGCAACATCCGCGAACTGGAAAACGTCATCCACCACACCCTGCTGATCTGCCGCAACGGCGTGATCGAGCGCGATGACCTGCGCCTGTCGAACATGCGCATCGAGCGTGCCGACGACAGCCATCCCAGCCACGACGACTCAGCCGAAGCGCTGCTGGACCGCGCCTTCCAGAAACTCTTCGCCGAACAGGCCGGCGCCTTGCATGAAAAGGTCGAGGACGCCCTGCTGCGGGCGGCCTATCGCTTCAGCCACTACAACCAGGTGCACACCGCCAACCTGTTGGGCCTGAGCCGCAACGTCACCCGCACCCGGCTGATCAAGATCGGCGAACTGGCGGTCAACAAGCGGCGCCCGGTGGACGCCCACAGCGAACGCACCCTGCAGTTGTCGATCTAGAGCAGTTTGCAGTGCAAGGCATTGTCCTGGCTGCGGGCAATACTGCTCAGCACCTGGAACGAACCGAAGGTCACGGTCTTGGCCTGATGGGTCAGGATCAACTGCCAGAAATCCTGCTCGCCGCTCTCGAAACGCTCGAAGGCCGCCTCGCCGGCTTCCCGGGATTGCCATTGCAGGTAATTGAGCACCCGCCGACCGTCGTCGCTGGCCTGCACACTGGCACTGAGAAAGCCGCCATAGCCCTGGGCCAGACGCTCGGTCTGCAAGGACAAGGCCGACACCAGAGCCTCCTGCTGGTGCGGTTCGATCTCGAACTCGATCAACTGGGTGAAACTGCGGTTTCTCTCAAATGCGGTCATGAACGGCTCCTTACAGCGATCGGACAGAATCTTGCGATTGAATGCGCTGCAGGGTAAAACCTCTAGTTAAGTCAAGGTCAAGCCTGTTTTTCATCCTGGTGCCCTTTAATGATCGAACCCGACGCCCTCCACAAAGAACTGACGGTGGGCCAGCTCTCGGCCCGCAGCGGCGTGGCCGTGACCGCGCTGCACTTCTACGAAAGCAAAGGACTGATCAAGAGCAACCGCAACGCCGGCAACCAGCGGCGCTATCCGCGCTCGGTGCTGCGTCGAGTGTCCTTGATCAAGGTGGCCCAGCGCCTGGGCATTCCCCTGGCAGAGATCGGCCAGGCCCTGGCGACCCTGCCCGCCGACCGCGCGCCCACGGCCGCGGACTGGCAGCGTCTGTCGGAACAGTGGAGCCGCGAACTGGACGAACGCATCCGCCAACTGAGCCTGCTGCGCGAGCGGCTGAACCAGTGCATTGGTTGCGGCTGCCTGTCCCTGGAAGGGTGTCCGTTGCGCAACCACGGAGATGCCCTGGGAGACGCCGGCCCGGGCGCCCGCCTGCTGGAGCCCGACGCCACCATCGACACCCCGTAGCCGGCCTCCCTCCAAGGAGCCGGCTTGCCGGCGAAGGCGGATTCACGGGCCTCTTGGCTGGCAAGCCAGCTCCACAAGGGGAGCAGGTACTCAGAAGCCGGGGGCGATCTGGCCTTTGTAGCGGGTCAGGATGAATTGGCGCACAGCGTCGGAGTTCAGCGCCTTGGCCAGTTTCTGAACCCGCGGGTCGTTGCGGTTGTCCGGGCGGGCCACCAGGAACTCGATGTACAGGTCCTTGCCCTTCTCTACGATCAAGGCGCTGTTGGTGTCGATCCCGGCTTCCAGGGCGTAGTTGGCGAATACGAACGCCAGGTCCACCTGGCTCACCGAGCGAGCCAGCAAGGCGCCTTCCAGTTCACGGATCTTCAGGTGCTTGGGGTTGTCGACGATGTCACGCGGGGTGGCCTGGGTGTTGCTCGGGTCCTTGAGCTTGATCAGCCCCGCCTCATGCAGCAGCACCAGGGCACGACCGGTGTTCACCGGGTCGTTGGGAATCGACACCGTGGCGCCGTCCTTGAGCTCGGCAATGTGCTTGATCCTGGTGGAATAGGCACCGAAGGGCTCGATGTGCACCCCCACCACCGGCACCAGGTCGGTGTGCCGGGTCTTGTTGAAGTCGTCGAGGAACGGCCGGTACTGGTAGTAGTTGGCGTCGAGGTTCTTCAACGCCAATTGCTGGTTGGGCTGGATGAAGTCGGTGAAGACCTTGATGTCCAGGTCCACGCCCTCCCTGGCCAACTCGGGTTTGACGAATTCGAGAATCTCGGCGTGGGGCACCGGGGTGGCGCCCACCACCAGTTTCTCGTTGGCATGCACGCTCAAGGACAGCACAGCGGCCAACATGGCCAGGGTCTTTTTCATGGAGTTGCTCCTAAGGCAGATACGGAGAGCCGTCGTGGGGCGCACGTGAGGCCGGTTTTTTTCAGGTTGTGAATACGTCGGGTCAACGTCGGCTGTAGCGCGCCACCAGGCGGTCGCCGGTCATCTGCAGGGCCTGCACCAGCACCAGCAGCAGGACCACGGTGACCAGCATCACGTCGGTCTGGAAACGCTGGTAGCCGTAGCGAATCGCCAGGTCCCCCAGCCCGCCAGCGCCGATCACCCCGGCCATGGCGGTGTAGTCCACCAGCACGATGGCGGTCACCGTGACCGCTGCCAGCAGGCCGCCTCGGGCTTCGGGCAACAACGTGTGGCGGATGATCTGCCAGGTGCTGCCGCCCATGGCCTGGGTCGCCTCCACCACTCCACGGTCCACCTCCCTCAGGGCGGTTTCCACCAGCCGGGCAAAGAACGGTGTACAGCCCACCACCAGCGGCGGGATGGTGCCCGGCACCCCGAGGGAGGTGCCCACCAGCAGGGTGGTCAGGGGAATCAGCACGATCAGCAGGATGATGAAGGGCAACGAACGCAGCACGTTGACCAGCACCGACAGCACTCGATAGATGCCCTGGGCTTCATGCAACTGGCGCTTGCTGGTGAGAAACAGCAGCACCCCCAGCGGCAGCCCCAATAGCACGGTAAAGCCCAGGGCCGCACCGAGCATGCTCAGGGTGTCGAGACAGGCCTGGGCGATATCGGCCCAATAAATGTTCTTGAACCACTCGGCCATGGCATCAGGACCAATCGTGGCGCGGTGGCTTGATGTCGTTGAGCAGCCAGTTGCCCACCACGTGGTACTTCCAGCGCACCGGGTCGTGCAGGGTGTGCACCCGGGCATTGCGCCAGTGGCGGTCGAAGTTGTGGCGCTTGAGGGTCGAGCGGGTGCCACCCAACTCGAACAGCTTGTTGCTGGCCTCGATGGCGATCTCGGTGGTCAGCACCTTGGCCTTGGCCACCGCCAGGGACGCCCGGGCGACATTGTTTTCATCAGGTGCCGGACGCGCCGCATCCAGGGCCAGGCCGGCCCGCTCCAGCAGGGCTTCGGCGGCCTCCAGGCGGATCTCCAGGGCCCCCACCTGGATGATGGTCAGTGGATCTTCACTGGCCTTTTCCACCCCGGCGTCGATCCACGGCCGGGCGTGCTGACGAACAAAGGCGATGGTGTCCCGTAACGCCGCCCGGGCGATGCCGGCGTCGATGGCCGCCGTGGTCAGTTGGGCGAAGGGCCCGGCCAGGGTCGGGCTTTCATAGGAGCGATAGGTGGGGAACAAGTTGAAGGCCGGCACCAGCAGGTTTTGCGCCAGCACCGTGCCGCTGGACGTGGTGCGCTGGCCGATGCTGTCCCAGTCATCGATCACCACCAGCCCTTCGCTGCCCCGGGGCACAAAGGCCAGTTGCCCGCGGCCCTGCTCGTCCAGGGCCAGCACCGCCAGCCAGTGGGCGTACAGCGAACCGGTGCAGTAACCCTTGCGGCCGTTGATCACATAACCCTCACCTGAGCGACGGATGCTGGCCTGAATGTCCTGAACGTTCTTGCCGCCGGTTTCCGACAGCGCATTGGCAAAACGGTGGCCTTGCAGGGCCAGGGCGAAAAAGTGCGCCTGCTGCTCCGGGGTGCCTTGCAGGCGGATGTCTTCCAGCAGGCAGTAGTGATTCTGCGGGATCTGCCCCAGGGACGGATCGGCGGCGGAAATGATGGCGATCACCTCGGCCAGCACCGCGTAGGACACCTGGGCACCGCCATATTCCCGGGGCACGCTGATGCCCCACAGGCCACTGTTGGAATACAGGTCGACCACCTGCGACGGCACCTCACGAGTGCGGTCGCGCTCGGCGTCCTGCTCCAGCAGGACGGCAGCCACGCGCCGGGCCACGATCAACGCTTCGGCGCCATCGCGGATCACATGGGCGGCCGGGGTATGCAGGGGATAAACGGCAGATTCAGGCAATGAAGACATACAGCGCTCTCGGGCGAATGAAGGTTCCACCCCGCCATTGCAGCTTCTGTGCCGAAAGATCAGCCCAGTGAATTCAAGGGCTTACAGCCCGTTCCTGGCGGTTGCCCAGCGGGCCGCCAGACAAATTGCTGGAGGGCTGTTGTTGGGCCAACAGTGAGTCGCTGTTGCCTGGACGACACCTCGTCAGCCCACACCGGCACCGAAGGTTCCCGGGTATAGAGTGAACGCTGCTCGATCCAGCGACGGACCCGTTTCCAACAACAACATCAAGGAGAAACCCAGATGAGCGTCAAACCCATTCCCGAAGGCTTCAACGGCGTCACTCCCTACTTGGGCATCAAGCGCGCCGCCGAGGCCATCGAGTTCTACAAGCAGGCCTTCGGCGCGGTGGAAACCATGCGCCTGGAGATGCCCGACGGCAGCGTGGGCCATGCCGAACTGCGCATCGGCGGCTCGGCCATCATGCTCGGCAGCCCCTGTGAAGAAACCCCGATGGAAAGCCCGGACAGCCACAAGACGTCGGTTGGACTGCATCTGTATGTGGAAGATGTCGATCGCAGCTTCGCCCGGGCATTGGCCGTCGGCGGCACCGAGGTGTCGGCGCTCAAGGACCAGTTTTACGGCGACCGCAGCGGCAGCCTGCGTGACCCGTTCGGCCATGTGTGGTTCCTGGCCAGCCGCAAGGAAGACCTGAGTACCGAGGAAATCAGCCGGCGGGCGCAGGAAATGTTCCAGCAACAACCCCATTGACCCGCCCTGGCGCCCAAGACCCTAGGAGCGGCTTGCCGGCGAAGGTGATCTCAGGCTCCCCTTCGCTGGCCAGCCAGCGCCTACACCGATCAGCCGCCCCTGATGCACAAACCCAAAGCCCAGGAAAAAACCCATTTTTACGGGGCTTCCCTGGCTTCGTAACATTTACTTTCATATCGCCTTTCAGGATTTACGATTCTCATTCGTCTTAATTAGATGCAGCAGGCCGCGTTGGCCAAGGCTATGCCCGGCACCTTTGCGCCGGGCTCGGCCCAGGGTTCCAGTGCCGCTCCATTCCTCGAATCAAGACGCCCACTCCATGTCGAAGAAGTCCCGTTCAAAAATCTGGTTTCTGGTGCACAGCTGGCTGGCCCTGCCCATCTGGTTCTTTGTGCTGATCGTCTGTGTCACCGGCACCCTGGCGGTGGTCAGCCAGGAGATCGTATGGCTGGCCAATCCGGATATCCGAGCCAGTAAACCCAGCGATGATGCCCAGCCGCTCAATTACGACCAGATCGTGGCGGCCATCAAGCAGGCCGACCCCAGCACCCGCATCGATACCATCGTGACCCCGGACGAAAGCCATTTCGCCCTGAGTGTCAGCGTCAGCTACCCGGACGGCCGGTCCCCAACGCTGTACGTCAACCCCTACACCGGGGCGATCCAGGGCACCAGCCCAGTGTTCGACTTCCAGGGCTTCACCCGGGCCCTGCATGGCTGGTGGCTGGTGCCCTTCACCAACGGCTACAGCTGGGGTTGGTACCTGGTGTCGTTCCTCGGCCTGCCGCTGCTGATTTCGTTGATCACCGGGCTGGTGGTCTACAAGAAGTTCTGGAAGGGCTTTCTCAAGCCGACCCTGCGCCTGCGCCATGGGGCACGGATCTTCTGGGGCGACTTCCACCGCCTGAGCGGCATCTGGTCCATCTGGTTTATCACGGTGATCTCGATCACCGGCATCTGGTTCCTGATCGAGGCCGTGCTCGCCGACAACCACATCAGCATTTCCAGCCAACCCATTGTTCCGGTCATCGCCCGGGAGCAGGTGCCGACCACCACCGATGGCAGCCCCGCGCCGATGATCGGCCTGGACCAGGCCATCGGCATCGCCACCCAGAAGATCCCCGGTTTCGACATCAGCTTCGTCAGCCTGCCAAGCAATGCCTACAGCCACCTGTACGTAGGCGGTCGTGGCTGGTACCCGCTGATGTACCAGACCGCCAACATCAACCCCTACACCGGCTCCCTGGACACCTCTCACCTGCTGGGGGACCGCAACACCCTGGAGTTCGTCACCGAGTCCATGCGCCCGCTGCACACCGGAGATTTTGGCGGGATCTGGGTCAAGCTGATCTGGTTCTTCTTCGGCCTGGTGCTGAGCATGATGGTCCTCAGCGGGCTGTTGATCTGGACCAAGCGCACCGCCCTGGCCACCGCCAACGCCCTCAAGCGTGAGGAGAAGGCCGCCCGGGCGCGTCCCGCGAGCAAACCCGTGCCGACGCCCACCCCGGCCATGAGCATCGAAACTTCGGAGAGCCACCCGTGAGCCAGACCCACAGCGCAACCGCGCCTTCGCAGCTGAGCCGGCTTTGGCATAAATGGCGCTTTCACCTGAACATCCTGCTGTTGCTGATCCCCCTGGGCTTCATGCCCAAGTACCTCGCCGATGCCTCGTTGTTTCGCGGCGACAGCGGCCTGGGGGAACGGGAGATCGGTGAAATCCAGGTCGGCCCCTGGAGCCTGCGTCTGGCCGAGATGCGCAACGAAGCGCCCCGCAGCGATGGCCCCGCCGGCTACCTGAAAAGCTTCAACGCTGCCCTGTGCCAGGCCTGCATCGAACCGGTCAAGGCGACCTACCTGCGCATCGGCAAACCTCGCAGCCTGCGGGCCGCCGGGGTGATCTTCTTCGGCAGCCCGTACCGCATGGGGGCCAGCCTGCCGATTCCGGAAAAGACCAAAGCCGACGCTGAGCTGTGGATCACCCTGGAAGGCTGGGACGGCAGCATGCACCAGGCATCCATTCCCCTGAGCCAGGCGTCCCCCGCCACCGTGGCCTGGCTCGAAAAACAAGGAGGCAAATGATGATTCGCGCAGTATCCACCCGGCGCCTCGGCGCCGCTGCCCTGTTGCTGCTGGGCGCAGCCTTCAGCCACAGCGCCCTGGCCCACAACCCGATGTGCGAATGCAAGGCCATCGACGCCGAGCAGATCCGCTGCACCGGCGGTTTTTCCGACGGCAGCGGCGCGCCGGGAGTGACCCTGGACGTGATCGGCTACGACGAAACCATCCTCGTGCCGGGCAAGCTCGGCAGCGATTCGACCCTGACCTTCAAGAAGCCTTCCAGCGAGTTCTACGTGCTGTTCGATGCAGGCCCCGGCCACGTGGTCGAGATCGACCAAGCGGATATCGAGACCCCATGACTCCTGCCACCACCCAGGTCGTGCGCCCCGCCGGCGCCGGTCACGAAACCCTCTACGTCCTGTTGCTGTGCCTGCTGATTCTGTGTGTCGCCGGCAGCGTGGTGCTGTGGCGCGGCGAAACAGTCGAAACCGCCAGCGTCGCCAGCCACCAGCTCGACGCCCGCCGCGATCTGAGCGCCGGCGAACAGGGCATCTACGCCGACCTGCGAGTGACCCTCGACGAGATCCATCTGCTGCAGGCCGAAAGCCAGACGCTGCCGAGCCCGGAGCAACTGGCCGAGGAAGGCTTCGCCCCCTTCGCCCAGGACGCCAGCTCGGTGAGTCGCGGCGGCCATGCCTGGCAATTGCAGGACCAGGCCTACCTGGGCCTGAGCCAGAACCCGCAAGTGGCCGGCTCCTTCCTGATGCGCCTGGACACCGAGAATCAGGCCAAGGTGGACATCTGGCTCAACCGCGCCCCATCCGTCGCCGTGCCGGTCGATCTCAGCGACGCGACGCTGGCCGCCGCCGGCTGGCAACAGGTGGTCGCGCAATTCGATGCCGGGGTGACTCGCCAGCATCGTCACTGATCTTTTTGCATTCACCCGAGAGAAGAACGCTAGCCATGCCCATTTCATCGCAACGCCGCCCATTCCTGCGGGTGCTGCTGGTCAGCCTGCTGGCCCTGGTGCTCAGCCCCCTGGTCAGCGCCGACCCGGCCAAGCGCCTGCGCATCGGTATCACCCTGCACCCTTATTACAGCTACGTAGCGAACATTGTCGGCGACAAGGCCGAGGTGGTGCCGCTGATTCCCGCCGGCTTCAACCCCCACGCCTACGAGCCCCGGGCCGAGGACATCAAGCGCATCGGCAGCCTGGACGTGATCGTGCTCAACGGCGTGGGCCACGATGACTTCGCCGACCGCATGATCGCCGCCAGCGAGCGCCCGGACATCCCGGTGATCGAAGCCAACGAGAACGTGCCGCTGCTGGCCGCCACCGGCGTCGCCGCCCGGGGCGCCGGCAAAGTGGTCAACCCGCACACCTTCCTGTCCATCAGCGCCTCCATCGCCCAGGTCAACAACATCGCCCGGGAGCTGGGCAAGATGGACCCGGCCAACGCCAAGACCTACACCCAGAACGCCCGGGCCTACGGCAAGCGCCTGCGGCAGATGCGCGCCGACGCCCTGGCCAAGCTGACCCAGGCGCCCAACGCCGACCTGCGGGTGGCCACGGTACACGCGGCCTACGACTACCTGCTGCGTGAGTTCGGCCTGCAAGTCACCGCGGTGGTGGAACCGGCCCACGGCATCGAGCCCAGCCCCAGCCAGTTGAAGAAGACCATCGACCAACTGCGGGAACTGGACGTCAAGGTGATCTTCTCGGAGATGGACTTCCCCTCCACCTACGTCGAGACCATCCAGCGCGAATCCGGGGTCAAGCTCTACCCTCTGTCGCACATTTCCTACGGCGACTACAGCGCCGACAAATACGAGAAGGAAATGAAAGGCAACCTCGACACCGTGGTCCGGGCCATCCAGGAGGCCGGGGCATGACCGCCATCGAAACCCTGCTGCGCGGCCCTGCCATCGAGTTCGACCAGGTCAGCCTGACCCTGGGCCGCACCACCATCCTCGACCGCGTGACCTTCCAGGTGCAGCCCGGCAGCGTGCACGCACTGGTGGGGCCCAACGGCGGCGGCAAGAGTTCGCTGATCAAGACCCTGCTGGGGCAGATGCCGCACCAGGGCCAACTGCGCCTGCAATGGCCCGGCGCCCCCGGCACCATCGGCTACGTGCCCCAGGCCCTGGAGTTCGACCGTGGCCTGCCGATGACCGTGGACGATTTCATGGCCGCCATGTGCCAGCGGCGCCCGGCCTTCCTTGGCCTGAGCCGGCATTACGCCCAGGCGATTGGCGAAGCCCTGGAACGGGTCGGCATGCAGGACAAGCGCAAACGGCGCATGGGCGCCCTGTCCGGGGGTGAACGCCAGCGCGTGCTGCTGGCCCAGGGGCTGATCCCGGCCCCGCAACTGCTGGTGCTGGACGAACCGATGTCGGCCCTGGACGAAGCCGGGATCCAGGTCTTCGAACGCCTGCTCCGCGATTGGCGCCAGAGCGGCATCACCCTGCTGTGGATCGAGCACGACCTTGAGGCGGTGGGTCGCCTGGCGGACCGAGTCACCGGCCTCAACCGCCGGGTGCTGTTCGACGGTCCGGCGCAACAGACCCTGACCCCGGAGCGCCTGCTCAGTCTGTTCTCCACCCATCCGCGAGCCGGCGCTGCCGTTGTCTGAGGAGTACCGCCTGATGACTTATGAAACTTTTCGCCTGATGGTCCAGGGCTGGGCCTCGGCCGGCTACCTGCCCGAAGCCCTGGCCTACGGCTTTGTGGTCAATGCGCTGCTGGCCGGCCTGCTGATCGGCCCGGTGCTCGGCGGCCTGGGCACGCTGGTGGTGGTCAAGCGCTTCGCCTTCTTCTCTGAAGCCGTGGGCCATGCGGCGCTGACCGGTGTGGCCATCGGCATCCTGCTGGGCGAACCCTACACCGGCCCCTACGGCAGCCTGTTCGGCTATTGCCTGCTGTTCGGCATCCTCCTCAACTACCTGCGCAACCGCACCGGGCTGGCTCCGGACACCCTGATCGGGGTGTTTCTCTCGGTGTCTCTGGCCCTGGGCGCCAGCCTGCTGCTGATCCTGGCCGGCAAGATCAACGTGCACATCCTGGAGAACGTGCTGTTCGGCTCGGTGCTCACGGTCAACGGCAACGACCTCTTGGTGCTGTTGATCGTCGGCGCCCTGGTGCTGGGCCTGAGCCTGCCGCTGTACAACCGCATCATGCTGGCCAGCTTCAACCCGCAGCTGGCGGCGGTGCGCGGGGTGGCGGTGAAGACCCTGGACTACCTGTTCGTGATCCTGGTGACCCTGATCACCGTGGCCGCGGTCAAGGTCATCGGCGCGATCCTGGTGGGCGCGCTGCTGGTGATTCCGGCCGCAGCGGCCCGCCTGCTCAGCCAGTCGCTCAAGGGCTTTTTCTGGATCTCGGTGAGCATCGCCACCGTCAGCACCCTGTGCGGCATCTTGCTGCCCATCGTCTTCGACCTGCCGGTGCCTTCCGGCGCGGCCATCATCCTGGTAGCCGGCGTGGCCTTCGCCCTGGCCGCCATCGCCCGCGGCACCGTCCCCAGCCTGAAAGGGAATATCGGATAAATGCACAGTTCACTGCGTCACTTGTCACTGCCTCAACTGAGCCTGGCCCTGATCCTCGGCGGCCTGATCAGCAGCCCGGCCCTGGCCGAGCGCGACCACTTCGAACCGATGCGCGTGGTGGCCAGCCACGGCATGGGCAATACCGCGCTGCACAACGCCGCCTCGCAAAAACCGCTGACGGTGCTGGCCTCGCTGCCAGTGACCTTCGGCCTGGGGCAGATCCTGCTGCAGGGCACCCACGTCAAGTTGGAACGGGCGGCCCCGGCCAATCTTCCCGGCTCGCGGCAGACCGCCTATTTCACCGGGCGCGGTGCCCCGGCCCTGAGCAAGCTGGCGCTGGATGCCGACGCGGTGATCGGTCTGCGCTCGATCTGGCCGGACGACCCGCTGTACCCCAACGCCCGGCGCAGCAATATCCGCATCGTCGAGATCGATGCCGCCCGCCCGGTGGATGGCGCCCTGCCCGGGGTGGCCCTGCAACCGGGCCAGAGCGACGGGCTCAATGCCCAGCCCTGGCTGTCCAGCAACAACCTGGGGCGCATGGCGGATGTGCTCGCCGCCGACCTGGCACGCCTGGCCCCCGAAGCCAAGCCGCAGATCGAGCGCAACCTGGCGGGAATCAAACAACGCCTGCTCAAACTCAGCGCCGACAGCGAAGCGCGCCTGGCCGAGGCCGACAACCTCAGCGTGCTGAGCCTCTCCGAGCACTTTGGCTATCTGGTCAGCGGCCTGAACCTGGAGCTGGTGGAAGTCGACGCCCGCGCCGACAACGACTGGACGCCCGAAGCCTTGCAGAAGCTGCAAGCCCGGCTCAAGGACAACGACGTGGCCCTGGTCCTGCACCACCGCCAGCCGTCCGAGGCACTGAAAGCCGCCATCAGCGCCGGTGGCAGCCAGTTGCTGGTCCTTGAAACCGACGGCGCCGACCCGCTCGACGAACTGGAAGGCAACCTGCAAAAAGTCACCCAGGCCCTGGCCTTGTAACCGCTGCCGCAGGCTGCGAACGGCCTGGGCGGCACTCCGGCGCAGGGACGCGGTGCTCGACAGACAATCGCCAAGCAAGGTCCTGCGGACCTTTGCGCAGCTTCGCCATGGCTCAGCAGCGGCTACAGCCCCCACCTCGATCCGGGCTTTTGTAGCCGCTGCCGCAGGCTGCGAAGGCCTGGACGGCACTCCGGCGCAGGGACGCGGTGTTCGACAGACAATCGCCAAGCAAGGTCCTGCGGACCTTTGCGCAGCTTCGCCATGGCTCAGCAGCGGCTACAGCACCCATCTCGATCCGGAATTTTGTAGCCGCTGCCGCAGGCTGCGAAGGCCTGGGCGGCACTCCGGCGCAGGGACGCGGCGCTCGACAGACAATCGCCAAGCAAGGTCCTGCGGACCTTTGCGCAGCTTCGCCATGGCTCAGCAGCGGCTACAGTCGGGGTCAGGGGAACGGTGCCGCTTACATATTTGCTCAAGATTGCGGTCATTTCCCGGTGCTAGTCTGCGCGTCGCAACAATGCCCAGACAGGAAGACCAGGCCATGAGCGAATACCTGACACTCAATAAGACCAATTGGGACGAACGCGCGCCCTTGCACGCCGCCTCGGCGGATTACGCGGTGCAGCGCTTTGTCGATGACCCGCAGTTTCTCTCCGACGTGGTGCAGTTCGACCGTCCTCTCTTGGGCGACATCCAGGGCCTGCGCGGCGTGCATCTGCAATGCCATATCGGCACCGACACCCTGTCCCTGGCCCGCCTTGGCGCGCAGATGAGCGGGTTGGATTTTTCCTCGGCGTCCCTGGCTGAAGCCCGGACCCTGGCCCAGCGCTGCCATACACCCATCGACTACCACGAATCGGACGTGTTCCTGGCCGCCGAGGTGCTGCCCAAGGGCAGCTTCGATCTGGTCTATACCGGCATCGGCGCGCTGTGCTGGCTGCCGAGCATCGAGCGCTGGGCACAGACCGTCGGCGCCCTGCTCAAGCCCGGTGGCCGGCTGTTTATCCGCGAGGGGCATCCAATGCTCTGGGCCCTGGATGAGGGTCACAGCGACTCGCTGCAAGTGGCGTTTCCCTACTTCGAACGCAGCGAGCCACTGGTCTGGGACGATGACGCCACGTACGTGGAAACCGACAGCAGCCTCAAGGCCACGGTGACCCACGAGTGGAATCACGGCCTGGGGGAAATCATCAGCGCCTTGCTGGCCCAAGGCCTGGAAATCACCGGGCTGGTGGAACACCAGAGCATTCCCTGGGAGGCCCTGCCCGGGCAGATGGTGGTGGATGAACGCGGCGAATGGCGACTCAAGGAAGCGCCATGGCGCCTGCCACTGAGCTACACCCTGCAGGCCGTCAAGCGCCTGGCCTGATCGCCCGGCATGAAAAACCACCAAGCTCAAGACGCCAGCGCCTTTGTAGCCGCTGCCGCAGGCTGCGAACGGCTCCGCAGGAGGCGCTGCTCTTGAGAACGCTGAAGGGCCTGCGGTCCTTTGCGCAGCTTCGCCGTGGCTCAGCAGCGGCTACACAACAATCTCGATTCGGTTTTTTGTAGCCGCTGCCGCAGGCTGCGAACGACTCCGCAGGAGGCGCTGTTCTTGAGAACGCAAAAGGGCCTGCGGCCCTTGGCGCAGCTTCGCCGTGGCTCAGCAGCGGCTACACAACAATCTCGATTCGGTTTTTTGTAGCCGCTGCCGCAGGCTGCGAACGACTCCACAGGAGGCGCTGCTCTTGAGATCGCTGAAGGGCCTGCGGCCCTTGGCGCAGCTTCGCCGTGGCTCAGCAGCGGCTACACAACAATCTCGATCCGGTTTTTTGTAGCCGCTGCCGCAGGCTGCGAACGGCTCCGCAGGAGGCGCTGTTCTTGAGATCGCTGAAGGGCCTGCGGCCCTTGGCGCAGCTTCGCAGGCTCAGCAGCGGCTACAGGCCTTGCAGATCAGCCGGCCACGGCCTGCTGGTCCATCTTCTGGCGCAGGCTCAGGGGCCGCATGTCGGTCCAGACTTCTTCGATGTAGGCCAGGCACTCTTTCTTGAAGCCGCTCTTGCCCACAGTGCGCCAGCCCTGGGGCACGGCCTTGTAGTCGGGCCAGATCGAGTATTGCTCTTCGTGGTTGACCACCACCTGGAACAGGATGTCCTCACGGTCGAATACTGAAGTCATTGCTTGTCTCCGTCGTTAATAAGGTGTGCCGCGCCCCAGGCGTGGCAGTTGTGTAGAAGGAACGAACCAGGGCCGAGAAAAATTAGAGGCTGGCCACCGCGGCAGCCACTGCCTTGCTGAAGATGTCCGCCACCTGATCGATCTGCGCCGCGCTGATGATCAGCGGCGGCAGGAAGCGCACCACGCTGCCATGGCGCCCGCCCAGTTCGAGGATCAGGCCGCGCTTGAGGCATTCACGCTGCACCAGCGGCGCCAGGCGCAAATGTTGCGGCGGATGGCCCTGGGCATCCGGGGCGCCGGCCGGGTCCACCAGCTCGACGCCAAGCATCAGGCCACGGCCACGGACATCCCCCAGTTGCGGGAAGTCCCGCTGCAGGATCAGCAGGTGCTCGCGCAAGCGCTCGCCCATGGCCGCCGCGTGCTCGGGCAGACGGTGCTGCTTGAGGTAGCGCATCACCGCGGAACCGGTGGCCATGGCCATCTGATTGCCACGGAAGGTCCCGGCGTGTGCCCCCGGCTGCCAGGTGTCGAGCCAGTCGCGATAGACCATCACCGCCAGCGGCAGGCTGCCGCCGATGGCCTTGGACATCACCACCACATCGGGAATGATCCCGGCGTGCTCGAAGGCGAACATCTTGCCGGTGCGACCGAAGCCGCTCTGGATTTCATCGACGATCAGCGCCACCCCGGCCTGCTCGGTGATGCGCCGCAACCCTCGCAGCCAGTCCAGGTCCGCCGGGATCACCCCGCCCTCGCCCTGCACCGCCTCGACGATGACCGCCGCCGGCAGGGCCACGCCCGCTTCAGGATCGCTCAGCAGGTTTTCCAGGTAATGCAGGTTGACCTTGACCCCCTCGACGCCCCCCAGTCCGAACGGGCAGCGGTAGTCATAGGGAAAGGGCAGGAACTGCACACCGTTGTTCAAGAGTCCCGCCAACGCACGCTTGGGCCCCAGGCTGCCCATCAGGCTCAGCGCGCCCTGGCTCATGCCGTGGTACCCGCCCTGGAACGACAGCACGGTGCTGCGTCCGGTGGCGGTGCGCACCAGCTTCAGCGCGGCTTCCACGGCATCAGTGCCGGTGGGGCCGCAGAACTGGATCTTGGCTTCGGCGGCCAAGGCCTCGGGCAACAGGCCGAACAGGTCCTGGACGAACTGGTCCTTGACCGGGGTGGTCAGGTCCAGGGTCAACAGCGGCAGTTCATCGGCCAGCACCTGCTGGATCGCGGCGATCACCTCCGGGTGGTTGTGGCCCAGGGCCAGGGTCCCGGCCCCGGCCAGGCAATCGATGAAACGCCGGCCTTCGACATCCTCGACATGAATGCCACTGGCCCGCTTCAGGGCCAGGGGAATGCGCCGCGGATAGCTGCGGGCATTGGATTCCTGACGGCTCTGACGGGCCAGCAGGGGCGACTCCTCGAACTGGTAAAGCGCCTCGGCCGGGGCGGGAGCAAGGCCCACCGGCTGATCGTCCATAAGGCTGGTAACGGCTGACATGTCTCGAACCCTCGCGCTGCAATTTGAGCAAAACGACCACCGGCCGGATGCGCAGCCCAAGCGCGGGTGCGCACTGACAGGTTTTCCTGTTCTAAAAACGCATCAGCGCGGTCGGGATTTACACCCCAGGACGAGGAAATTGCATATACCGCCCCGTAGGAGCCAACTTGCTGGCGAAGGCGATCTCAGGGGCCTCTTCGCTGGCAAGCCAGCTCCTGCGTCGGGCAGGCGGAACGTACAAGGCACTGTAGGAGCCCGCTTGCTGGCGAAGGCGGTCTCAAGGCCCCCTTCGCTGGCAAGCCAGCGCCTGCGGCGGGCGGTGATGGGTCAGGCGGGGTGGGCAGGCAGGGTCAGTTCGACCCGCAGGCCGTCAGGACGGCTGTCGAAGTTCAGCTCGCAGCCGCAGCGCTGGACGATGGCCTGGACAATCGCCAGGCCCAGTCCGCACCCCGTGCTCTGGCTGTTGCGCCAGAAGCGCTGGGTCAGGTGCTGCAGGTCTTCCTGGGCAATCCCCGGGCCATGGTCACGCACCTGGAAACGCAGGCGACCGGCCACCAGCTCCAGGTTCAACTCCACCGGGCAGTCTTGCGGGGTGTGGCGCAGGGCGTTGTCCAACAGGTTGCGCAAGGCGGCAATCGCCAGGGTCGAGGGCATGGCCACCGGGGCCTCGGCGGCGTGCTCTCCCAGGTGCACCTTGACCCGCTGCCGGGCGCCCACGGCGGCATCCTGGATTGCCAGGCGAACCACTTGCTCGGCATTGCAGTGCACGCCGTCATCAAACGACAGGCTGCCCTCGACCCGAGCCAGCAACAGCAGTTGTTCCAGGGTCCGATGCAGGCGGTCGGCGCCCTCCTCGGCCCGGGCCAGGGATTGATCCCGGGCCGCACCGTCGGTCATGCGCGCCACCTGCAGGTGGGTCTTGATCGCGGTCAG
This sequence comes from Pseudomonas sp. 50_B, assembly GCF_017491625.1. Lineage (NCBI taxonomy): Bacteria > Pseudomonadati > Pseudomonadota > Gammaproteobacteria > Pseudomonadales > Pseudomonadaceae > Pseudomonas > Pseudomonas sp. 50_B. Next base: position 28,275 of record NZ_JAFGYX010000002.1, read on the forward strand.
CGGGCTGCGCAATTCATGGGCGGCATCACCAGTCAGGCGGCGTTCGCGTTCGATGGTCTTGGCGATGCGCTGGAACAGCTGGTTCTGGGTGTCCACCAGCGGCCGCAATTCGCTGGGCATGGGCCGGATCTGCAACGGTTCCAGGGAATCGGCGCTACGGCGCATCAGCGCGTCGCGAATCCGGTTCAGCGGCGCCAGGCTCTGGCCGATGCCCAGCCACAACAGCCACAGACAGCCCAGCAAGGCCACCCCCACCGGCACCGAAGCGGCCAGCAGCACCGACATGTTCAGGGCTTCGCGTTCCACCTGGCGGTCAGCGGTGGTGATGCGCAGATCACCGCGCACCAGGGTGAAGGTGCGCCAGGGCGCGCCGTCGATCATCTGGTCATGAAAGCCCAGTTTCTCGGCTTCCAGGGTGTGTTCAGGCGTGCTGTGGCTGCGGGCCAGGACCTGCCCGCGCAGGGAGCTGACCTGACAGGCCATGCCCCCGGGAATGGTCAAGGCCGCGCTGGCAATGGGATGGGCGTGGGTGTCGGAAGGCAGCGCCGGCATCTGTTCCAGCAGGCCCGCCACCATGCGCGCCGAGGCCACCAGGCGTTGGTCCAGGGAAAACATCATCTGATTGCGCAGATCGCTGAGCATCCAGGCCGCGGCCAGGGTCCAGATCAGAATGAAGGCGGCGCCCAGGGTCACGCTCAGGCGCAGGCGCAGGCTCCTCACTTAGGACTTCTCCTGGCCATCGGCCGGCCCCAGGCGATAGCCCAGGCCGCGCACCGTCTCGACGATGCCGTTGCCCAGTTTGCGTCGCAGGTGGTGGATGTGCACGTTGAGGGCGTTGCTTTCCAGTTCGTCGTTGAACCCGTAGACGCTGTCCTTGAGCTGTTCGCTGGACAGCACCCGGCCGCGATTGTGCAGCAGGGCCTGGAGCAGCGCCTGTTCGCGCCGGGACAGGTCCACCGGTTCGCCGCCCAGGCGGGTTTCCCGGGTGCTGGGGTCGTAGGTCAGGCGCCCGTGCTCGATCAGGTTGACGCTGCGCCCCGCCACCCGGCGCAACAGGGTGTGCAGGCGCGCCGCCAGTTCCCGCAGGTCGAAGGGCTTGAGCAGGTAATCGTCGGCCCCGGCCTGCAGGCCGTCGACCCGGTCGGTCACCGAGTCGCGGGCGGTGAGGATCAGCACCGGAATCTCCAGGCCCTGCTGGCGCTGTTGCTTGAGCAACTTCAAACCATCTTCATCCGGCAGGCCCAAGTCCAGTACCATCACGTCGAAATCGGCCACGCCGAGCATGGCCCGCGCCGCCGAGGCAGAGGCCACATGCTCGACCGTCAGGCCCTGGGCCGTGAGGCCGGCGACTATTCCGCTGGCAATCAGCTCATCATCTTCACAGACAAGTACGTGCATGGTCGGTCCTGTAACAAAGGCGTTGATTAGACAGGCGGCGGATTAAGCGGACATTATGCCCGCCACTGCCGTGCAACAACCCAAGTATGGTTAATCATCGGTTAATCAGGACCCGCCATTGTGCATCCCACTTGCACCGGTTTAAGGCTTGACCATGCGTCGATTGCTCATTTTGCTGTTTATGCTGTTCACCACCCTGGCAGAAGCCAGCAACAATCCGTTCGAGGTCAAGCCCGACTTCCTGCCGGTGGACAAGGCCTTCACCTTCACCTCCGAGCGCCTGCCTTCTGGGGAAACCCAGCTGTTCTGGCAGATTGCCGACGGCTACTACCTGTACCAGAAACGCCTGAAGTTCGACGGCCTGGCCCAGGACCATCAGCCGGCCCTGCCGGACGGCGAACACCACAGCGACGAGTTCTTCGGCGAACAGACGGTGTATCGCCAGGGCCTGGAAGTGAAGCTGCCGGCAGCCGCCAGCGGCAAGGTCAAGCTGGGCTGGCAGGGCTGCGCCGATGCCGGCCTGTGCTACCCGCCACAGACCCTGGAAGTCAACCTGGGGGGCGCCCCCGCCGTTGCCGCCGGCAACAGCGCCGCAACCGGCAACGGCACGGCCCAGGACCAACTGCTGGCCAACGACCTGCAACAAAAATCCTGGGGCCTGGGCCTGCTGGCCTTCTTCGGCTTCGGCCTGCTGCTGGCCTTCGCCCCTTGCTCACTGCCGATGCTGCCGATCCTCGCGGGGATCGTGGTCGGCAGCGGCGCCAGCCCGCGTCGGGGCCTGGCCCTGGCCTCCAGCTACGTGCTGTGCATGGCCCTGGTGTATGCCGGCATGGGGGTGATCGCCGCCCTGCTGGGCAGCAACCTGCAGGCCTGGTTGCAACAGCCCTGGGTGCTGGGCAGCTTTGCCGCGCTGTTCATGCTGCTGGCGCTGCCGATGTTCGGCTTCTTTGAACTGCAAATGCCGGCGTTTCTGCGCGACCGCCTGGAGGGCGCCAGCCGCCAGCGCCAGGGCGGCAGCCTGATCGGCTGTGGCGCTCTCGGCGCGCTGTCGGCGCTGTTGGTGGGCCCGTGCATGACCGCGCCCCTGGCCGGCGGCCTGCTGTACATCGCCCAGACCGGCAATGCCCTGTTTGGCGGCCTGGCGCTGTTCGCCCTGGGCCTGGGCATCGGCCTGCCGCTGCTGTTGCTAGTGACCCTGGGCAACCGCTTCCTGCCCAAGCCGGGGCCCTGGATGAACCTGCTCAAGGGCGTGTTCGGCTTCCTGTTCCTGGGCACCGCTATCTATATGTTGCGCCCGGTGCTCGACACCAGCCTGTGGATCGGTCTGTGGGGCGCCCTGGCCCTGGTACTGGCCTATTGCGCCTGGCAGCAACGGGCCATCGCCGGGCGCCTGCTGCACCTGTTCGGCGCCGCCGCCGTGCTGTCTGGCCTGTGGGGCAGCGTGCTGCTGGTGGGCGCCGCCGGTGGCAGCGATGACCTGTGGCGACCGCTGAAGGTCTACAGCGGTGGCAGCGTGGCCAGCAGCGCCACCGCCCACGATGCCTTCACCACCGTCAAGTCGCCCGCGGAATTGCAACGTGCCCTGGACAGCGCCCAGGCCCAGGGCCAATGGGTGCTGCTGGACTACTACGCCGACTGGTGCGTGTCCTGCAAGATCATGGAGAAAACCGTGTTCGGCCAGCCCCAAGTCCTCGACGCCCTGAAGGACGTGCGCCTGCTGCGCCTGGACGTCACCCATGACAACGCCGACGGCCGCGAACTGCTCAGCCGCTACAAAGTGCCCGGCCCACCCAGCTTCCTGTGGATCGGCCCGGATGGCAGCGAGCGCCGCAGCCAGCGCATCACCGGCGAAGTGGATGCCACGGCCTTCCTGCAACGCTGGACCCAGACCCGGGAAGCCCGTTGATGCTGACCTTTACCATCGGCACCTTCGCCATCGCCCTCAACCACCTGCTGCTGATCAGTGCCCTGGCCCTGGCCACCCTGGTGGGCTGGCGGGTGGCCAAGCGCGGCGGCGACAACCCGGAATCGGTGCTGTTCATGCTGTTCCTGCTGGGCATGCTCGCGGCGCGGATCTGCTTCGTCATCGCTTACTGGAAGCACTACCAGCACAACCTGTGGCTGATCATCGACCTGCGCGACGGCGGCTTCCTGGCCTGGCCGGGGGTCATCTTCATGCTCCTGGCAGCCCTGGCCTGGGGCTGGAAACGCCCACCGCTGCGCCGCCCGCTGGGCGCCGGTATCGCCAGCGGCCTGGCCTTCTGGCTGCTGGCCAGCCTGTCCCTGACGCTCTACGACCAGGGCACCCGCCTGCCGGAAATGCCCCTGCGCAATGCCACAGGCGACACCGTGCAGCTCACCGACTACCAGGGTGGGCCACTGGTGATCAACCTCTGGGCCACCTGGTGCCCGCCGTGCCGGCGAGAAATGCCGGTCCTGGAGCGCGCCCAGCAGCAACGTCCGGACCTGACCTTCCTGTTCGTCAACCAGGGCGAAAGCATGCAAAGCGTGGCCACCTTCCTCGCCACCCAGGAACTGAACCTGAACAACGTGCTGTTCGACAGCGGCGGCCGCCTGGGCCAGGCCGTGGGCTCCATGGCCCTGCCCACTACACTGTTCTACAGCGCCGACGGCCGTCTGCTGAGCAGTCACCTGGGTGAACTCTCGGAAGCCAGCCTGGCCCGTGCCCTGGAGAACTTCGACGACGCCCATCCGACCCCGGTCGCCCCTGCAAGGAAACTGCCATGCCCTTCATCCGCCACCTGCTGAGCCTGTCCTTGGGCGCAGCCCTGCTCAACGCGCCGCTGCTGCACGCCGAAGAACTGCCCGCACCGATCCGCAAGATCGAAGAAAAAGGCGCCAAGATCCTCGGCAGCTTCGATGCCCCGGATGGCCTCAAGGGCTACGCCGCGCAGTACCAGAACCGTGGCATGACCCTGTACCTGACCCCGGACGGCAAGCACGTGCTGCTGGGCAACCTGTACGACGCCGACGGCAAGGACCTGAGCGCCGAACCCTTGCAGAAACTGGTCTACGCACCGATGGCCAAGGAAGTCTGGAACAACCTGGACAAGAGCAACTGGATCGCCGACGGCAAGGCCGATGCGCCGCGCATCGTCTACCTGTTCAGCGACCCCAACTGCCCCTACTGCAACATGTTCTGGCAACAGGCGCGGCCCTGGGTGAACGCCGGCAAGGTGCAATTGCGGCACATCATGGTGGGCATCATCCGCGAAGACAGCCCGGGCAAATCCGCCGCCCTGCTGGCCGCCAAGGACCCGCAACAGGCCCTGCAGGACCACGAGAAAGCCGGCAAGGCCAGCGCCCTGAAACCCCTGGCGAGCATTCCAGCGGCGGTGCAGGCCAAGCTCGACGCCAACATGAAGCTGATGGAGGAACTGGAGCTGTCGGCGACCCCGGCGATCTTCTACCTCGACGACAAGGGCGAACTGCAACAACAGCAAGGCGCCCCGGCCCCGGGCAAGCTGACGCAGATTTTCGGCCCGAAATAACCCCGCCCCCCGTAGGAGCCTGCTTGCCGGCGAAAGCGTCCGTCAGGCTGGCGTCCGGCTTGCGGGCCCCTTCGCTGGCAAGCCAGCTCCTGCAACGGAAGAATCGGGCTTCAACCGTGGCGCTGTAAAAACGCCAGCAAGGCCCGGGTCACGAACTCCAGGTTCTCACGGCTGGAGATATGCCCGGCCTCGGGCACCAGCTGGTAAGGGCAGCCGATGCGTTCGGCCATCTCGACGGTTTCCGCCGGTGGCCGCGGCTGGTCCTGGTCGCCACACAGCAGCAAGGTGTTCGGCCCATCCAGGTGCTGCAACTGATCCAGCACATCCGCCCGGCTGAAGGTGATGCGCCCCATGGGAATCACGCTCGCGCGCAAACGCTCGGCCGGCAGTGCCGCGAGGCTGGCGCGAAAATCCTGATACAGCGCCGACTGCCGATCGATACCCGGGCGGAAGAAGATCGGCACCACGATATCCAGCAGCGCTTCGGCGATCAGGCCGCTGTCCTCGATCTGCTGGAACAGGGAAAAGTAGTATTGCCGGGTCGGCTCCGGCTCGGCCCCCAGGTAGGTGTCCATCAGCACCAGACCGTCGATGCGCTGCGGCGCCGCCAGGGCCAGACGTGCACCCCACATGCCGCCCACCGACAAGCCCACCAACGTCACCCGCTCGATGTGCAAATGATCGAGCAAGGCCAGCATCTGCCGCGCCACATCGTCCAGCGACGCGGTGCCTGCCGGCAGCGCCCCGGACTGGCCGTGGCCCCACAGGTCCACCGCAATCACCCGGTACTGCGCCGACAACGCCTCGATCTGCGGCGCCCACATGCTGGTGTCCCACAAATAACTGCCGGCCAGGAACACCACCGGCCCCTGGCCCTGGTCAAGGTAGTGCAACGGTTGTCCATCGATGGTCGCGAAAGGCATCGGCTAGCTCCTGAAGGGAATGACGAAAAAGGTCCGACAGACTGTGCCGTGAACCAGGCTCAGTCAATCGGACCGGGGCGACAAAAACGTATCAGGAAATGCCCGGATTCACGGCCCGCGCTGGCCGTCGAGCAAGGCCTCCACCACCGCGCGGGCCATCTCCACCGAATGCACCATGGACCAGATCAGCCCGCGCTCCAGGCCGCTGCCCTGCTGGGTGATTTCATCGCAGACCTCTTCGGCACATTTGAGCAACAACGCCACATGCACCAGGGCCTCTTCGGCGCTGACGCCTTCGCGCACGCTGAACAGCGAGTCGGGGGAAACGGCTTTGGCTTGGGTCGTGAGCTGGAACAGCGCGGGGTCCAACGGTTGCTGAGCCAGGGCCACGCGCAGGGTGGCGTTGGCGGCCTTGAGTTCGGGATCGCGATAGGACGTGGGGGGATCGGGGACGAGCTTTTTCATGGTCAAACTCCTGGTAATGACAAGGAGCTGACACCGTTCGCTTGCACACGAATAAGGTGGCAGCCGTGCGCGGGTGTGCAAGACCGAGTTACCAGAACCCCGGCAGATCCAAAGATCTCCCGCGCACGGCCGCCATAACACGGCGAACATGAAATCGCTCAGGCATGACTGAGCGCTTATGCGTCTGGTAACGGTCGGACTTGCACATCCGAGCCATCGATTGGGCGATGGCTCCGGAACCCTAGCCCGCCCACCAGGCGCATTCAAGCGGCCCGCAGTTTCTCGGATTTGCCTTACAAAAGAAAGCGACTAAACACCGTTCCAGCGACCTTCCAGCCCGTTTCCGAAACCACCTTACCCCGATCGGCATTGGCCTATGGACCTATGAAATTGTTGCCCTGTAGCCGCTGCTGAGCCTTGGCGAAGCTGCGAAAAGGCCCGCAGGACCCTGCTTGGCGATCTCCCGTCAAAGACCTGAGGCGGCCTTGAAATCGCCGCGTCTGCCTGCGCAGCCGTACGCAGCCTGCGGCAGCGGCTACAGGGTCGCCAGGGGGTACTGTAGCCGCTGTCGAGCCTTGGCGAGGCTGCGAAAAGGTCCGCAGGACCTTGCTTGGCGATCTCCCGTCAAAGACCGCTGGCGGCCTTGAAATCGCCGCGTCTGCTGCGCAGCCGTACGCAGCCTGCGGCAGCGGCTACAGGGTCGCCAGGGGGTACTGTAGCCGCTGTCGAGCCTTGGCGAGGCTGCGAAAAGGTCCGCAGGACCTTGCTTGGCGATCTCCCGTCAAAGAACGCTGGCGGCCTTGAAATCGCCGCGTCTGCTGCGCAGCCGTACGCAGCCTGCGGCAGCGGCTACAAAAAACCGATTGGCATCAGCCGCAAGCATGACTCAGCGGTATTCTTCCGGCGCCTCGCGTTCGAGGATTTCCTCCAGATCGCTCAGGCCTCCGCGCGCCTTGAGGATGCCGCTGACCTGGTCGATCCACTCCTGCTCCGAAGCGATCCCCGCCCACGACTGGCTGCCGAAGCCGTGATACGGCCGATCGTCGAAGGTGCTGATCAGCAACTGGTTGAAGCGCCTGGTGTCCAGGTTGTTGCGCTGGACCTGCACTTGCAGCGCCCCCAGCACTTTCTGCTGCTCTTGCGGGTTGGGGCGATAGTGGTAGAGCCGCGGCGTGCTGAGCACCAGGAACTCCGGTGGCAGGTTTTCATCGATGGCCGCCTGCAGGCGGTAATGACCGTCGAGGATCAGGTGGCAGTTCAGGCCGCTGACGTACCACAGCAGGATCGGCGGCAAGCTGCCTTCGCGGGCTTTTTTGCGCCACCATTTCAAGCGTCCGGAATGGGGGTCCACGGCATGCAGGCCGACCACCGCCCCGCCGCCCTCGTACAACTCGACCCAGCGCGCCGAGCCGGGCTGCTGGTTGTCGAGGATGTTGCGGCCGTAGATCGCCCACTGCGGCATATGGCTCTGGGCGTCTTCGCCGCCCTTGAAGTACCAGGCTTCGGTGCCGCTGAGCAGCGGCCGCATGGGTTTCTGGGACGCCGGGCGCAAGGCCCGCACCAGCCAGGAGCCGGGGTAGAAGAAGTCCGGCTGGTGCTGCATCAGTTGCTCGACGAAGAAGCGGCTCCAGGCCTTGAGGCGCAGGGCCGGGTCGAGGCGCGCCTGTTGTTCAACCTGAGGCGAGTCGATGGGGCCCACCAGGGTTTGCGGCAGTTGCTCCGGCAGGTCATTGCGCACCAGCCACACGCCATAGCGGCAGTGCGACATGGTGCCCCAGAGCAGGGTCTGGTCCCCCAGCACCAGCTGCATGCGGCGGTTGTCGCCACTGAGCAGGCACAGGTTGGGCTTGCCACTGGCCGGGCGTTTGACGTCCACGCCGAGGCCGTTCCACTGGCCGGCCAAATCCTCGATGTCACGCCAGAAAAGCTGTTCCACGATTGTCCCTAATCCTTTATCAATGACCGGCCCTGCGGCGGGCGGGCGCGAATATAGCAGAGTGTTTGGGGACCTGTTCGCCGGCAAGCCAGCTCCTACGAGCAGCCCCCCTGTAGGAGCCGGCTTGCCAGCGAACACGGCCAGCGCCCTATCCACGCCGGGCAATCACCGCCTCCATCTGGTCTTCCAGCCCTTGCCCGCTCAGGCACTGGCGCACCTCGTCGCACCACTGCGATTGCGGCTCGTTGCCGGCCCAGGCCGGGGTAGCGCTGCGGTATTGCGGCCGGTCATCGAACGCCTGGATCAGCACCCGGTTGAGGTGCTCGGTGCTCAGGGCCGGGTTGCGCGGCACCGCGTCGCCGCGCTTGCGCAGTGAATCCATGACCCGCTGCTGATGCTCCAGGCTCGGCGTGAAGTCGCGCTCGCGGGTGGCGCTGAGAACGATGAATGATGGCGCGAGGTTTTCCGCGATGGCCGCCTGCAAGCGGTAATGCCCATCGATGACCACATAGGAGGCCAGCCCGCCGACGTACCACAGCAGAATCGGCGGCAGGCTGCCTTCCCGGGCCTTCTTGCGCCACCATTTCAAGCGCCCCGCCTCGGGGTCGACCCGGTGCAGGCCGATGAGCTTGCCGCCGCCGTGCCACCAGTCGATCCACTCCAGGGTCTGGGGTTGCAGGTTGTCGAGAAAATCCTCGCCGTACAGGTGCCAGCTGGGCACGTGGGTCAAAGGATCGATCACCGAGGTGAAGCGCCAGTGGTCCAGGCCGTTCGCGGTGCTGGAGGGCTCCGGCAGCAGGCCCTGGGCCAGCCAGTAACCGGGGGTGAGGAAGTGCCGGGCGCTTTCGCTGAGGCGGCTGACGAAATAGCGGCTCCAGGCCTTGATCCGTAGCTCAGGCGCCAGGGCTGCGTACTGTTGGACTGTGGGTGAATCGATGGGGGCCAGCATTCGGCATTCGGCGCCTTCCGCCAGCGGGTTGCGCACCAGCCAGACGCCGCCGTGATCCCAGGCGAAGGTGGCCCAGAACAATGGCGTGTCGTGGTGCATCAACTTGATCCGGGCATTGGCGCCGGTGCGCAGGTACAGCGGCGGTTTGTCCGTGGCATTTGGCTGCACTTCGACACCCAGACCGCTCCAGTTGCCCATCGTATCTTCGATGTCGTGCCAGTAAAGCGGCTCTGCCATGGTTCCGGTCCTTGAATGAAAACGCCCGGCGCAGGTGCTTGGACCTGGGCCGGGCGCGATCATAACAGAGGGTCCAAGGGCCTATGTACCATCAACCCGACTCCTGTAGGAGCTGGCTTGCCAGCGAAGCCGACACCTTGGTTACAAGCCCTCCAGCTCGGCCATCAGATCACTCAGCCGGTCGACCTTCTCCTCGCTGATTGCATTGGCGCCCAGTCCTTCGATGTACGCGGCCAACTCCTGCACCGTGCTGCATTCGAACATGGCCCGCAGCGGTACGTTGCGTTGCAGGGTTTTCTGTACCCGCGAGGCAATCTGCGTGGCCAGCAGGGAATGCCCGCCCAACTCGAAGAAGTTGTCGCGCACGCCCACCCGTTCGACCTTGAGCACCTCGGCCCAGATGTACGCCAGGGTCTGCTCCAGCTCGCTGCCCGGGGCTTGGTAGTCCTGGCTCTGCAACTGGCCGATCTCCAGGGCCGGCAGGGCCTTGCGATCAAGCTTGCCGTTGGCGTTGAGGGGCAGGCGCGCAAGCCACAGCCAGTGCAGCGGCACCATGTATTCCGGCAGTTCGGCGCGCAAGCGCGGTTTGATCCGCTCCAGGCATTCGCTCGGGCTCAGGCTTGAGTCACTGGCCACCAGGTAGCCCACCAGGTGCTTGCCGTTGGCCCCTTCCTGCACCGCCACGGCGGCGTCGCGGATTTCCGGCTGTTCGTGCAGGCGCGCTTCGATCTCCCCCAGCTCGATGCGGTAGCCGCGGATCTTCACCTGATGGTCGATCCGGCCGACGTATTCCAGTACGCCGTCGCTGCGCCGGCGTGCCAGGTCGCCGGTGCGGTACAGGCGTTCGCCCGCCGCACCGAACGGATGGGGCACGAAGGCCAGCGCGGTGCGCAACGGGTCGCTGACGTAACCGCGGCCAACACCAGTGCCGGCCACGCACAGCTCGCCGACCGCGCCCAGGGGCACCAGCGCCAGGGCATCGTCCATCAGGTACAGCTGGTTATTGTCGGTGGGCGTGCCGATGGGCAGGTAGGCGCCCCGGGTCGAAGCCAGGTCCACCCGGAAGAAGGCCACGTCATCGGAACATTCCGCCGGACCGTAGGCGTTGACCAAACCGATCTGTGGATAACGCAGCAGCCATTGGTGCGCCAGTTCCGGCGGCATGGCCTCGCCGGTGGGCAGCATCCAGCGCAGGCCATCCAGGGCAATGGCGTCCTGGGCGAGCATGCCCTGGATCAGCGACGGCACGCTCTCCAGCACGGTGATGCCCTGCTCCTGGACGTGAGCCAACAGGCCCTGGGGATCGTGGGCGATGGCGTTGGGCACGATGTCGACCCGGGCGCCGAACAGCGGCGCAGCAAGGAACTGCCAAACCGAAATGTCGAAGCTCTGGGACGCGGTCTGGGCGATCACGTCAGCCTCGCTCAAGTGCAGGTACGGCACCTTGCTCAGCTGGTTGTTGAGCATGCCGCGCTGCTCCACCATCACGCCCTTGGGCAGGCCGGTGGAACCGGAGGTGTAGATCACGTAGGCCAGGTTGTCCGGCGCGCTGTAGCGCCCCGGGTTGCTTTCGGCATGCCCGGCGGCTTGCAGCTCTTCCCAGACCAGCAACCGTGGCCGTGCGGCACAGGCGAACTCGTCCAGCAGGGCCTGGGCCTGTTCGCGGCAAGCCGCGGTGCAGACCAGGATCGGCGTGCGGCTGAGCTCGATGATGCGCCCCAGGCGCTGGCTTGGCAGGCCCGGGTCCAGGGGCAGGTAGCCGGCCCCGGCCTTGAAGCTGCCGATGATCATGCCCAAGAGTTCCAGGCCGCGCTCGGCCAGCAAGGCCACTGGCTGATCAAAGCCCACGCCGTTGGCGATCAAGGCATGACCCAAGCGGTTGCTGTAGCGGTTCAACTCGGCATAGCTGTAGCGCTGGTCCAGGCAACTGGCGGCGATGCGCTGCGGATGGGCCGCCACCTGGGCCTCGAACAGCTCCACGTAGCTGCGCTCCAGCGGGTACTCACGCTGGCTCTGGTTGCAGCCGGCCAGCAGGAAATCCTGCTCCTCTTCACCCAGCAGCGGCAGGTCGGCCATGTCGCCATGCAAGCCCTGCATCAGCGCCAGCAGCAGGCGCTTGAACTCGCCGAGCAGGCGCTCGATGGTCGCCTGTTCGAAGTAGCGCTGGTCGTAGGACAGGTGCAGGCCCAGGTCATCCCCCGGGTAGCACACGGCGGTGATCGGGAAGTTGGTGTGGGTACGGCCGGAATCCGAACTGGCGTTCAGGCTCTGGGCGCGGTCCAGCACCGAGACTTCCACCGGGGCGTTTTCGAACACGAACAGGCTGTCGAACAGCGGTTGGCCCTTGGGCAGCTCGCTGCACTCCTGAATCGCCACCAGCGGCAGGTATTCGTATTCACGCAGTTGCATGTTGCGGTCGAGCAGGTCGCCGAGCCACTGGCGCACGCTGCAACGCTGCCCCTCCTCGGGCAGCTTGACCCGCAGCGCGATGCTGTTGATGAACAGGCCGACGGTGCGTTGCATCTCCGGCATGTCCACCGGGCGCCCGGCCACGGTGACCCCGAACAATACGTCGCGATCGCCACTCATGCGCCGCAGCACCAGGGCCCAGGCCGCCTGGGCGAAAGTGTTGACGGTCAGCTGATGCTGCTGCGCCAGCTCGCGCAGTTGCGCGCCGTCCCGGGCATCCAGGCGGGTGTAGCAGTCGCCGACGATCATGCCGCCGCTGTCACCGGCGTGTTCGCGCAGGAACGGCCGGTCGCTGGGGATCGGCGTGGTGCGTTCAAAACCTTCAAGGTTCTGCCGCCACCACTGCCGCGCCTCGGACAGGCTCTGGTGTTGCAGCCAGCCGATGTAATCGCGGTAGCGCGGTGGCACCGCCAGTTGCGCCTCGCGGCCTTCGCCCAGGGCGGTGTAGATCTCGAAGAAGTCGTTCATCAACAGCGAGCGGCACCAGGCATCGATGAGGATGTGGTGGTTGCTCATCATGAACCAGTAGCGCGCGGCGCCGACGCGGATCAGCCGCAGGTGGAACGGCGCCTGGTTGAGCAGATCGAAACCGGCCTCGCGCTCGGCTTTATGCAGGGCCTGGAGCTTGGGTTCCTGCTCGGCCTCGGGCACCGTGCTCCAGTCGAGAAACTCGATCGGGGTGCGGCCCGGTTTGTGGATAACTTGCAGCATGTCTTCGCCGACGTTCCAGCAGAACGACGCGCGCAGCGCTTCGTGGCGCGCCACCACCGCCTGCCAGGCCTGGGCGAAACGCTCCGGGTCCAGCTCGCTGTTGATGCGGTAGCGGTCCTGCATGTAATACAAGCCGGTGCCCGGCTCCAGCAGGGTGTGCAGCAGCATGCCTTCCTGCATCGGGGTCAGCGGGTAGACGTCTTCGATCTGCACAGCCGGCACCGGCAGGCCATCGAGCTGGGCCTGGGTCAGGCGCGCCAGGGGGAAGTCCGACGGCGTCAGGCCACCGGCATCGTCGCGCAGGCAATGGGCAATCAGACTCTGCAGCTCACCCAGGTAGGCGTCCGCCAGTTCGCCGATCAGTTCGGCGGCGAAGCGTTCGCCGCTGTAAGTCCAGCGCAGTACCAGCTCGCCGCCATAGACCTGGCTGTCGATGCTCAGCTCGTTGGGCAACGGTGCTTCAGGTGCATGGGTCGGACCGACGGATTCATCCAGCGGACGCAGCAATGCGTCGGCGCCAAAACTCTGGTCGAACTGCCCCAGGTAGTTGAAGGTCACCGGCGCCAGCGGCAGCGCCGCCAGGGCCTCGCGGCAGGCGTCATCGGCCAGGTAGCGCAGCACGCCGTAACCCAGGCCCTTGTGCGGCACGGCCCGCAGTTGTTCCTTGATGGCCTTGATCGAGGCGCCCTGCCCGGCCGCTTCTTCCACTTGCAACGGGGTCAGGCGCAGCGGATAGGCGCTGGTGAACCAGCCGACGCTGCGGGTCAGGTCGATCTCGTCGAACAGCGCCTCGCGGCCGTGGCCTTCCAGTTGCACCAGGGCCGAAGGCTGCCCGCTCCAGCGGCACAGCACCCGGGCCAGGGCGGTCAGCAGCAGGTCGTTGACCTGGGTACGGTAGGCCGCCGGGGCCTGTTGCAGCAGTTGGCGGGTGCGCTCGGCATCCAGGGTCACGCTGTGGCTGCGGGCCTGCTGATGCTGCTGGCGGCCAGTGGCGTTGAGCCCCGGCAGTTGCGCGGCCGGGCCGGCCAGTTGCCGCTGCCACCAGCCGAGTTCTTCACGCAGGGATTCGCTGCCGGCATAGGCCAGCAGGCGGCTCGACCAGTCCCGCAGGGCACTGGTCTTGGCCGGCAGGCTCAGGCTCTGTCCGGCTTGCAACTGGCGATAAGCGTTCTGCAGATCCTCCAACAGCACGCGCCAGGACACGCCATCCACCACCAAATGGTGGATCGCCAGCAGCAGGCGTTGCTCGCCTTCCGGCCCGTCCACCAACACCGCCCGCAACAGCGGCCCGTGTTCCAGGTCGAGGCTGCGCTGGGCATCGGCGAACAGTGCCTCGCAGGTGGCCATGGACGGCACCCGCACTTGCCACAGCACAGGCGCGTCGGACAGCGGCAGGTACTCGGCGCGCCACTGCCCATCCACCGGTTTGAAACGCAGGCGCAGGGCGTCGTGCTGCTCCAGCACCGCCAGCAGCGCCTGTTCCAGCGTCTGGGCATCGAGCAGGCCCAGCGGCTCCAGCAGCAATGCCTGGTTCCAGTGCTGTGGCTGGGGAATGCGGCTGTCGAAGAACCAGTGCTGGATCGGCGTCAGCGGCGCTTCGCCACTGAGCTGGCCCTGCTCGGCGCTGACGCGCTGAGTGTGGCTGGCGACCCGGGCCAGGGTTTGCACGGTCTGGTGCTGGAACAGGTCCCGCGGGGTGAAGTGCAGCCCCAGCTGGCGGGCGCGGCTGACCACCTGGATCGACAGGATCGAGTCGCCCCCCAGTTCGAAGAAGTTGTCGTTGAGGCCCACTTGCCGCACGTTCAGCACTTCGCCCCAGACCTTGGCCAGGGTCTGTTCCAGCTCGTTGCTCGGCGCCACGTACTGCTGGCGGTTGAGCTCCGGGTCCGGCATCGGCAGGGCCCGGCGGTCGAGCTTGCCGTTGGCGGTCAGCGGCATGCTGTCGAGCAGGATCAGGTGGGTCGGCACCATGTAGTCCGGCAGCTGGGTTTTCAGCTGCTGCTTGAGGGCTTCACGCAGGTTGGCCTGCTGCGCCTCGTTGTGCTCGGCCACCTCGCTCACCAGATAGGCGGCCAGCTGTTTGCCCGCCGGGGTGTCGAGAGCCAGCACCACCGCTTCACGCACGGCCGGATGATCCAGCAGACGGGTTTCGATCTCTCCCAGCTCGATGCGGAAACCGCGAATCTTCACCTGATGGTCGACCCGGCCGATGTACTCCAGCTGACCGTCGGCGCACTGGCGCACCAGATCACCGGTGCGGTACAGGCGCCCGCCATCGCCGGAGAACGGATCGGCCACGAAACGCTCGGCGCTCATCCCCGGACGACGGTGATAACCCTGGGCCAGCCCGGCGCCGCCGACATACAGCTCACCGGTCGCCCCTTGGGGCACCAGCGCCAGATCAGCGTCGAGAATGTAAGCCACCCGCGCCCCGACGATGCGGCCGATGGGCACGCTGGCCACGCCTTCGGCCAAGTGCTCCGGCGCCAGGCTGGCCAGGGGCATGACCACGGTTTCGGTGGGGCCGTAGGCGTTGAAGAACAGGCTCGGCTGGAACGCCGCGCGGATGCGTTGCAGGTGTTCGCCGGTCAGGGCCTCGCCGCCAGTGATGCACATGCGCACCGGCAGGGTCTGCTGCTGGGTCGCCAGATGTTGGGCCAACTGGCTGCCGTAGCTGGGGGTAAAGCCGAGGATGCTGATGCGATGCTGGCGAATCAGCTGGCAGATCTCTTCGGCATCCCACTGGCCCTGGGCCCGCAGCACCACCTGGGCGCCGCTGAGCAGCGGCACCAGCAAACGCTCGGTGGCGGCGTCGAAGTTGATGGAATAGAAGTGCAACTCGCAGTCGTCCGGGCGCATGCCGAAACGGCGGATCACCGCCTGGCAGTGCATGGCGATTTCCCCGTGGGACACCACCACGCCCTTGGGCTGGCCGGTGGAGCCGGAGGTGTAGATCAGGTACGCCTGATGCTGGGGCAGGCTGATGAACGGCAGCTCGCTGGCCGGGTAGTCGGCCAGCAACGCGCCGTCCTCCTCCAGGCACCAACGACCAACACTCGCCGGCAACTCACCCAGGGCGGCGAACATACGTGCATCGCTGAGCAGCAGGCCGAGGCCGCTGTCTTCGATCATGTAGTGCAGGCGGTCCAGGGGGTATTCCGGGTCCAGGGGCACGTAGGCGCCACCGGCCTTGAGGATCGCCAGCAGGCCAACAACCATTTCCAGGGAACGCTCCAGGGCCAGGCCGACCCGCACTTGTGGGCCTACGCCACGCTCGCGCAGCATCCAGGCCAGACGGTTGGCGCGGCTGTCCAGTTCGCTGTAGCTCAGGGTCTGTCCGGCGAAGGTCAGGGCCGGGGCGTCGCGACGGGCCAGGGCCTGTTCGCTGAACAGGTGGTGGATGCACTGGTCCAGACGTTGCTCGCCGGGCTCGACGCTCAGGCTGTCCAGCAGCTGTTGCTGTTCCTCGACGTGCAGCAGCGGCAGTTCGCACAGGCGCCGCTGCGGATCGTCGATCAGGGCCCGCAGCAGGTTGCGCCAATGGGCGGCCATGCGCGCAATGCGCGGTTCATCGAACAGGTCGGTGCTGTAGGTCAGGCAGCAACCCAGGCGCTGATCCAGGTCGGTGACTTCCAGGTTGAGGTCGAACTTGGTGGCCCGGGCATCGTTGACCAGGTAGTCCACGGTCATGCCCGCCAGTTGCCGGCTTTGCTGGAACTCCCAGCGCTGGACGTTGCACATCACCTGGAACAGCGGGTTGTAGGCGGTGCTGCGCGGAGGTTGCAAGGCTTCCACCAGATGGTCGAACGGCAGGTCCTGGTGCGACTGGCCCTCGATCACGGTGTGGCGCACCTGCTCCAGCAACTGGCCGACGCTCATCTGCCCGTCGAGCTGGCAACGCAGCACCTGGGTGTTGAGGAAGGCGCCAATCAGCCCTTCGCTTTCCGGGCGGATGCGGTTGGCCACCGGCGCGCCGATGCGCAGGTCGGTCTGGCCGCTGTAGCGATAGAGCAGCACCGACAGGGCCGCGGTCATGGTCATGAACAGGGTCAGGCCGTGTTCGGCATTGAAAGCCCGCACCCGAGCCGCCAGCTCGTCGCTCAGGTCGAAGCGGTACAGCTCGCCCTGGTGGCTTTGCACCGCGGGCCGTGGCCGGTCGCTGGGCAGTTCCAGCAATGGGTGTTCGCGGCCCAGTTGCCCGGTCCAGTAGTCCAGCTGGCGCTGGCGCTCGCCGGATTCCAGCCACTGGCGCTGCCACACGCTGTAGTCCAGGTACTGCACCGGCAAGGGTTCCAGGGGCGATTCGCGGTCGTCGAGGAAGGCTTCGTACAGCGCGCTCAGTTCGCGGGCAAAGATGTCCATGGCCCAGCCTTCGGTGACGATGTGGTGCAGGGTCAGGACGAAGTAGTGCTCCTGCTCCCCGGCCTTGACCAGGCAGGCGCGCAGCAAGGGGCCGGTTTCCAGGTCGAAGGGCTGGTGCGCTTCGCTGTCCGCCAGTTGTTGCAGGCGTTGTTGCCGGGCATCCGGAGCCAGGGCCGAGAAATCCTTCCAGGCCATGCGCAGGCCGGTGTCGGCATGCACCTGCTGGTGGGCCACGCCATTAACGCTGGGGAAGGTGGTGCGCAGGGTTTCGTGGCGCAGGATCAACGCCTGCAACGCGGCCTCGAAGCGGCCCACGTCCAGCACCCCGGACAGCCGCGCCATGCCGCCGACGTTGTAGGCCGGGCTGTCGGGTTCCATCTGCCAGAGGAACCACATGCGCTGCTGGGAATAGGACAGCGGCACCGGCTGGCTGCGGTCGACCCGGGCAATCGGCGGCTGCTGGTTGCGCGCGCCGGACTGCTGGATCAGCAGCACCTGTTCGGCAAAGTCTCCCAGCTCGCTGGCTTCGAACAGCGCCCGCAGCGGCAACTCGACATCGCAGGCCTGACGGGTACGGGAAATGATCTGGGTGGCCAGCAGCGAATGCCCGCCCAGGGCGAAGAAGTCGTCCTTGAGGCCGATCCGGGGCTGGCCCAGCACGTCGCGCCAGATCTGGGCGATCTGCCGTTCCAGATCGGTGCTCGGTTCGACGTGCTCGCGCACCTGCCATTGCGGTTCCGGCAGGGCCCGGCGATCCAGCTTGCCGCTGGGGCTCAGGGGCATGGCCTCCAGGCGCAGCAGTTGCGCCGGCACCATGTACTCCGGCAGTTCGGCGGCCAGGGCGGTGGTCAGCCGAGCGCGTTGCTCGGTTTCATCTTCGTCGCTGGCAGGGGCGGTGTAGTAGCCGATCAACTGCGGGCCGGCGACGCTGTCGCGCACCAGCACCGCGGCCTGGGCCACGCCGTCCTGGGCCAGCAGCCGCGCTTCGATTTCCTGCGGCTCGACCCGAAAGCCCCGCAGCTTGACCTGCTGATCGAGACGGCCGAGGTATTCCAGCACGCCGTCGGCGCACCAGCGCACCCGATCGCCGGTGCGGTACAGGCGCGCGCCCTCCTCACTCAGGGGGTCGACCACAAAGCGTTCGGCGGTCAGCGCCGGGCGTCCCAGGTAACCCCGGGCCAGGCCCTGGCCGCTGATGCACAGCTCGCCCGGAACCCCGGCCGGCAGCAGGTTGAGCTCGGCATCCAGCACCCGGCACAGCACATTGCCCAGCGGCCGGCCAATGGGCGAGCGCTCGCCGTCATCCACCGAACACTGCCAGTGGGTGACGTTGATCGCGGTTTCGGTCGGGCCGTAACGGTTGTGCAGTTGCGCGTTCGGCAACTGCTGCAGCAGGCGGTTGCGCAGCTCGGCGGACAAGGCTTCGCCACCGGAGAACACCCGGCGCAGGCTGTGGCATTCGGCGCTCAGCGGTTCATCGACAAACAGCTGCAACAGCGGCGGCACGAAGTGCAGCGTGGTCACGCCATACTCCTGAACCAGCTGGGCGATGCGATGCGGGTCGCGGTGCTCGCCGGGGGCGGCAAGCAGCAGGCGGCAACCGCTGATCAGCGGCCAGAAGCACTCCCACACCGACACGTCGAAGCTGATGGGGGCCTTCTGCATCAGCACATCGTCGGCTTGCAGCTGGTAGCTGTCCTGCATCCATTGCAGGCGCTCCATCAGGGCGCGATGGGTGTTGCCCACGCCCTTGGGCTGGCCGGTGGAGCCGGAGGTGTAGATCACATAGGCCAGGTGCTCGCCGTCCAAGTGCAGGCCCGGGGCCTGGCTCGGCCAGCTGTCGAGCTTGAGGCTGTCCATGGCGATGGTGCTGACGCCTGGGGCCTCGGGCATCTGGCCGAGCAAATGGGTTTGGGTCAGGAGCAGTTGCACGCCGCTGTCTTCGAGCATGTAGGCCAGGCGCTCGGCGGGATAATCCGGGTCCAGGGGCACGTAGGCGCCACCGGCCTTGATGATCGCCAACAGGCCGATCAGCAGTTGTGGCGAACGCTCGGCGGCGATGGCCACGCACACGTCCGGGCCGACGCCCTTGTCCCGCAGGTAATGGGCCAGGCGGTTGGCCTGGGCATGGAGTTCGGCAAAGCTCAGATGGCCGCCGTTCCAGATCAGCGCGGTGCGCTCCGGGGTCTGCTGCAGTTGCTCATGCAGGCGTTCCGGCAGCCAGCGTTCAGCGCTCGCGCAAGGCGCCACGCTCCATTGTTGCAGTTGCGCCGCTTCGACCTTACCGAGCAACGGCAAGTCGCCCAGGGCGCTGTCCGGTTGCTGGCAGGCCTGCTCCAGCAGGCTGATGAAGTGCCCGGCCAGACGCTCGATGGTCGCCGCGTCGAACAGCTCGTCAGCGTAGTCGAAGGCCAGGCTCAGGCGGCCGTTGCGGTCTTCCTCGCTGTGCAGTTGCAGGTCGAACTTGGCCTCGCGGCTGTGCCACGGCAGTTCTTCGGCCAGCAGACCGGGCAGACGGCGCAAGGCGCTGAGGTCGCGCTGCTGGTGGTTGAACATGACTTGGAACAGGCCTTGCTCGCGGGCGTCGGGGAAGGCTTCGAGCAACTGTTCGAAGGGCAGGTCCTGATGCGCCTGGGCTTCAAGGGCGATGCGGCGGGTCTGCTGCAGCAGCTCGGCAAAGGTCTGGCGCGCATCCAGCTGGCCGCGCAGTACCTGGGTGTTGATGAAGAAGCCCAGCAGGCCCTGGGTTTCCAGGCGTGGACGGTTGGCGTTGGGCACGCCGATGCGGATGTCGGTCTGCCCGCTGTAGCGGTGCAACAGGGTCTGGAAGGTGGCCAGCAACAGCATGAACGGCGTCACTTGCTGGGCCTGGGCAGTCTGGCGGATCGCCTCACTGAGGGTCACGCTCAAGCGCTGGCTGTGGCGTGCGGCGCTGTGGCGGACCTGGGCCGAACGCGGGTGGTCGGTGGCCAGGCTGAGTACCGGGGCCTCATCGGCCAGTTGCTGCTTCCAGTAGTCCAGCTGACGCTGGCCTTCGCCCTGGGCCAGCCATTGGCGCTGCCAGCTGCCGTAGTCGGCGTACTGCAAGCTCAGGGGCGCCAGCTCCAGGCGCTGGCCCTGGGCCGCAGCGGCGTAGAGCCGGGAGAACTCGTCGATCAGCACAGTCAGCGACCAGCCGTCGGCGATGATGTGGTGCAGGGTCAACAGCAGTTGGTGCTCTTCATCATCCAGGCGGATCAGGGTCGCCCAGTACAACGGGCCCTTTTCCAGGTCGAACTGGGTGCGCGCCTCGTCTTCGCGAATCTGCTGCGCCCGGGCTTCGCGATCGGTTGGCGGCAGGTCGCTGATGTCGATCACCTGCAGATTGAACTCACCGGCCGCGTCCACCTGTTGCAGGGCCTGGCCGTCGCGCTCGAAGAACCGCGTGCGCAGCGCTTCGTGGCGCTGGAGCAGGTGCTGGAAGCTGCTGCGCAGGGCGTCTTCGTCCAGTTCGCCACGCAGGCGCAGGCCGCCGGGAATGTTGTAGGCGCTGCTGTGGGGGTCCAGTTGCCAGGTGATCCACAGGCGGTTCTGCGCCAGGGATTGGGGCAGCGGCTGCTGGCGCGACAGGGCCTGGATGCTGCCCTGGGCCACGCCGCCGTCCTGTTGCAGACGTGCCACGGCGGCGGTGAAGGCGCCCAGGGTCGGCGCTTCGAACAACAGGCGCAGGCTCAACTCCAGGCCCAGTTCCTGACCCAGGCGGGCCATGACCTGGGTGGCCGCGATGGAGTTGCCCCCCAGGAGGAAGAAGTGATCGTCGGCGGCCACTGCCGCGCATTGCAGCTGTTCCTGCCAGATTCGCCCGATCAGGTTTTGCAGTTCATCATCAGAACCTTCACCGACGCGGGCGGGTTCGCTGCCGGCCTGCGGGAACAGCGCGTAGTAATCCAGGCTGCCATCGGCCAACCGGGTGCGACAGGCGGAGCGCTGCAACTTGCCGCTGGAGGTTTTCGGCAGGGCCCCGGGGTTGAGCAACACCACCACGCTGGGCGCTTCCTGGCAGGCTTCGGCCACGGCCTGGCGGATGGCCTTGATCAGTGCCTCGGGGGGCAGGATCTTCTGCACGCTGCGGCTGATTTCCGCAGCGATGCCGATGCCTTCCTGGCCCTGGTCGCTGACCGCAAACGCCGCCACCCGACCCTTGCGCACCACTTCCACTTCGCGCTCGATGGTCTTTTCGATGTCCTGGGGATACAGGTTGTGCCCGCGCACGATCAGCAGGTCCTTCAGGCGCCCGGTGATGAACAGCTCGCCGTCACGCATGAAACCCAGGTCGCCGGTGCGCAGCCAAGTGCGGCCGGCATGCTGGACGAAGGTCTTGGCGCTGGCTTCGGGATTGCGCCAGTAGCCGTGGGCGATGCTCGGCCCGGCGGCCCAGACTTCGCCGATGCGGTTGTCAGGCAGTTCGCTGAGCTGCTGTGGGTCCATCACCAGCACGGCGTGCTCCGGCTGGCTGAAACCGCAGCTCATCATGGCGCTGCCCTGCCCCGGCTCGGCACGGTTCTGCGCCAGGGCCTGGTCGTCCAGGCGCAAGGCCGGGATGCCCTGGCCGCGCACGCCGCCGGCGACGAACAGGGTGGCTTCGGCCAGGCCGTAGGAAGCCAGGAAGTTGTCGCGACAAAAACCGCTGGCGCTGAACTTTTCGGCAAAGCCTTCCAGGGTGTCGAGGCGGATCGGCTCGGAACCGGAATAGGCCACGCGCCAGCGGCTGAGGTCGAGGCGCTCCAGGGCCGATTCGCTGATCCGCTCGCTGCACAGGCGGTAGGCGAAATCCGGGCCACCGCTGATGGTGCCGCCGTATTCGCTGATCGCTTCCAGCCAGCGCACGGGGCGGGCCAGGAAGTAGGCCGGCGACATCAGCACGCAGGGCACGCCGCTGAAGATCGGCTGCAGCAGGCCGCCGATCAGGCCCATGTCGTGGTACAGCGGCAGCCAGCTGACGATCACATCGTCCGGGTTGAGGTCGATGCCGAAGCCGCGGCGGATCAACAGCTCGTTGGCCACCAGGTTGCCGTGGCTGACCTGCACGCCCTTGGGCAGCGCGGTGGAACCGGAGGTGTATTGCAGGAAGGCGATGTCGTGGTCCTCAAGCTCAACGGCCTGCCAGTCTTCGGCCAGCCCGGCGTCCAGGGTGTCCACGCACAGCAGTTGCGGCGCGCCGGTGGCCTTGAGTTCGTCCATCTGCAACAGCGAATCGCGCAGCCCGGCGCTGGTCAGCAGCAGCCGCGGCTCGGCGTCGGCGAGGATCGAGATCAGGCGCTCCTGGTGATGACGACGGGTCGATTCCGGCGGGTAGGCCGGCACCGCGATCACCCCGGCATACAGGCAACCGAAAAATGCCGCGACGTAGTCCGGACCACTGGGGAATAGCAGGACCGCCCGATCCCCCTGCCGGGCATTGGCTTGCAGGGCGGCCGCAATGGTCCGCGCGCGAAGGTCCAGATCCCGATAACTGAGGACCACGCTCTGTGCCTGCTCTTCGGCGAGGAAACGCAACGCCACTTGATCAGGTGCCAGGACTGCCCGGCGTTGAAGGGCTTGGGCCAGGGTACTGGGGAGTTCGAACGCGTCCGTCATGGGGTTTCCTGCCAGGATTATGCTTGCAATGGAGATCGGGCCCTGCTCTGCCATAACCTAAAAAAACTATCTATAAATCAAATAGTTATAAGTAAATCATGGGCATCCGGAAGGCGCCGTGGCCGGGCTTGCTGCCCGGAATCTTTCTCCAATGAGAACGGATGACGTCTTGAAATAATTAGTCCGCATGCTGCCCTTCAAGGCCCTGATCCACCCCATGAACGAGCAGCCGTTCTCAATCTTCACCGGCAGAGAGCATTAGTTCTTTTTCTCAATTGACAATCATTATCATTCAGCCTAATTTGTCGCTCGATGTGTAGGACAGGTCGGATTTTTCTGACGTCCCACTTACCTCTTTGCAACAAGGTGATTTCCATGACGGAACAAGTATCCACAAGCAGGTGCGATTCACCGTTACTCCAGGCTTTTGTCGACAACCGTCTGATCCTGGTCAAGATCGCAGCCCGTATTACCGGCTGCCGATCCCGGGCTGAAGATGTGGTCCAGGATGCCTTTTTCCGCCTGCAGTCGGCGCCGCAAATCACCTCTTCGTTCAAGGCCCAGCTCAGCTACCTGTTCCAGATCGTGCGCAACCTGGCCATCGATCACTACCGCAAGCAGGCTTTGGAGCAGAAGTATTCAGGCACTGAAGAGGAAGGCTTGAATGTGGTCATTCATGGCGCCTCACCTGAAACCTCCCACATGAACTTTTCCACCCTGGAAAACATCGCCGAAGCCCTGACCGAACTGCCCAGCCGCACGCGCTACGCCTTCGAGATGTACCGCCTGCATGGCGTTCCGCAAAAGGACATCGCCAAGGAGCTGGGTGTCTCGCCGACCCTGGTGAACTTCATGATTCGCGATGCCCTGGTGCATTGCCGCAAAGTCTCGGGCAACCGACCCGACACCTTCGCCCGCCGCTGACCTGCGACCGGCACCCTGCAGCACCTGGCTTGAACCGTGTTCACACCTCAAGCAGGCCACTCTGGCCAAGCACCAGCAATGCCGCACGTTTGTGCAACAGATCGAACTCCTGCTGG
Organism: Pseudomonas sp. 50_B; assembly: GCF_017491625.1. Taxonomy (NCBI): domain Bacteria; kingdom Pseudomonadati; phylum Pseudomonadota; class Gammaproteobacteria; order Pseudomonadales; family Pseudomonadaceae; genus Pseudomonas; species Pseudomonas sp. 50_B. The sequence goes on from NZ_JAFGYX010000002.1 coordinate 51,893, forward strand.
CAGTACCGACAACGGTTATGCCCGGCACAGGCGGGGGCGTGGGCGAATGCCGGGGGCGCTTGCGTACCCGGCGGGTCCAGGTACAGCGCGTGCACCTGCGCCGACAGCCAGAATGCCAGCCGGTCCTGCCGGGCCACTTCGACGGACTGGGCATCGATGGGCGCCGCCCCTCGGGCACAGATCCATTCGAACAGCCGCTGCCGGCCGGCAACTTCGTCGATCACCGGCGCCCTGCCGGCGGACACAGCCTCGACACTCAGCGGATTCACAAGGGACATGGCAAGGCTCACCGTCATTGGGCATTCAACCAAGTGACGTGGGCCGCGAGGAGAAATTTAGGCGCACTCGCCGCAGAAGCGGGAAAACCCGGGCCTCAGGCGTGGGGCACGGGCATCACGACGATGCGGTAGGGATCGAAGATTTTGCGCATCTGGCCGTTGTCCCGCAGTTTTTGCAGGAACCCGGCAAAGTCTTCGGCGCTGATGGGCGCCTTGGGCCGGATCAGGGTGTAGTGGTGGTAGACCTGATCGATGCGCTGGGACACCAGCAATTGGCCACTGCTCTGGGCATTGCGGGCCAGGAAGTCGCTGAGGTAGGAACGGGTCACCAGGGCAATGTCCGCCCTGCCCCGCAGCACCATCAGCAGGTTGCTGTCATGGGAATAGGTAAGCGTGGCGTTGTAGCTGTCGGCCAGGTACTTGGGGTCGGCATTGAACTGGGCGAAGGCGTAGTGATAGCCGCTGAACAGTGCCAGGCGCTTGCCCTTGAGCTCGGCAAAATACTCCTGGCCGCGGCCGGGCTCGCGCTGGGCAACGAAAATCTCCGCATCTTCCAGGCCCATGTCGACACTGGTATGGGCAACGCTCTGCCAGCCCCAGGCCGGATTCTCGAAGATCGCCAGGTCCACCCGACCTTGTTCGAAGTCTCGGAAGCGCCGGGGAATCGACGTGGGAACCAGGACGAACTGGTAGTCGTTCTGGGACTGGTTGAGCGCTTCCACCAATTGCGGCAGCAAACCGGTATCGGCACCGGTTTCAGGACGGACGGTATAGGGCGGAAAATGCGCCGCCGCGACCCGCACCAGCTGCGCCGAGAAGGCCGGACAGACCCAAAGTGTTGCCAGCGCCAGCAAGAGCATTCGCAAGGCTGACCGCAGCGGCAAGGACATCAAGGCAACACACCTCGGAGAAAAGAAAAGGAATGCCGTAAAGCTAGGCGTTTTCAGGCGCTTCGACAATCTCGCGGCAGAGAATAAATCAGCGCCTCAATGATCCTTGAGCACCAACAGCAAGGCTTCCTGGGCCAATTGCTCCAGCGTCATGCTGCCCTGGGCGCGAAACCAGGTAGTGGTCCAGGACAAGGCGCCGGTGAGGAAGCGCCGGGTAATGAACACATCGCCCTTGATGAATCCGGCGTCCTTGGCCTCGCCCAGCACCTGCAGCCAGATCTGTTCGTAGATGTCCCGCAATGCCAGGACCGCGGCCTGGCCTTCCGGGGACAGCGAACGCCACTCATAGACCAGCACCGCCATGGCTTCGCCGCTGCCGCCCATGATCGATTGCAGTTCGCAGCGGATCAGCGCCAGCACCCGCTCGCGCACGCTGCCGGCCTCGGCCAGTTCGGCGCGCATCAAGGCGGTGTTGTAGTGGATGGTTTCCTGCATCACCGCGCGCAGGATGTCGTCCTTGCTCTTGAAGTGGTGGAAGATGCTGCCGGATTGAATACCCACCGCGCCGGCCAGATCGCGCACCGTGGTGCGTTCGTAACCCTTGTTGCGAAACAGGTGCGCGGCAGTCTGCAACAGCTTGCCCCGGGCGCTCTCGGGATCGGTCACTTGTCCGCTGGCGATCAGCTCGCGCACTACCTGCAAGGCTTTTTGCTCATCCACCGGTGTTCTCCTACCGTCACTTCGTCAAAAGCTCAGCCGGAAACCGGCTGTAGCGCGCGCAATTTAAGCCCCTCACAGCTACCAAGCAAGCGCTTGGGTCGAAGAATCCACTCGCCCATTTACAAACCAAGCGCTTGCTTGGTAGCCTCCTCGCAGTTCTTTTCTCGAGAGCCCTGCCATGACCAAGACCGTACGAATCGGCTGCGCCAGCGCCTTCTGGGGCGATACCAGCAGCGCCGCCGCGCAACTGGTGGAAGGTGGACGCCTGGATTACCTGGTGTTCGATTACCTGGCGGAGATCACCCTGTCGATCATGGCCGGGGCCCGCATGAAAGACCCGGACACGGGTTACGCCACGGATTTTGTCGAGGTGCTCAAGCCGCTGCTGGCGTCGATCCATGAACAGCAGATCCGCGTGATCAGCAATGCCGGCGGGGTCAATCCCCACGCCTGCGCCAGTGCCTTGCGCAGCGCCTGCGAGCAGGCCGGGGTGCCACTGAAGATCGCCGTGCTGCTGGGGGACGACCTGCAACCGCAGTTCAAGCAACTGGCCGGCGCCGGAATCAAGGAAATGTTCAGTGACGCCCCCTTGCCACCGATGTGCGTCTCCACCAATGCCTATCTCGGCGCCCCGGGCATCGTCGAGGCCCTGCGCCTGGGAGCGGATATCGTGATCACCGGTCGCGGCGTCGACAGCGCGGTAGTCAGCGGCGCCCTGGTCCACGAATTCGCCTGGTCCTGGCGGGACTACGACCGCCTGGCCCAGGCGGCCCTCGCCGGACACATCATCGAGTGTGGCGCCCAGTGCAGTGGCGGCAACTTCACCGATTGGCGCGAGGTGCCGGACTACGAGCACATCGGCTTTCCCATCGTCGAGGTCGACGCCGACGGCGGGTTCGTGGTCAGCAAGGCTCCGGGTACCGGTGGGCTCATCAGTCCGCTGACAGTCGGTGAGCAGTTGCTGTACGAAATAGGCAATCCACGGGCTTATCTGCTTCCCGATGTGGTGTGCGATTTCTCCCAGGTGCAGGTGCAGCAGTCGGCACCGAATGAAGTCCGGGTCCAGGGCGCCAAGGGTCTGCCCCCGAGCCACCAGTACAAGGTCAGCGCCACCTACCCGGACGGCTTCCGTTGCACCGCCAGTTGCCTGATGGCCGGGATCGACGCGGTGGCCAAGGCTCGCCGGGTCAGCCAGGCGATCATCGACAAGACCCGCGAAATGTTCAGCCAGCGCGGCTGGCCGGACTACAGCGAAGTCAACATTGAACTGTTGGGCAGCGAAGCCACCTACGGCCCCCATGGCCGTCGCCAGGACAGCCGCGAAGTGGTGATCAAGCTGGCGGTGCGCCATCCGCACAAGGCGGCGCTGGTGCTGTTCTCCAGGGAGATTGCCCAGGCCGCCACCGGCATGGCTCCAGGGCTGACCGGCATCGTCGGTGGACGACCCACGGTGTATCCAGTGATCCGGCTGTTTTCTTTCCTGCTGGACAAGGACGCCTGCCACCTGGAAATCGACCTCGCCGGCCAGCGCCATCCCTGCGCCCTGCCCGAAGTCGACCGCCTGGACGCCAGCGCCCTGCCCGCCCCGCATTCACTGCCCAAGCCCCAAGGCCGTCCCGATGCCAGCGTGCCCCTGGTCAAGTTGGCGGTGGCGCGCTCGGGCGACAAGGGCAACCACAGCAATATCGGTGTGCTGGCGCGCCATCCCGACTATCTGCCATGGATCGCCGAAGCCCTGACCCCCGAAGTGCTGGTGGACTGGATGGGGCATGTGCTGGACCCGGTCCACGGCCGGGTCCAGCGCTGGTACCTGCCGGGCATTCATGGCCTCAACTTCCTGCTGGAAAACGCCCTGGGCGGCGGCGGTGTCGCCAGCCTGCGCATCGACCCGCAAGGCAAGGCCTTCGCCCAGCAGTTGCTGGAAATCCAGATCCCGGTGCCGCAGAGCATTGCCGATGCCGTCAATTAAAGGAGCTGCCGTGGTGTACGACTCGATTTTCAAAGCGCAACTGTTTACCGGCCAGACCATCATCGTCACCGGCGGTGGCAGCGGCATTGGTCGTTGCACCGCCCATGAGCTGGCGGCCCTGGGGGCCCAGGTGCTGCTGGTGGGGCGCAAGGCGGAAAAACTGCAGAAGGTTGCCGGGGAGATTGCCGAGGACGGCGGCCAGGCCCACTGGCAGGCCTGCGACATTCGCGACGAGGAAGCGGTCAAGGCCCTGGTAGGGCAGTTGGTGGAGCGCTTTGGTCCGATCCATGGCCTGGTGAACAATGCCGGTGGCCAATATCCGGCGCCCCTGGCTTCGATCAACCAGAAAGGTTTCGAAACCGTGCTGCGCACCAATCTGGTGGGCGGCTTCCTGATGGCCCGGGAAGTCTTCAACCAATCCATGAGCCGCCACGGCGGCAGCATCGTCAACATGCTCGCCGACATGTGGGGCGGCATGCCCGGCATGGGGCACTCCGGCGCGGCCCGCTCGGGGATGGACAACTTCACCAAGACCGCTGCCTACGAATGGGGCCACGCCGGGGTCCGGGTCAACGCCGTGGCCCCGGGCTGGATCGCCTCCAGTGGCATGGACACCTACGAAGGCGCGTTCAAGGCAATCATTCCCACCCTGCGCGAGCACGTGCCGCTCAAACGCATCGGTACGGAATCGGAAGTCAGCGCGGCCATCGTCTTTCTGCTCAGCCCCGGTGCGGCCTTTGTCAGCGGCAGCACCTTGCGCATCGACGGCGCCGCCAGCCTCGGCAGCCGCGCCTGGCCGTTGGCCAAGGCGCGCAACAGTGAGTCGTACAACGGTTTTCATCGGGCCTACCTGCCCGATGTGCTCAAAGGCGAGGACTGAGCCATGCCGGTGATCCAATCCCAGCTCGATCCCCACAGCCCGCAGTTCGCGCAGAACCGCGAGGCGATGCTGGCGGGCCTGCAACAGTTGCAGACCCTGCAGCAAAACCTGCTGAACAAGGCGGCCGAGGCCAAGGCCAAATTCGACAAGCGCGGCCAGTTGCTGCCCCGGGAACGCCTCAACCTGCTGCTGGACCCCGGCGCGCCCTTTCTTGAACTGGCCAGCCTCGCCGGCTACAAGCTGCACGACGACAAGGACGGCAGCCAGGCCGGCGGCGGCCTGATCGCCGGCATCGGCTACGTGTGCGGGGTGCGCATGCTGGTGGTGGCCAACAACAGTGCGATCAAGGGCGGGACCATTTCCCCCAGTGGCCTGAAGAAGTCCCTGCGCCTGCAACAGATCGCCATGGAGAACAAGCTGCCGGTGGTAACCCTGGCGGAAAGCGGGGGCGCCAACCTCAACTACGCGGCGGAGATCTTCGTCGAGGGCGCGCGCAGTTTCGCCAATCAGGCGCGGATGTCGGCCATGGGCCTGCCCCAGATCACCGTGGTCCACGGCTCGGCCACCGCCGGTGGCGCCTACCAGCCCGGGCTCTCGGATTACGTGGTGGTGGTACGCGGCAAGGCCAAGCTGTTTCTCGCCGGACCACCACTGCTCAAGGCCGCCACCGGCGAGGTGGCCACCGATGAACAACTGGGGGGCGCCGAGATGCACGCCCAGGTCGCCGGTACCGCCGAGTACCTGGCGCAGAACGACGCCGACGGCATCCGCATCGTCCGCGAGATCGTCAGCCTGTTGCCATGGAATGCTCAACTGCCGGTACAGCCCGCCAGAACCTGGAGCGAGCCGCTGTATCCCATCGACGAACTGCTCGGACTGATTCCCTTTGATCCGAAAAAGCCCTATGACGCCCGGGAAATCATCGCCCGCCTGGCGGACGGCTCGCAGTTCCTGGAATTCAAGGGCGAGTTCGATGCCCAGACCCTGTGCGGCCACCTGCAGATCCAGGGCCGGCCCTGCGGTTTTATCGGCAACAACGGCCCGATCACGCCCCAGGGCGCGAGCAAGGCGGCGCAGTTTATCCAGCTCTGCGACCAGAGCCGCACCCCGCTGCTGTTTTTCCACAACACCACCGGCTTCATGGTGGGCACCGAGTCGGAACAGCAAGGGGTGATCAAGCATGGGGCGAAGATGATCCAGGCGGTGACCAATGCCCGGGTGCCGAAGCTGACCATCGTCGTCGGCGGCTCCTACGGCGCCGGCAACTATGCGATGTGTGGCCGTGGCCTGGACCCGCGTTTCATCTTCGCCTGGCCCAACAGCCGTACCGCGGTGATGGGCGGCGCCCAGGCCGGCAAGGTGCTGCGCATCGTCACCGAGGCCAAGCATGCGAAGAACGGCCAGGAAGCCGACCCGAAGATGCTCGACATGCTGGAGCAGGTCACCGCGCAGAAGCTCGACAGCCAGTCCACAGCCTTGTACGGCAGCGCCAACCTGTGGGACGACGGCCTGATCGACCCCCGGGATACCCGCACGCTGCTGGGCTATCTGCTGGACATCTGCCATGAGGCAGAGGCCCGGGTCTTGCAGCCCAACAGTTTCGGTGTGGCACGGTTTTGATAGGCCATTTCGCGGTCTGACCCCACTTGAGGAGAACAACAATGATCTTCACCCAGGAACACGAAGAACTGCGGCGCACGGTGCGCCAATTTGTCGACCGCGAAATCAACCCCCATGTGGAGGAATGGGAGAAAGCCGGGCGCTTTCCCATCCACGAGATTTTCCGCAAGGCCGGCGAGCTGGGGCTGCTGGGCATCTCCAAGCCGGAAAAATTCGGCGGCATGGGCCTGGACTACAGCTATTCCATCGTCGCCGCCGAAGAGTTCGGCACCATCCATTGCGGCGGCATCCCCATGTCCATCGGCGTACAGACCGACATGTGCACCCCGGCCCTGGCGCGCTTCGGTTCCGATGAGCTGCGCGACGAGTTTCTGCGCCCGGCCATCACGGGCGAGCAGGTAGGCTGCATCGGCGTCTCCGAAGTCGGCGCCGGTTCCGATGTGGCCGGGCTCAAGACCCACGCCCACAAGGACGGCGACGACTACGTGATCAACGGCAGCAAGATGTGGATCACCAATTCACCCAGCGCCGACTTCATCTGTCTGCTGGCCAATACCTCGGACGACAAGCCGCACATCAACAAGTCGCTGATCATGGTGCCGATGAACACCCCGGGAATCAGCCTCAGTTCGCATCTGGACAAGCTCGGCATGCGCAGTTCGGAAACCGCCCAGGTGTTCTTTGACGATGTGCGGGTGCCCCAGCGCAATCGAATCGGTCATGAAGGCGCCGGTTTCATGATGCAGATGCTGCAGTTCCAGGAGGAACGGCTGTTCGGCGCGGCGAACATGATCAAGGGCCTGGAGTACTGCGTCGACAGCACCATCGAGTACTGCAAGGAGCGCCGCACCTTCGGCAACCCGCTGATCGACAATCAGGTGATCCACTTCCGCCTGGCCGAACTGTCCACCGAGATCGAGTGCCTGCGGGCCCTGGTCTACCAGGCTACCGAGCAGTATGTGCGCGGCCAGGACGTGACCCGCCTGGCCTCCATGGCCAAGCTCAAGGCCGGGCGCCTGGGCCGTGAGGTCAGCGACAGCTGCCTGCAGTACTGGGGCGGCATGGGCTTCATGTGGGACAACCCGGTGGCCCGCGCCTATCGCGATGTGCGCCTGGTTTCCATTGGCGGTGGCGCCGACGAAATCATGTTGGGGATCATCTGCAAACTCATGGGCATCCTGCCGGGGAAAAAGAAATGAGCCCGCTCCCGACCTGCCAGACCCTGCTGCTGGAGCCACGCCACGGCGTGCTGTTCATTACTCTCAACCGCCCCGAGAGCCGCAACGCCATGAGCCTGCAGATGGTGGCGGAACTGCGTACCGTGCTCGCCGCTGTGCGAGATCGGCGGAGCATCCGCGCCTTGGTCCTGCGGGGCGCCGGTGGCCATTTCTGTGCCGGTGGCGACCTCAAGGACATGGCCGGCGCCCGCACCCGAGGCAGCGCTGCCTACCGTGAACTGAACCGGGCCTTCGGTGCACTGCTGGAAGAAGCCCAGCAGACGCCCCAGGTGCTGGTCTGCGTGCTGCAAGGAGCGGTGTTGGGTGGCGGCTTCGGCCTGGCGTGTGTCAGCGATATCGCCATCGCCGAACACAGTGCGCAGTTCGGCATGCCGGAAACCGGCCTCGGGCTGCTGCCAGCGCAGATCGCCCCCTTCGTGGTGCGGCGCATCGGCCTGACCCAGGCCCGACGCCTGACCCTGACCGCCGCCCGCTTCGACGGTGCCGAGGCCCTGCAGCTGGGCCTGGTGCACTTTGTCGAAGCTGATCCCCGGGCCCTGGAAGAACGCCTTGAACAGCAGTTGTCACAGATCCTGCGCTGCGCGCCAGGGGCCAACGCTGCGACCAAGGCCCTGCTCCTGGCCAGCGTCGACCAGCCTCTGGGCCCCCTGCTGGATCAGGCCGCCGAAGACTTCGCCCAGGCCGTCACCGGCGCCGAAGGCCTCGAAGGCACCCTGGCCTTTGTGCAGAAACGCAAACCGGCCTGGGCCAGCTGAGCCCTTGTAGGAGCCGGCTTGCCGGCGAATGCCCCCCACCGATTCCCGGGAGCCTGTATGCCCACCTTCAGCAAGATCCTGATCGCCAACCGTGGCGAAATCGCCTGCCGCATCCAGCGCACCGCCCAGGCCCTGGGCTATCGCACCGTGGCCGTGTTCAGCGATGCCGACGCCGAGGCCCTGCATGTGCACATGGCCGACGAAGCCATCCACATCGGCCCGTCCCCGGTGCAGCAGTCCTACCTCAACAGCGAGGCGATCCTCGACGCTGCCCGGCGCAGCGGTGCCGACGCCATTCATCCGGGCTACGGCTTCCTCTCGGAAAACCCCGAGTTCGCCGCGGCCTGTGCCGCCGCCGGTATCACCTTCATCGGCCCCAGTGCCGCCGCCATCGAACTGATGGGCAGCAAGCGCCGCTCGAAGATCGCCATGCTCGAAGCCGGCGTGCCTTGCATCCAGGGTTACCAGGGCGAGGAGCAGGACGACGCCACCTTGCAGCGCGAGGCCCAGCGCATCGGTTATCCGCTGATGATCAAGGCCAGCGCCGGCGGTGGCGGACGCGGCATGCGTCTGGTACAGCAGCACGAAGACCTGCTGGAGCAGATCCGTACCGCACGCTCGGAAGCCCTGCATGCCTTCGGCAGCGACGAGCTGATTCTGGAGCAGGCGCTGATCGAGCCGCGGCACGTGGAAATGCAGGTCTTCGGCGACCAGCACGGTCACTTGATCTATCTGGGTGAACGGGACTGCTCGATTCAGCGCCGCCATCAGAAGGTCATAGAAGAGGCACCCTGCCCGGTGATGACCGAGGAACTGCGCCGAGCCATGGGCGAAGCGGCGCTCAAGGCCGGGCGCGCGGTGAACTATGTCGGCGCCGGCACTGTGGAGTTCCTGCTGGACGCCCGCGGTCAGTTCTACTTCCTGGAAATGAACACCCGTCTGCAGGTCGAGCATCCCGTCACGGAACTGGTCACCGGCCTGGATCTGGTGGCCCTGCAGTTGCAAGTCGCTGCCGGCGAGCCCCTGCCCTTGACCCAGGAGCAGGTGCAGCTCAACGGCCATGCCATCGAAGTTCGCCTTTACGCCGAGGACCCGGCGCAGAACTTTCTGCCCCAGACCGGCCAGGTCCTGCGTTGGCAGCCGGCACCGGGGATACGCACCGACCACGGCTTGCAGGAGGGCCAATGGGTCAGCCCCTTCTATGATCCGATGCTGGGCAAGCTGATCGCCCACGGTGCCTCCCGCGAGGAAGCCCGGCGCAAGCTGTTGCGCGGGGTCGAGGACTGCGTGCTGCTGGGGTTTGAGAGCAATCGCCGGCTGCTGGCCGGTCTGCTCAGGCACCCGGTATTTGCCAGCGGTCGGTTCAGCACCGCCTTCATCGCCGAACATTTTGCCGAGGACCTGAGCCTGCAACCGCAGCGCCCCAGCCTTGAGGAACTGGCCATTGCCGCTGCGCTCTTCTATCACCACAGCGCCAGCGCACACCGCTCAAACCTGAGTGCCTGGAGCAACAACGCCAGTGTGCCCCTGGGCTACCGCATTGGTCTGGATGACAGTCAATGGTCGCTGGAACTGAGCCCCTCGGCATCGGGCCTGTTGCACGTGCGGCAGGGGGATGGCGTGTGGGCAATCAAGGTCATGGCCGCCGATGGCCGCCGGGCCACGCTGGAGGTCGCGGGCATTCGCCGGCACTACATCTATCAACTGCACGACGGCGAACTCTGGCTGAGCAGCCGCCAGGGCAGCCTGCATCTGCAGGACCGCACCCATGCGCCGGCACAGGGCCAACTGAGCACCGATTCCGGCACCCTCAAGGCGCCCATGGACGGGGCCATAGTCGACGTACTGGTCAGCGAGGGCATGAGTGTCAGCAAGGGCCAACTGCTGCTGGTGCTGGAGGCGATGAAGATGGAACACCCGCTCAAGGCCGGGATCGACGGAGTGATCACCCGGGTCCAGGTCAACCTCGGGGACCAGGTGAAGAACCGGCAGATTCTGCTGGAGGTGGAGCAAGCCGCCCCCGCCGCGGAAATGGAGCACTAGGCGGATGCCTCAGCTTTGGCTACGCTCAAGCCTCATCAGGAGCTTGAAGGCTGGAAATAGCGATGCCCCACTGGCTGGTAATAGATCTGGAAGCCACGACGGATGAAGGGGGCTGGCCGGTAAGCGAGATGGAAATCATCGAAATCGGAGCCACCCTGGTCAACCGTCAGGGTCGGGAACAGGACCATTTCCAGCGTTTCGTCCGCCCCTTGCGACGTCCCAGGCTGACGCCGTTCTGTCGCGAGCTGACCCATATCACCCAGGCCAATATCGACAGCGCCGCACCGTTGGGCGAAGTCTGGACCCTGTTCGAACGCTGGCTGGGCCAGCATCAGTCGCGCCTGGAGGGCTGGGCCAGTTGGGGCGACTATGACCGCAAGCAACTGCAACTGGAGTGGCACAACCAGCAACTGCACAGCCTGTTGAATGACGTCCCCCACATGAACCTCAAGCAGCGCTTTGCCAAGGCCAGGCGTCTGGAGCGCCCCCTGGGCCTGAATGCAGCCTTGCAACTGGCCGGCATGCAGTTCAACGGCCAGCAGCATCGAGCCCTGGAAGATGCACGCAATACCGCGCGCTTATTGCCGCTGATTCTTCCATGATGGCGGCAGGTGACGGCCTTTGAGGCCTTGTGCATACTGGCCGACCTTTTTGACCCTTTCTTGAGGAATCGCCCATGTTTAAAGTCAACGAGTACTTCGACGGCACCGTCAAGTCGATTGCCTTCGGCACGGCCGAAGGTCCAGCCACCATTGGCGTCATGGCCCCGGGCGAATACGAGTTCGGTACGGCGCAACGGGAAATCATGCACGTGGTGTCCGGCGCCCTGACCGTGCGCCTGCCCGACAGCGCCGACTGGGAAACCTTTCCTGCCGGCAGCCAGTTCAACGTACCGGCCAACAGCAAGTTCCAACTGAAAGTCGCCGTGGAAACCGCCTACCTGTGCGAATACCGCGGTTGATTCACCTGTCACGGCTGTCGCGCTGACAAAAAATGCCCGTCTCCTATAAGAGACGGGCATTTTTCATGGGGCCAAGAAACGCTATTCGAGGACGGTCACTGGCATCCCCACCTGCAAGCGACCATTGCCGTCGTTGACCAGATTCTGCCCGAACATCGCCCCGTCAGCCTGGGCGCGATATTTCTGCAAAGTGGCCAGGGGTTCGCGGTCGGCGCTGCGTTCGCCAGTCTGTGGGTCAATGGTGGTCAGGATGCAGCGCGAGCACGGCTTGACCACACGAAACTCGACATCGCCAATCCGTATGCGCCGCCACTGGTCCTCGGCAAAGGGCTCGCTGCCTTCGATCACCAGATTGGGTCGAAAACGCAGCATCTCCAGAGGCCGCCCGACGCGACCGGCCAGGTCCTCCAGGGATGCCTGGCCAATCAACAAGAGTGGAAAACCATCGGCGAACGCCACTTGATCATCGTCCCTGCCGTAACCGGCGGCGGTGCTTCGCGCCCGTTCCGCGGGTACCTGCACCAGGCGGGTGGGCTTGCCGATGAAGTCACTTACCCAGGCGCCCGCTTCGTCACCGGCATCAGGCACCCGCAGGCTGTCATGCCAGATGGTCACGCCGCGCAGTGCGGCATCGGCCGCTGGCAGGGGCACGTCAAGGGTGGAAAACCCTGGAGCGCTGAGGGTCAGGCCACCCTGGTCATTGCACAACGCCGAGAGCTGACTCATGCGGCCCACGGCACGCTGGGTGAGGAAGCGCCCACTGGCCTCGTCCACCAGCATCCAGCGGCGATCCCCCTCCAGGCCGAGCTTGTCCAGGCCGATCTGTTGCAGGGTTTCGCCCTTTGCGGATTTCAACGGGTATCGATAAAGCGCGCTAAGACGCATGTCCAGCTCCCTGTGTGGGCAAAAAGCCTCACCCTATACCAGCGCTTCGACGAAACAAAGGTGCAAGGGAAAAGCAGCCGGACATCCTCATGAATCAGACGCTGACTTCATCCAGCATCAAACGCTGACGGACCACGTCCACCAGTTTGTCCGGCTGAAACTTGGAGAGGAAGTTGTCGCAACCGACCTTCTTCACCATCGATTCGTTGAAACTGCCGGACAAGGATGTGTGCAGGACCACATACAGCCCACGCAGGCGTGGGTCGTTGCGGATCTCGGTAGTCAGGCGATAGCCGTCCATCTCAGGCATTTCCGCATCGGTGAATACCATCAACAACTTGTCGGTCATGTCGACCCCGGTGTCGGCCCAGGCCTTGAGCATGTTCAGAGCCTTGAGGCCATCGCTGGCGATGTGCATCTTCACCCCCAACTGGCCGAGGGTGTCGCGCAGTTGCGAAAGCGCCACGTTGGAGTCATCCACCAGCAGCACTTCACGGCCGCGAGCACGTTCGAGCACAGGATCTTCCAGCTTGTCCCGGGAAACCTTGGCGTTGTAGGGCACGATTTCCGCCAGGACCTTCTCGACGTCGATGATTTCCACCAGTTGCTCGTCAACCTTGCTGATGGCCGTCAGGTAATGCTGGCGCCCGGCGCTGGTGGGCGGCGGCATGATGGCTTCCCAGTTCATGTTGACGATGCGGTCCACGCCGCCCACCAGGAACGCCTGCACCGAACGGTTGTACTCGGTGACGATGATGGTGCTGTTGGGCCCCGGAACCAGCGGGCGCATGCCGATGGCCTGGGACAGGTCGATGACCGGCAAGGTCTGGCCACGCAGGTTGACCACACCGCAAACGAACGGGTGGCGCTGCGGCATCAGGGTCAGCTTGGGCAGCTGCAGGACTTCCTGGACCTTGAAGACGTTGATCGCGAACAGCTGCCGACCGGCCAGGCGAAACATGAGGATTTCCAGGCGATTCTCACCCACCAGCTGCGTGCGTTGATCTACCGTGTCGAGAATGCCGGCCATTAATGACTCCTGGGCTTGTTCTGATGAATTCACTAAAGACAGATATCGGCGGGATCCGCCGGATCTTGACCCGCATGCAAATTGCCACATGAAAGCCATTGATGTCACATTAACATCATGCTTTACTGAGCCGGTCAATTCATCAGCACGACTCTCCGACGGCGCGACCTCCTTCGCGGCGTGAAGTTCCCGCGCCTAAGGGTTTCCCCTAGCAACAATCAGGACCATCCTGATATTCGCAATATCCAATAGCCATTAATGTGACGCCATTCTCATTGCATGAACGGAGTCAGGCTTTTGTTTGTGATCGCAGAAAGGTGGCCCAGCACCCTTTCAAGCCTCAGCACCCACGCCCATCAAGCCCCAGCGCAAGTGCGCCGCATTGCTGTGGCCGGCATTCGGGCTGCTTGCAAAAGCGATGAACAACCACTATCACAGCCGCTCGCGCCACCTGAAAAAAAATCAGATATATCTGATATGCAAACGCAAAAAACGCGTCATACCTTAAAACCGTTCAGCCAAGGCCCTATCCCGCCATCGGACTCGAAGTCATGGAGATAAGCATGCTAAAGGACGGCCATGAGTGCGCTCCCCCCCTGCCTGAGTTCCTGCTTGAAGCTCAGGCTCTACTGGCTAAATCGGAAGATTGCCTGAGCCATCTGCACTTGATCAGGAATGACGAAGAAGCGATCAACTGCCTGCTCGCCAGCCTGCTGTGCCTGGCCCAGACGGCAGCACGCCATTCCATCAGCCCGCTGGCCGAATTCGCCTTGCACATTCATGGCGTGTTGAAACGTACAGCACATCCAGTGGACCTCAACGATCCGATCCTCGACGCCTTGAAAAGCTGCCTGACCCTGATGGCCTGGCAACTGGAATTGATCGACCCGCACAACGGCCAACTCAATCTGGATGACAGCGAACAGGCCCTGCTGATCAACGAACTGACCGATCAAGTGGCGCAAAACTGTACCTGCGCTTATCCATCCTGCACCCATTGAAGTTGCACTTGTGCCGCTGGCTGGCAGATAAAACCCGCAGTTACAATAGCCAACCCGAAATATCACTAGAACTTCAGACTCAGGGTCAACTATCTGGTCGTTATTGAGTATTTCATACCCAAGAGCGACATTATCGATTCACCAACTCCAACTAGCGCCAGCCCCGGGACTTACTGTTCAGAGCCCTGTATGGGCCCGCAACATCGCCCATATCCCGCGCTTTCATTACCCCTCCCGAAGTCCATGGAGGAAATGGAACAAACGTACAGCAGATCCATATTCCTGACTTTCAGGACATATATAACTGTGCGTATAAACGCGACCAACGGTATCTTCGGTGGTATTATGTCGCCCATAAACGGACACAGTAATGGCACTTTGATTCCAATGTCGGCAGTCACTACTCGGCTTGTACAAGACAAACAGACAACGTTGATTGAAACCGAGTATTCAAATAACACCGTTTCTCAAACAAGCCTCGTCATCCACTTCTGACAGGGCTCTCGCAGCGAACATTCATTGGCTCCATCCGCTATGTACGCCAGCCTCAAGTCTCTCTTCTCTTGGCCCCTCTCTCTAGATCATCTGCGCTGGCTCAGCCTGTTGCTGTGTTCCTGCTCGACCCTGGGCAACGCACTGATCTATTGCCTGGACCGGCCCTTGCCGCTGATCTTGCTGCTGCTCAACATCGCGGCGCTGACCTGTATCTGGGTGCAATACGGCTATTCGCGAAAGTCCATCCGCTTTCAGCCCCAGGAGCTCGCCGAACGCCTGCTAGAGGTCAAGGAAAATGAGCGACACCGCCTCAGCCGTGAACTGCACGATGACATCGGCCAGTTGCTGACAGCGGCAAAACTGCAGACCGATTGGCTCAAGCGTCGCCTGCCGGACGACCTGCAGGACTCCTGCGCGGTGCTCGGCACCACTCTGGAAGAGACCCTGGCCAAAGTGCGTGACGTGTCCGCAATCCTCAATCCCCGGCAGTTGGCCAGCCTGGGACTGGAGGCCAGCCTGCGCGCCCACCTGCTCAAGACCCTGGAAAACACCTCGGTGCACTGGAGCCTGGAATGCCGCCAGCGCCTGTCGGGAATCCCGGAGGAGATGGCCGTCGCAGCGTTCCGCATCACCCAGGAAGCGGTCACCAACATGCTGCGCCACGCCCAGGCGAAAAACCTGTTGGTACGAATACAGCGACTGCCGGAAGGCCTTTCGCTGTTCATCAGCGATGATGGCCAGGGGTTCGCCCCGGCCAGCGATCCCGGCGCCCTGGGCCAGCGCGGCATGGCCGGGATGCAGGAACGAATCAGCCAGTTGGGCGGCCTGTTACAGATCACCAGCGAGCTCGACCAAGGCACCCAGATCGAAGCACTCTTTCCCTGGGCCCCTCGCACCCTGGAGCGGGCCAGCACGAATAAGGTTTCACATTGACCTGTAATTTACTCTTGGTGGATGACCACTCGCTTATCCGGGCTGGCGTGCGTGCCCTGGTCACGGACATTCCCGGATACGCGGTGATCGGTGAAGCCGATGACGGCGCGCAACTGCTGGAAATGGTCGAGAAACTGCATCCGGACATCGTCCTGCTGGACCTGTCGATGAAACGCATCGGCGGCCTGGACGCCCTGCGCCGGCTCAAGGCAATGCGGCCCCAGAGCAAAGTCCTGATTCTGTCGATGCATACCGACCCCTCCCTGATCATGCAGGCCCTGGAATCCGGCGCCCACGGCTATCTGCTCAAGGACACCACCGCCACCGAACTCGAACACGCCCTGGAAGCCTTGCGCAACAACGAGCGCTACCTGAGTCCGGCCATTGCTCATACCGTGATCAACCAGGCGCTGACCCGAGCCCAGAAGCACCAGCCCCAGCCTGCGGAAAACCACAACCTGACGGCTCGCCAGCTGGAAATACTGCGGCTGATCGTGCGGGGCAAGTCCACCCGGGAGATCGCTCTGGGCCTGGGTTTAAGCATCAAGACCGTGGAAACCCATCGCTCGCAGATCATGAAACGCCTGCAGATCTTCGACGTCGCCGGGCTGGTGCTGTTCGCCGTGCGCGAGCGCATCATCAGCCTCGACGACTGACTCAGCGAGCGGCGCCGAGCAACGGCGAATCCGCCGGCAAATGCACCTGCAAGGCCGCAGGACGGGCGGTAAACCGCAAAGTGTCGCCCTGCAGCGGTTCGCCATCAAGATTGATGTCCAGGCCTCTTGAGGCCTTGATCTCGACCCAGGGCAGACGCGCGCGGACAAACATATTGTCGATCCCCAAGCCACCGGCCAGCAGACTCTTCAGAGTGCCCACCAGCTCCTGAGGCGCCGGCAGAATGCTGATATCCAGCAAGCCGTCGTCGGCCATGGCTCCCGGGCAAAGCTCGTGCCCGCCTCCCGCCTGCCGGCCGTTGCCGATGCCCAGGGCCAGCAACTCACCACGCCAATGGAAATCCGGCCCCTGCAACTCGCCATAAGCCGCACTCAACTCGGCAAAGCGCGACAGCCCGGTGAACAGATAAGCGGCACCGCCAAGGACTTTCTTCAAGTCTTCAGAGGTATTGGCGGTGACCTGGCTACCAAAGCCGCCGGTGGCCATATTGAGGAAAATCTGCCCGCCAACCTCCCCCAGGTCGATCGTCCGGGCCGGGACGTCCAGCAGCTCCAGGGCCGCCGCCGGATCAAGGGGAACACCGGCAGCCCGGGCAAAGTCATTGGCCGTGCCCAATGGCAGCAGCGCCAGACTGGCCTGGGTCGACGCGTTGGCCAGGGCCTCGGCGATATCGCGCAGCGTACCGTCGCCGCCTCCGGCAATCAGCCGGGTATGCCCGGCGTCCAGCGCCTCGCTCACCAGACGCTGGGCATCTCCCGCCTCCCAGGTCAGACGCACCGAAACCTCCCAGCCGGCAGCACGCTTGGCCTCAACCGCAGCGCGCACCTCATCGTTGAGGGCCTGCTTGCCGTGCAGTATCAACAGTGCCTTGCGCTCATTCATCAACCATGACTCCGGTTATGGGTTCCTTGAGGGATGTTGACCTCGGGCACAGCAAAATAAGTCTGTCCCATCGATTATTTTTTTGCCCAAGCCAGCCTGGCTCGTACCTCACCACTCATGACCCAGGTTAGCCTGCCAACGAGGAAAATCTTTCATAGCTAGTACGCCGAGTCGCTCTTCGACAACCGGCTGCGCTTGCAACTGATCCTGCGCAATCTGCCGCTGCCGGGCTGGCGCCGGTCAATAACTACCGTGACGAGCCTCATACCCTGGAAAAAATCGAAAAACGTGTCGAATTCGACCTGGAATACATCGAAAATTGGTCAGCCTGGCTTGAACTGCACATTCTGTTCCGCACCATCGCGTCCGTCATCATGATCCACGAGGCCTTCTAAATGAGCCCGCTCATTCCCTGCATCATTGCTGGCGGCGCCGGCACCCGCCTGTGGCCGGTGTCCCGCGAGGCGATGCCCAAACCCTTCATGCGCCTGCCAGACGGCGAGAGCCTGCTGCAGAAGACCTTCGTGCGCGCCACGGCCCTGAAAGACGTCGGCCGGTTGCTGACGGTGACCAACCGTGAAGTGCTCTTTCGCACCCTGGATGACTACCGCCCGCTGAACAAGACTCAGCTTGAACTGGATTTCATCCTCGAACCCTTCGGCCGCAATACCGCGCCGGCCATTGCCGCCGCAGCGCTGCACGTCAACCAGCACTACGGCGCTGACGCACAACTGCTGGTGCTGCCCGCCGATCATCTGATCAATGACCTCCAGGCATTCGCCACCGCGGTGGCGCGCGCCCGGCAGTTGGCCGAGCAAGGCTGGCTGGTGACCTTCGGTATCGAGCCGAGCCATGCCGAAAGCGGTTTCGGCTATATCGAGAAAGGCCTGGGCTTGCACGGTGAAAGCTTCCAGGTCAGCCGTTTCGTCGAAAAGCCCGATGCTGCCACTGCCCAGTGTTACGTCGACGGCGGCCAGCACCTGTGGAACGCCGGCATGTTCTGCATGCGCGCTGATGTGATCCTCCGTGAGTTGCGCAAATTCGCGCCGCAGGTGGTCAATGCCGTCGAGCGCTGCCTGGAACTGAGCCACCACAGGCAAGGCCAACGCGAAGTGCAAGTGGAGCTGGACCGCGACAGCTTCGCCCTGGCGCCGGACATCTCCATCGACTACGCGGTGATGGAGCGATCGAAGGAGGTCGCCGTGGTGCCCTGCCAGCTCGGCTGGAGCGATATCGGCTCCTGGCAAGCAGTGCGCGAGCTGAGCCCGGCGGACGTACACGGCAACCAGTGCAACGGCGAGACCGTGCTGCATGATGTCCGCAACTGCTACATCGATTCACGCCAGCGCCTGGTGGGCGGTATCGGCCTGGACAACCTGATCATCATCGACACCCCGGACGCCCTGCTGATCGCCGACGGCAAGCGCAGCCAGGAGGTCAAATTGATCGCCCAGGAGCTCAAGCGCCTGGGCCACGACGCCTACCGCCTGCACCGCACCGTGAACCGCCCCTGGGGCACCTATACCGTGCTTGAGGAAGGACCGCGCTTCAAGATCAAGCGTATCGAAGTCAAACCCGGCGCCTCGCTGTCGCTGCAAAGGCACCACCACCGCAGTGAGCACTGGATCGTGGTCAGCGGCATGGCCCGGGTGACCAACGGAGAAGACGAGTTTCTGCTCGACACCAATGAGTCGACCTTTATCAAGCCCGGTCGCCCTCATCGACTGTGCAATCCCGGGGTGATCGACCTGGTAATGATCGAAGTGCAAAGCGGGGAGTACCTGGGCGAAGACGACATCGTGCGCTTCAACGACATTTATGGCCGAGCTCCCGCCGCCCCCGGTAGCACTTGAAACAGCGTTGGCCCCGTGAATTTGCCACAACGGCAAGTGACGAAGCTGCTCGTCAGGCAACTCGCCCGATAAATAAACCCAGGCCCAGGCGTCGGGCAGCCTCAGTACAGGCGCCTGAAACGAGACGTAGGACTCAAAGTGAATTTTCTGACCGAAGAATGAGATTTGCCTGAATTGACCCTGCGGAGCCAATCAGTGACTGTGCATGCCAGGCGCTGACGCCTCATACAAGGAAGTGCACCGTCATGAACGACAAGGGGTTTTATCCACAAGGGCATTCAACGCTCAATCGCATCAACGACAGCTCCTGGCTGGCGGCTCCTCCACTTCGGGAGTTCGATGTGCCACTCTCGTCCGAAGCACATCCGCCTCATTCCAGGCCGCTATCGATAATCAAACGCCTGGCCTGGTTGACATTTGCGGCCTCGATAATGGCAGGGCTGGTGACCTGGGGTTTCCACAGCCGTTTCGGACTGCTGCTGTTATTGCTGCTGCGCTGAAGCAAAGCACGGACCCGGCGCAGAACCGGGCCCGTGGCCGATCAATCCAACACTTCACTCCAGCACTTCACTCAAGGGAATGAAATTGACCACGTCACCTTCCTCCAGGGTCCGACCTTCCAGCACCTCTACCAGACCTTCCGCCCAGGCAGCGCTGCGCAGTACGCCAGAGCTCTGATTGCGATAGATGATCGCTCGCCCATTCTCCAGGCGGCCACGCAAGTATTCGCGACGATTGCCGGGCTTGGGCCAGACAAAGCCTGCCGGCACCTGGAAACTCAATGGTTGCACCTGCTGCACGCCCTGGCGCCGCAGTAGATAAGGCCGCGCCAGCAGGGCGAAAGTCACCAGGGTCGATGCCGGATTGCCCGGCAAGCCAATCACCGGTACCCCACGAAAATGTCCGAAGGTCAGGGGTTTGCCAGGCTTGATCGCCAGTTTCCACAGGGCCAGTTCACCAGCTTCCCGCAGGGCGATACCGAGAAAGTCCGCCTCCCCCACAGAGACACCGCCGGTGGAAAGAATCAGGTCCACATCCCCCAACTCCGCCAGGCGCTGACGGGTCGCGGGAAGATCGTCGGGAAGGATTCCCGCATCCAGCACCTCACAACCCAGACGCTTCAACCAACTGCACAGCAGCACTCGATTGCTGTTGTAGATCTGCCCCGGACCAAGAGGCTGACCAGGCTCCACCAGTTCGTCGCCGGTGGACAACACCGCCACACGGACTCGACGCAGCACCTCAAGCTCGGCACATCCCAAGGACGCTGCCAGGCCCTGCTCGATGGGCCCCAAGCGCGTACCGGCAGCCAAGACCTGCTCGCCTATGGTGGTTTCCTGGCCCTGGGGACGGATGTTCTGGCCGACCTTCAATGGCTCGGTAAAACGTACGCGCTGATCATCCTGAACCTGGGTGTTTTCCTGCATCTCGACGCAATCCGCACCCGCCGGTACCGGAGCGCCAGTGAAGATCCGCGCACAGGTTCCCGGCTGCAAGGGCTCGGGGGACTGCCCGGCGAAAATCCGCTGGCTGACCGGCAAGGGCTCGCCCTTCCAGTCCTCCACGCGCAAGGCGTATCCATCCATGGCGCTGTTGGGCCAAGGCGGCAGATCCAGGCTGGATACCAGCGCCTCAGCCAGGACCCGGCCCTCAGTGGCTGCCAATGGCAGCCGTTCACGCTCGACAATGGGCGCAGCCTCGGCCATGGCCAACAGGCGCGCCAATGCCTGCTCCACCGGCATCAAGGCCCCCTGCTTGCCCGGCTTACCCACGGGATTCACAAGGCGCCGCCTGTTTCAGGTGAGGGACGAAGTTGCACGGCCGATGCCGCGAATCCAACTGCTCGGCCAGTATTGCGTCCCAGCCGGTACGTACCGCATTGGTGGAACCCGGCAGGCAGCACACCAGGGTGCCGTTGGCCAGCCCGGCCAAGGCACGGGACTGCACAGTGGAAGTACCTATATCCGCCACCGATATCTGCCGGAACAGCTCGCCAAAACCATCGACCTGCTTGTCCAACAGGCAGGCCACAGCTTCCGGAGTACTGTCGCGACCAGTAAAACCGGTGCCGCCGGTGATCAACACCACCTGCACCACGTCATCAGCGATCCAGGTAGCGACCTGGGCGCGGATCTTGTACAGATCGTCCTTGAGCAACACCCGCGCCGCCAATCGATGGCCCGCGGCGCCCAGGCGCTCGACGAAGACCTGGCCGGAGGTATCGGTTTCCAGGGTGCGGGTGTCACTGACGGTCAGCACCGCAATATTCAGGGGAGCAAAAGGTACATCAGCCTTGGCTTTCATAGGCTCGATCCAGAGGTAGGAGACACAGCCCGGTGTTATATCACAGCGCTTTGATCCGGCGCCGCTGCGGGGTCGGCCTTCACCTTGCCCCGGACTGCCAGCACACGCAGTCCGGCCGTCGAGAAAGCCAGACCGCGGACAAACAGGCGCTGTGAGCTAAGCTGCAGCCGCCAACGCCTGCGATCCGCCCGGCAACGTGACAGAATGTCCCTGGCCAAGGAACTTGCAGACGTTGTATACGTCTGAAGACCAGCACTCAAAAGTACTCATTTCGGAGACACACAATGACTCAACGGACCCTCGCCACTCTCATGCTCGCACTGGGCCTGGCCACTCTCGCCGGTTGCGCCTCGCCGACAGTGATCACCCTGAATGACGGTCGCGAAATCCAGGCCGTCGATACCCCTGAATACGACAAGGATTCCGGCTTCTACGAGTTTGAACAGCTGGACGGCAAACACACTCGCATCAACAAGGATCAGGTTCGTACCGTCAAGGAGCTGTAAGTCCGACGGTGGTTGCTCTGATGTTATAAAACCCGCTTGCTGCGGGTTTTATTGTTTCTGCGAGACGGTTTTTCACCACTGCAGACTGATACGGCTTTCGAAATCGCGCTCCTGCCCAGTCAGCGGATCGATAAAGCGCAGGCCCTGAGCCAGCAGCTTCAGTGGATTGTCATAGTCATCCTCGGCGTCCTTGAGCACCTCGGGGTAGAACGGGTCATTGCAGATCGCCGCTCCAAGGGCACTCATGTGTACCCGCAACTGATGCTTCTTGCCGGTCACCGGGTACAAGGCATAGCGCCACAGATCGCCGTGCCTTTCCCTGACGTCGATGGCGGTTTCGGTATTGCTCGCCCCCTCGCCTTCCTGCATGCGGAAGAAGGGCTCCCCGTCCACCAATCGGCTTTTGTGCACCAGGGGAAAACTCAGGTGTGGCAAGGCGCCAGCAATGGCTTCATAGCGTTTCTCGATCTGCCGGGTAGGGAACAACGCTTGATAGGCCGAGCGGCTGCCGGGATGGGCAGAAAACAGCACCAGCCCTGCCGTATGCCGGTCAATGCGATGCAGGGGCACCAGATTCGGGTTGTCCAGGCGGCGGATAAGGCGACGCAGCAAAGTCTGCTCGACGTACTCGCCCGCAGGGGTGACCGGAAGAAAATGCGGTTTGTCCGCCACCACCAGATGCTCGTCGGCATAGAGGATGGTCTCCTGCACCGGGATCACCTTCTCATCCGGCACCTCGCGAAAATAATGAATCCGCAAGCCTTCGCGATAGGCCAGGTCCAGACTGATGGGCTGGCCCTGCCCGTCCAGCACTCGGCCGCGGGCGATACGATCCAGCCATTGTTCACGACTGATGGCCTTGAAGTGATCACACAGGCAATCCAGCACCGTCGGCCAGGAGCCAGGGGGCAGATACAAGGTACTGGCCTGATGCTGTGCAGCGGAAAAGCTCGCGGTGGACATACAAAAGCTCGAAAGATCAATGCAAGGCGGCATTATCCAACAGCGCCCCTCAGGAACCTAGAAGCAGTTTGCCCGACCTCAGGCACACGAGTGCTTGGCCTGGGCCGCTGCCTCGGTGAACTCCTTAAGCCAGCGCAGCACGTCCACAGCCTCCCAGCGACCCGGATCATAGAGGGCATAGAGCAGCCCCTGATAACCCACCACATCCAGTTGCCGGTGGTACCCCGCTCGCTGGAACAGGGCTTCGATCTCGGCAAAGCAGGTATTGAAGTGCAGCTTGTTGAAGGGGGTCTTGCCCTCGGTGACCAACCCATCCAGGCGTAACTCAAGCACCGCCTCACGGAGCACATCAGTGGACATGCTGTTCACGCTGTTTTTCAGTTGTTCGACATTGACCATCATTTATTCCTTTAACCGTTTGAAGCGTCCGCCATATCCATCAGGGCTGCTTGCGTCCCACATAACTGACCACCCACAACACCACACCCCAGATCTCGATCGAGCCTAGGTCATCCAGCACCAAGGAAGGGATTGAAGGGCGCGCCGCCTTGAGCAAAAGACCGCCACGAGGATCGGGAGCCAGCAGGCGCAGCGAGTATTCATGGGCGCCTTGGGGACGTACCACCAGGTACTGGTCCACCACCGGATTGGCTGAGCGATCGACGATCAGCCGATCCCCGGGGTAGATGCCGAACCCCAGCAGGTTGTCGTCGTCCACCAACAGGCCGTGGATCTGGGGAGACCCCAGACCCAGGGTCCGATCCAGGGAAAAGCCGCTACCGGTGGGCTCATTGGCAACGGCAGCGCAGCCGCTATCACCCAGTTCCAGAAAACAGGTTGGCAACGGCTGCGAGCGTTCGGTACCGGTCAGGAAAGTGAGAGACATGGCGAGACTCCTCGATAGCTGTATATGCATACAGTAAACCAATCGACAGATCTCGCCAATGAATTCTGAGCACGGGCGACAGGCGGAAGCCTCGGATGTTCCAAGCCAAGTGTCAGCGCAGGAACGCCACCACCTGCTCGGCGTCGAAGGGCCAGCCGAGCTCGGCGCCATTGTCCACCCGGCGCAACACCGGGATACGCAGGCCATAGCTTTCGAACAGTTCCTGACTCTCGGCGATGTCCACCAGCTCGACCATCAGGCCGTGCTCCACTAGCGGCATCAACTCGGCCTCGGCCAGTTCGCACAGGTGGCAACCAAGGGTGCCGAACAATTGGCATTCAGGGGGCATGACAGGGCAACCGTGTGAAGAACGGGTGCTTATTTTAGGCCCGAGCGCGAAAGCCGTCGACCCGCCTCTGTCCAGATATGCCCAGGCCCCCTGCCCCTCTGCGGCCCTGCGCAGAGAATGCTCCGACAGGCGTACAGCACCTCGATAGACACTTTATGAGCCTGGCCAAGGCTCGCGAATATGCGAAATTCTCAACAAAAAATGACATGAGTCAGCATTATTTACCGCCAACCGGGCGATCCTCGCGGCCTTTTTGCCTCTAGGCTTTGCCCTGCCCGCCCCTTGTCCGGAGATGCCCGTTGTTTGCCAATCTGCTGATCATTCTCGCTTCATCACTGGTGGTCATTGCGCTGTTCCGGCGCCTGAGCCTGCCACCGGTCCTGGGCTATCTGTCAGTGGGGCTGATGGTCGGACCCACCGCCCTGGACTGGGTCAATGACAGCGAGGACCTGCCGGACCTGGCGGAACTGGGGGTGGTCTTCCTGCTGTTTTCCCTGGGCCTGGAATTCTCCCTGTCGAAGATGCTCGCCCTGCGCCGCGTGGTGTTTGGCCTGGGCAGCCTGCAAGTGCTGTGCAGTGGCCTGATCCTCGGCGTGCTCCTGGCCTTGTTCGGCATGCCCCTGACCTCGGCGCTGATGCTCGGCACCGGCCTGGCCCTGTCGTCCACCGCCATCGTCAGCAAGGAGCTGACCAGCCTCGGCGAGATCTTCAGCAGCCACGGACAGAATGCCATCGGCGTGCTGCTGTTCCAGGACGTGGTGGCGGTGCTGTTGCTGACCCTGGTGCCGGTCTTCGCCGGCCACAGCGACCAGGCCTGGTACTGGGCCCTGCCTGTCACCCTGGGCAAGACCCTGGTGCTGTTCTTCGGCCTGCTGCTGGCCAGCCGCTGGCTGCTGCCCCGGCTGTTCCACGAAGTCGCCGCCTCCCACTCTGCCGAGCTGTTCGTACTGCTGGCACTGGTGATTGTGCTGCTGACCGCCTGGCTCACCCATTTGCTGGGCCTGTCGCCGGCCCTGGGGGCCTTCCTTGCCGGCATGCTGCTGGGAGAAAGCCACTACCGGCACCAGATCGAAGCCGATATCCGTCCGTTCCGCGACATTCTCCTGGGGTTGTTCTTCGTCAGCATCGGCATGCTCATCGACCTGCAACTGTTCATCGACCACAGCCTGTTGATCCTCGGCCTGACCCTGGCCCTGCTACTGATCAAGGGCTCGGTAGTGGCCGCCTTGCTCAAGCTGCGCGGCAGTGACGGCGAAACCGCCTGGCGCAGCGGCCTGGCCCTGGCCCAGGGTGGTGAATTCTGCTTCGCCCTCATGGCGCAGATGCAACTGAGCCAGATGATCCCGCCGCAGATCAGCAGCCTGCTGCTGGCCGCCACCTTCTGCTCCATGCTGCTGACCCCGCTGCTGCTGCGCGCCGCCCCGCTGATCACTGCCCGCCTACACCGCAAGCCCAACCAGGCCGCTCAACTGGAGGAAATCAGCGCGCAGAACGCCCAGTTACAGGGCCACGTACTGATCTGCGGTTACGGCCGGGTCGGCCAATCCATCGGGCGCTTCCTGCACCATGAGCAACTGCGCTATATCGCCCTGGACGATGACCCGGTGCGGGTCCAGGAAGCCTCGGCGGCGGAAAGCTGCGTGCATTACGGCGACTGCCGGCGCAGCGACCTGCTGGCGGCGGTAGGCCTGGAGCGGGCGCGACTGCTGGTGATCGCGGTGGATAAAACCGATATAGCGCTAACTGTACTCAAGGCAGCGCGACGCCTGGACCGCAACGTGCCGATCCTGGTACGGACCCGGGATGACAGCCAGTTGGCGGAACTCAAGGCCGCCGGCGCCAATGAAGTGGTGCCAGAGCTTTTAGAGTCGAGCCTGATGCTGGCTTCCCACGCCCTGATCATGCTTGGCCTGCCGGAGCAACGGGTACAACGCACCGTGGACGAGGTGCGTCACAGCCGCTATCGCCTGCTGCACGGTTTCTACCATGGGGCGCAAAGCAGCACCCAGGACAATCACGAGCCACCCGCGGTGCAGATGCACGCGGTCAACCTCGACGCCGACGCCCACGCCTGCAACCGACTGCTGCAAGAGCTGGGACTGGAAGCACTGGGCGTGGATGTGCAAGGCGTGCAACGCAATGGCAGCGAGCTGCCGCTCAATCCGGCCCCGCGCCTGCGAGCCGGAGACCGGATACTGGTGTCCGGTTCCCAGGCCGCGATCGAGGCCTGCGAAGCACGCCTGCAGGGCGGTTGAGGCCGTCCCGCCGCGGCCCTGAGCAGTTCGCTGCCTGGGCCCGTGGCCCCTCAGTCCTGACTCACCGCACCGATCTTGTGCAGCGACAGGTCGGCGCCGTAATACTCCTGCTCCTGGGTCAGGCGCAGCCCGCAGACGGCCTTGATCACGCCATACACGGCGAATCCGCCCAGCAGCGCCACCAGTACCCCAAGGCCGGTGCCAATCAACTGGCTGGCCAGGCTGACACCGCCCAACCCACCCAATGCACGCTGGCCGAAGATCCCGCAGGCAATCCCGCCCCACACACCGCACAGGCCATGCAGCGGCCAGACTCCGAGCACATCGTCGATCTTCCAGCGGCTCTGGGCGGCCATGAAGCACCAGACGAACAAGGCCCCGGCCATCGCCCCGGTGACCAAGGCGCCCACCGGATGCATCAGGTCGGAGCCGGCGCAGATCGCCACCAACCCGGCCAGCGGCCCGTTGTGCAGGAAGCCCGGGTCGTTGCGCCCGACGATCAACGCCGCCACGGTGCCGCCAACCATGGCCATCAGCGAGTTCACCGCCACCAGCCCACTCACCCCTTGCAGGGTCTGGGCGCTCATCACGTTGAAGCCGAACCAGCCGACAATCAGGATCCACGAGCCCAACGCCAGGAAGGGAATGCTCGACGGCGCGAACGCCACCAGCTTGCCGTCGCGGTAACGGCCGTTGCGCGGCCCCAGCAACAGCACCGCTGCCAGCGCCAGCCAGCCGCCCATGGCGTGCACCACCACGGACCCGGCAAAATCATGGAAGCCGGCGCCAAAACGCTGCTGCAACCAGGCTTGCACCCCCAAGTTGCCGTTCCACACCAGCCCCTCGAAGAATGGATAGACGAACGCCACGATCAGCACCGTGGCGCACAATTGCGGTACAAAACGCGCACGCTCGGCGATGCCGCCGGAGATAATCGCCGGAATCGCTGCGGCGAAGGTCAGCAGGAAAAAGAACTTCACCAGACCGTAGCCGTGGTCGGCACTGATCACCGCCGCCGGTTGCAGGAAGCTCACGCCGTAGGAGATCCAATAGCCTATAAAGAAATAGGCCAGGGTCGAGACGGCGAAGTCGCTGAGGATTTTCGACAGCGCATTGACCTGATTCTTCTGCCGGACCGTGCCCACTTCGAGGAAGGCAAAACCGGCGTGCATGGCCAGGACCATGACCGCCCCGATCAGAATGAACAGGGTGTTGGAACCGTGGACCAGGGTGTCCACAGCGCTTTGCAGATTTTCCATGGAGTAGGCAGATCCGAAATCGGCCATCATCTCCCCGGCTCCACGGCCGGCCTTGCACCAAATTGGCTCCGGGACACGCCATCACGCGTAATCGGTGAACCGTTTTGGCGCGCCAGGGGCCGCACGCGAAACCACGGGAAGGAGATTGACCTGAGGTTGTGATTTTTTTGCCCAGGGTTGACGCGGGCTAGAGCGCCACCCTTGCTCGTTTTCGGCGCAAGCGTCACGCCTTGCGCACCAGGACAAAGCAAAAGCTGTACCAGACAATTACAGTGAACCTTCACTCGGGGCTCACACTCATAGCTCACACACGCAATCAACGGAGAAACAACCATGGCCAGCAAAACGGCGAAGACGGCTCAAGAAGTACTGATGGCGGATTTTCAGGCACTGGTCAGTGACACGGAGCGTCTGCTGGAACACACCGCGACCCTGGCCGGCGACCAGGCCGATGAACTGCGCGAGCAGATCCACGACAGCCTGCTCAAGGCCCGGGAAACCCTGCAACTGACCGAGGACTCCCTGCGCCAGCGTGGCCAGGCTGCAGTCACGGCTGCTGAAGACTATGTACAGAGCAACCCTTGGCAGTCCGTCGGGATTGCTGCCGGCGTCGGCTTTCTCATCGGCCTGCTGGCGACGCGGCGCTGATATGGCTATCGGCGAATCCACTTCGTCCGGCAGCGGTCCAAGCGCGTCCTCGCGGCGCCTGGGGGCCGCTGTCCTGGGCCTGTTGCACAGCCACGTCGAATTGTTCGGCATCGAGTTACAGGAACAGAAAGCCCGCACCGTCAGCCTGCTGCTGTTTGCCGGCCTGGCTCTGGTGTTTGCCCTGCTGTTGCTGGTGGGGTTGTCGGCGCTGGTGCTGATCCTGCTGTGGGACAGCTATCGCCTGGCCGGGATCATCGGCCTGTGCGTGTTCTACACCCTGGCGGCAGTGTTCTGCGGCCTGCGCCTGAAGTCGGCGATCTTTGATGAATCTTCGCCCTTCCACGCCACGCTCGAAGAGCTGGCCAATGATCGGGAGCGCCTGCTGCCATGAAGTTGCCGGACATTCCGCAGAACACCTCACGCCGGGAAATGCGCAAGGTACTGATCCGCCTGCGCATGGAAATGCACCGCCAGGAAATCCGTCACGAGTCCCAGCAATTGCTGCAACCCCTGCAACGGGTTCGCGGCCTTGGGCAAAGCTGGCAGGAAGGCTTTGGCATCAAGCACGCCCCACTCTGGGGCGTGGCGGCGGTGACCCTGCTGGGGTTCATCACCGGCAAGGGTGCCAAGAGCGGCGGCACCAGCAGCCTCACCCGCCTGATACGCCTGGGCACCAGCCTGTTGCCTCTGATCAGACTGGCGCTGCAAGGCGCCTCGCGCAAACCCTGAGCGAGCATCGGCAAGCGCCTGCAACAGGCAACGGCTGATCTGGCTGCATTCTTGCTAAGCAACCCGGATCGGCCCCTTAACCAAGGGGTCGACCCAGGGTGGGTGAAAACGCCGTATTGTCGAACGCGGCAATGTTCACCCAGCCTGGACGCCTGTCTGTCTACCCGACAGCCACAGCCCCCCCTACCAACAAGACTCTATAAGGAGGCCCTGTGATCGACGGGCAACCGCTCGCCTGCTTCCAGCCATTCATCGATACCGCTACCGGGCGCATCGCCGGAGTCGAAGCTCTGGGCCGCCTGCGCCAGGGCAATGGGCAACTGGCGTCGGTGGGGCCGCTGTTCGCCGATCCCCGCACCCCTTCCAGCGCCTTGCGCCGTCTTGATCGCCTGGTCCGCGACGATGCCTTGCGCCGCCTGCACGAAGCCCCGGCGGACTGGTTCCTGAGCCTGAACATTTCCCCACGCTGGATCAGTCGATTGCGGCCAGGACAGCCGTTGCCCAGCCTCAAGCAGTTGCAGCAAAACGAGGTCGATCCGCGGCGCATCGTCTTCGAGATCACCGAGCTGGGGGGCAACAGCCAGCGCCTGACCGAGGTGGTGGCGCGCTATCGCCAGGCGGGGGCGCGAATCGCCATCGACGATTTCGGCGCCGGCTACTCGCAACTGGACCGGGTGCTGGCGCTGCAACCGGACATCCTCAAGCTCGACATGCGCCTGTTCCAGGCCGCAGCCCGGGGCGGGCCCAGCAGCGATGTGGTCAAGGCCCTGGCACAGATGGCGGAAAAAACCGGCTGCTGGATCATCGCCGAAGGGGTGGAAACCGAAGCCGAACTGGATTTCGCCCTGGAGTGCGGCTCGCGTTACGTACAGGGCTTCCTGTTTGCCCGGGCCGAGGAACAGCTGTTCGCCAGCGATGCCTTCGTCCAGCCCTTCGCCCGCCTGCGCGAGCGCTATGTGCGGCACAAGCTGGCCGAACGCAACCGCCTGATGCGCATGCGCCAGCAACTGGCAGAGCTGATGAACCTGTTGCAGGCCTGGGCCCAGGCTCAGGCTCCCATCAGTCAACTGCCCGCCGTGGAGGCCTTTCCCTGGCTGCTGCGTTTCTACCAGTGCGACCGCCACGGCACCCAACTGACCCCGAACCTGGAATGGCGGCATGACCACTGGCAGGCCGACAGCAGCTACGTCGGCCACAACTGGTCGTGGCGCCCGTACTTCTATCACCTGCTGGCCGAAGGCTGGGAGGAGCGCCGCCTGACCCTGTCCAACACCTACCGCGACGCCACCAGCAACCAGTACTGCCTGACTGCCGGCCAGTTCTTCGACAACGGCCAGCGCCTGCTGCTGATCGATATCGACGCCGCCGGCCTGTAGCCCTCGCCTTGTTTCCAGCCGGCTTGCCGACGAACGCGGCGACGCGATGGATACACGAGCGCAGGCCACGCCCCTCTTGCGGCCACGCCCAGGAACCCGGAAGCTCTGCCCTTCAGTTTTTTTTCGGAGAGACCCCGCCTTGGATTGGCAGACCCTGCTCAACCGCGAACGCCTCGGAAAGCCAGTGCACAGCCCGGAAGAACTCGGCCGTAGCCCTTTCCATAAAGACCATGACCGCATCATCTTCTCCGGCGCCTTCCGCCGCCTGGGGCGCAAGACCCAGGTGCACCCGGTGTCCAGCAACGACCATATCCACACTCGCCTGACCCACTCCCTGGAAGTCAGTTGCGTCGGGCGCTCCCTGGGCATGCGCGTCGGCGAGACCCTGCGCGGCGCCCTGCCCGACTGGTGCGACCCCAGCGACCTGGGGATGATCGTGCAGTCGGCCTGCCTGGCTCACGACATCGGCAACCCGCCCTTCGGCCATTCTGGCGAAGACGCCATCCGCCACTGGTTCCAGCAGGCCGCCGGGCGTGGCTGGCTGGACGCGATGAGCGAGGCCGAACGCCAGGACTTCCTCAATTTCGAAGGCAATGCCCAGGGTTTCCGGGTCCTGACCCAGCTTGAATATCATCAGTTCGATGGCGGCACCCGGCTGACCTACGCCACCCTCGGCACCTACCTCAAGTACCCCTGGACCGCGCGCCACGCCGATTCCCTGGGCTACAAGAAGCACAAGTTCGGCTGCTACCAGAGCGAATTGCCGCTGCTGGAACAGATCGCCCACAAGCTGGGCCTGCCGCAGCTGGAGGAACAGCGCTGGGCCCGGCATCCGCTGGTGTATCTGATGGAAGCGGCGGACGACATCTGCTACGCCCTGATCGACCTGGAAGACGGCCTGGAGATGGACCTATTGGAGTACGCCGAAGTCGAGTCCCTGCTGTTGGGGCTGGTGGGCGACGACCTGCCGGAAACCTATCGCCAGCTGGGCCCGGGGGATTCGCGCCGGCGGCGCCTGGCGATCCTGCGGGGCAAGGCCATCGAGCACCTGACCAACGCCGCCGCCCGGGCCTTTGTCGAACAGCAGGACGCCCTGCTGGCCGGCACCCTGCACGGCGATCTGGTGGAGCACATGCATGGCCCGGCCAAGCGTTGTGTGCTCAATGCCAAGGACGTGGCGCGGCGCAAGATCTTCCAGGACAAGCGCAAGACCCTGCACGAGATCGGCGCCTACACCACCCTGGAAATTCTCCTGAACTCGTTTTGCGGTGCGGCATTGGAGCAGCACGGCGGCAAGACCCCGTCGTTCAAGAACCGGCGGATTCTCGATCTGCTGGGCAATAACGCACCGGACCCGAACTGGCCGCTGCACACCTCGTTCCTGCGCATGATCGATTTCATCGCCGGCATGACCGACAGCTACGCCAGTGAAATGGCTCGGGAAATGACCGGACGCTCAAGTCCGCAATGACCCTCGTTCATCAAGTGCCTGGCCGCTGCGCCAGGCACTTGATATGACCTGCAACATCCAATCAACAACTAAGGGATTCCCCTAGCCCGGCCGCCGCAACAGCAGCCGACAAACTCCGGATATACGCCAGTACAAGGGGAAAAACACTCGGCGCTACGGGCATTTCATTCAAGAGTCCGACTCTAAGGCATTCCCCGACCAACATGACTTCAATTAACGAACAACACGATTAGAGCAACTACTCAGATAGAAAGAGCAACTAGCCGTAAACACTTGGTGTGCGGGGCGCAGATATTGCGCTGCTTTCACAAATTCGAACACCTGTTCTTGATTCAACCAAACATCCTACCTTTGCAGATTCTCACGAACTCCCTGAACCCCTTGCCAATCAAGGCCGCCAGGAATTTTTGTTAGCCTTCTATGCATTTACAATTTACGTACAAATCGAGTTTTTAGTTTCGGATAGTCTCGATTTCAACAAGATATTTCCCCGCTGACCGCCCTCGGAAAAATTAATTTCACACTGCGCTGTAACGTTTGCACTGCAACTCACTCAACCCTTTTGTCATACCTGATTTTAGATTGAAGCACCCGGCTCTCACTCAGGAATTGTCACTCGCGAGCACTTGAACATAGGCCAACGATATAGCAATCGACGGCACCTCATATTCACCGTGCAGAACTTAAAGCGACGTCACTAGTTGAGCCTCAACGATCGGCTTTTCTGTTGTTCGTCACTTGGTCTTTTTACAGTAAGGATGCCAAGTGCCCTATTCATCACGCACCGACCGCTCCCTTCTTGCCCACTCCGGCAGCTGGTGCCTGGGACTGGTACTGGGTCTGAGTTGCCTGGCCCCGGCCTTGGCCGACGATCTGCAACCGGGTCAGGAAGCCCTGCGCCTGCAGCAGCAACAGCAACGGGACCTGCAACAGTTGCAACTGGAGCAGCGCCAGCGGCAGATGCAGCGCGGCAGCTTCAGCAGCACCCCGGCCACGCCCAACCTGCCGGAGCAGACCGCCAGCGACAGCCGCTGCTGGCCCTTAAGCGGCACCCGCATCGGCGGTGTCAGCCTGTTCGGCAAAACCCGGCTCAACGACGCCATCAAGCCGTACGTAGCGCCGTGCATGGGGGTCAATCAGATCAACCAGTTGCTGGCGGCCATCACTCGCCTCTATGTCGAGGCCGGCTACATTGCCAGCCGCCCGTACCTGGCCAGCACCCCGGCCGCCGGGCACAGCCTGGATATCCTGGTGGAGGAAGGCTACGTCGAAGCCATCGAACTGGCCGACCAGAGCCTGCCGGTGTCCCTGGGCGGGGCCTTCCCCGGCATGCTCGGCAAGCCGCTGAACCTGCGGGACCTGGAACAGGGCCTGGACCAGTTGAACCGCCTGCGCTCCCTGGACCTGACTGCCGACATCGCCCCCGGCAGCCAGCCCGGCGCCTCGCGGATCATCCTGCGTTCGCGCAGCAGCGCCGCGCGCTGGGGCCTCGGCCTGGGTGTGGATAACCTCGGCAGCGCCGGCACCGGGCGTGACCGCCAGTCGATCAACCTCAACCTCGACAGCCCGTTGCAGATCAACGACGCGCTGAACCTGAACTACAGCGACACCCTCAACCACGGCCCGCGCTACAGCCGCAGCAGCAGCCTGTTCTACTCGGTGCCCTACGGTTACTGGACCTACAGCCTGTTCGCCAGCCACGCCGAATACCGCGCCCCGCTGAAGCTGGCCCGCACCACCCTGTACAACAGCGGCCGCACCGACATGGTCAGCGGCCGCGCCGACCGGGTGCTGTGGCGCGATCAGAGCCACCAGCTCAGCGCCAACCTGCAACTGGCCTACAAGGACGTGGACAGCTACCTGCAAAAAGCCCACCTGCAGATCCAGAGCCCGACCCTGACCGTGGCCGAGGCCGGGCTCAACCTGTTCTGGCTCAACAGCGCGGTATGGAACCTGGATGTCAATTACGCCCAGGGCCTGACCTGGTTCGGCGCCGACCGTGACTCGCAGCAGGTGCAACGCAACCTGCCCCAGGCGCAGTTCCGCAAGTACCGCGCCGGCCTCAGCCAGTGGCGCAACGGCCAGCTGGGCGAGCAGCGCTGGCAGTGGCAGAGCCAGCTCTCGGCCCAATACAGCCCGGACCCGCTGCCGGCCATCGAACAACTGCTGGGCACCGATGACTCGGCCGTGCGCGGCTACCGCGTCAACAGTGCCTCCGGCGCCATCGGCGCGGTGTGGCGCAACACGCTGCGTCTGCCGCTCAACAGCGACCTGCCGGTCAAGATCACCCCACGCCTGGGCCTGGACAACGGCTGGATCAAGGCTGAGCACGGCGCCCAGAGCCGCCATCTCGGCGGTGCCAGCCTGGGCCTCAACCTGGCCTGGAAAAACCTCCAGGTCGACCTGGATTACCAACGCAGCCTCACCAACCCGCAGGGCTTTCGCACAGAACCGGAAGTCTGGCTGGCCAGGTTCAGCCTGCAGATTTGATCAACCGCCGATTAGCCTGAAACACCCGATGAACCTGAGCACAACGCGCCGTTGCACCCAAGAAAGCAACGCCCGGCTCACCCACTCTGCACGAGGTTCTCATGCCTGACAACACTCATAGATTCAACCTTTCACCCCAAGGCACATTGCGCTGGACCATCGCCGGCCTGCTGCTGGTGTCCCATCTGCCCCTGGCCCTGGCCGGCGGAATCACCGTGGTCGAAGGCCCCGGCGGCACCCCGCAACTGCAAAACCAGGGCGGCGTGCCCATCGTCAACATCGTCGCGCCCAATGCCGGAGGCCTGTCCCATAACCAGTTCCTGGACTACAACGTCGGGCAACAAGGCGTGGTCTTGAACAACGCCCTGCAGGCCGGGCAGTCGCAACTGGCCGGACAACTGGCGGCCAACGCGCAACTCCAGGGCCAGGCGGCCAGCGTGATCCTCAACGAGGTGATCAGCCGCAACGCCTCGCAACTCAATGGCGCCCAGGAAATCTTCGGCCGCGCCGCCGACTTCGTGCTGGCCAACCCCAACGGCATCTCGGTCAATGGTGGCAGCTTCATCAACACCCCCAATGCCAGCCTGGTGGTGGGTCGCCCGGAACTCCAGGACGGCAAGCTGCAGGGACTCAACACCCAGGACGCTCGGGGCCAGTTGGATATCCACGGCGGCGGTCTGCGCAATGCCGAAGGCTCGATCAACCTGATCGCCCCACGCATCGACAGCAAGGGCAGCCTCGCCGCCCGGGACCAGTTGAACGTGACCGTGGGCCGCAATCAGCTCGACTACCCCAGCGGCAAGGTGCTGAAGGTCGACCCGAGCAGCCACACCCAGGACCAGCGCATCGATGCCAGCCTGTTCGGTGCCATGCAGGCCGGGCGGATCAACATCGTCAGCACCGCTGAAGGTGCCGGAGTCCGGGTGGGCGCCGTCCAGGTGGATGGCCGCGACGGAGTCAAGCTGAGCTCCGCCGGTGATCTGGACATCCGCGGCGAGGCCGTGGCCAACAGCCTCGACGCCACGCGCGCCGGCGTCCGCAGCCAGGGCGATATCGAACTCCACGGTGCCAAGGACCTGACCCTGGCCGCCACCGACGTCAGCGGCCGCAACGTCAAGCTCGATGCCGGGCGCAACCTGACCCTGAGCAGCATCGAAAGCCGCAAGCTCCA
This sequence comes from Pseudomonas sp. 50_B, assembly GCF_017491625.1. NCBI lineage: Bacteria > Pseudomonadati > Pseudomonadota > Gammaproteobacteria > Pseudomonadales > Pseudomonadaceae > Pseudomonas > Pseudomonas sp. 50_B. The sequence goes on from NZ_JAFGYX010000002.1 coordinate 87,408, forward strand.
GGAAAAACGCCAACAGTGGGACAAGAGCACCATCGGCATCACCTGGGAGACCTACGACGCTACCCAGACCGATAGCGAAACACGCCAGCACGGTAACAAGGTGCTGGCCCAGCATGACGCCGAGCTGAAATCCGGCGCCAATACCCGGATCCAGGGCAGCAGCGTCGAAGCCGGCAATCGCCTGAGTGCCCGCAGCGGCGGCGACCTGCAACTGACTGCCGCCACCGAAACCCAGACCCAGCGCGACCAGGGCCAGCACCGCAAGCACCTGTGGAAAGAAAACTGGGACAACGCCAGCAGCCAGCAGCGCAGCGTCACCAGCCAGCTCAAGAGCGGCAAGCAACTGCAACTCGACAGCCAGCAGAATCTGCGCCTTGAGGGCGCCGAACTGCACAGCCAGGGCGACATCCAACTGGCCGCCAAGGACGTCGACATCAACAGCGCCAGCCGCCGGCAGAGCCAAAGCAACCAGCATTACTCCGGTGACCTGGTGGGCGGTGGTTTCTTCGGCAAGAACGCCGACGGCGACCAGGGCAAGACCGAGAACCAGGGCAGCAAGGTCATCGCCGACGGCAAGCTGATCGTGCGCGCCGACAGCGTACGCATCAGCGGCAGCCAGGCCCGGGGCGGCACCCAGGCCAGCGTTATCAGCGACAAGGGTTCATTGACCATCGACGGCGTGCAGGACACTTCTCACCGCAACAGCCACAGCAAGGACAGCAAGTTCTTCGGCATCACCAAGGATGAGAGCCGTCAGCAGCACAAGGACAGCACCACCGTCAGCAGCCAGGTGCGCTCGGACAGCAACCTCAAGTTGCAAAGTGCCGAGGACCTGACCATCAGCGGCTCCCAGGTGACCGCTGCGGGAGCACTGGACGCCAGCGCCAAGGGCACCGTCAAGGTCGCGGCCGCCGCAGACACCCAGCACGACAGCAGCAGCACCCAGAAGCGCGGCTTCGACGCCTACGCCAAGGAAAACGCCCCGGGCACCAGCCAGTACCGGGCCGGGGTGCGCTACCAGGATGAGCAGCGCAACGACAGCAGCGACAGCACCCGGCAACAGGCCTCCAGCCTCACTGGCGGCACCCTGGCGGTCACCGCCGGCGAGGACCTCAAGGTGCAAGGCAGCGACCTTGCGGCCACGGCCGGCGATGCCAGCCTGAGCGGCAAGAATGTGCAGTTGCTGGCGGCGGACAACACCACCGACAAGCACAGCGACAGCACCACCACCGGTGGCGGCTTCTACTACACCGGCGGCCTCGACCGCGCCGGCAATGGCCTGGAAGTGGCCCACACCAGCAGCCAGGACAGCAGCAGCAAGAGCACTGCCCAGACCAGCAACATCGCCGCCAGCGGCAACCTGACCATCAATGCCGGCAACCGCCTCACCACCGAAGGCGCCCAGGTCAAGGCCGGCGGTGCATTGCAGGTCAATGCAGCCGAGATCGACAACCAGGCCGCACACAACCGCGAAAGCAGCAGCCACAAGGAGAACAACTGGGCGGTGGATGTCGGCGCCAACGTCGAATACAAGGGCGTCACCCGCCCCATCGAAAAAGCCATCCAGGGTGTGGCCCAGCGCAAGTTCCACCAGCCTGGGGTACTCGATGCCCTGGAACAGCCCAATGTCGGGCTCGATGTGGATGTCAGCCACCAGAACCGCCAACGCAGCGAAAACGCCAGCACCGCCGTGGTCAGCCAGTTGAGCGGCGCCCAGGTCGCGGTCAAGGCCGATGGGCAACTCAAGGACCAGGGCACCCAGTACCGCGCCACCGACGGCGCCGTGCAGATCAGCGCCGGCAGCCTGGTGGCCAGTGCCGCCAGCGATACCCACAGCAGCAGCGAACAGGCCGTGGACGCCAAGGCCGGCGTACGGGTCTACACCAACACCGGTGAAGACCTGAACATCCGTGGCAGCGGTGCCGGTGGCAGCAGCAACGTCACCAGCAGCTCCGAGAAGGCCCAGGTCGGCAGCTACGCCGGCAGCCAGGGCGTGGACATCAAGGTCGGTGGCGATGCCAGCTTCGAAGGCAGCCAGTTCAATGGCGGCCTGGGCGGCGTCAACATCAAGACTGACGGCAAGCTGGCACTCAATCAGGCCAATGATCGCCAGAGCAGCAGCAACTCCAGCCTGCGTGGCGATGCCTCCCTGACCCTGGGCACCACTCCAGGTAGCAGCGGCACCAACCTCAACGTCGGCGCCGGATTGCAACTGGATCACAAGAGCCTCGAGCAGCAGGACAGCCAGGCGCGGGTCGCCAGCATCCAGGGCCAGGGGCCGGTCAACCTCAAGAGTGCAAGCGACCTGACGCTGCAAGGCACACAGATCGGCAACGCCGCGCGTCCGGCCGGCGATATCACCCTGGACGCTGGCGGCAAGCTCGACCTGCAAGCCGCGGTGGACACCCACCACAGCCAGGGCAGCAACCTCGGTGGCGGCCTCACGGCCGGTGGCAGCAAGACCAGCAGCGAGCAGAGCAGCGGCAAGAGCGTCAACCTCAGCGCCAACTTCAACATCGGCCGGGTCAATGAAAACGACCAGAGCCAGCGCGGCGCCCAGCTCTACAGCCAGGGCCAGGTACGCCTGGCCAGCGCAGCCGAGGGCGACAGCGCCATTCACCTGCAAGGCACGCGCATCGACGCCGCCAAGGTGGTGCTGGATGCGGCCCAGGGCGGCATCTACCAGGAGTCGGCGCAGTCCACCCAGGCCCACAACAACTGGGGCCTGACCCTGGGCGCCGGTGGCAGCATGGGCAAGACCACCCTGGCCGACGCCAGTGAGCACGACTCGCCGAAAGTCGATCGCGGGATCAATGCCCGGGCCAAGATCGACGTCGATCAGCGCCAGAACACGACTCAGCACAACAGCCTGATCAAGGCCGATCAGGTGACCCTCAACAGTGCCGGCAACGTGCATCTGGCCGGCGCCAACATCGACGCGCAACGCCTCGACGGTGCCATCGGTGGCAACCTCGACATCGAAAGCCGCCAGGATCGGCTGCGCAGCACCCAGGTCAATATCGACGCCAAGCTGGAAGTGGCGAAGAACCAGCCGGGGCTGGTGGACAAGCTGGCCAAGCCGGCCGGTCCGCTCAAGGACGACCTGAAGGCCAAGGCCGAGAAAGGTTTCGACAAACACCGCGAGAAGCTGGAAAACGCCGTCGACAAAGGGGTGGAAAAGGTCAGCTCGGCCAAGGACAGCGTGGTCGCCAAGGCCAGCGAAGCCAAGGAGCGCCTGGGGGAGAAACTCAGCCGCAGTGGCAGCTACGACGTCAACCCCGAACCACGCGGCGCTATTGGCAACGGCGTGGACAAGGCCAAGAACTACCTGGCCGACAAGGCCGACGCCGTGGGCAATCGTCTCTCCAGCCTGAAAGAGCGCTTCTGGCCAAAAACCAGCGACAGCTATTCGGTCAGCGAGAAGAACACCGCCGGCAGCAAAGTGGCCAATACCGCTGAAGGCGTGCTGTTTGGCGACAAGAGCGGTCAGACCTCCTATACCCCGACCTTGAACCTGAACGTCAGCCACGAGAGCAAGAACCGCGTGGAACAGGCCTCGGGGATCAGTACCCAGCAGGGCGTCAACCTGAAGGTCAGCGGCGAAACCCAGCTCACCGGTGCGCGCATCGGGGCCAGCGAGGGTCGCGTCGAACTGGGAGGTTCCAAGGTCAGCAAAACCGACCTGGCCGGCTCGGAACTGCGCGTGGACGTCGGCGCCAACCTGTCCAAGTCACCGGTCAACATTGCCACGGGCAGCGTGGCCGAATTGACCCGCAAACAGGATGACGCCACCCAGAAGGACCAGTTGTTCAACCTCGGCCCGCTGCGTGTCGGCGCCCACAGTGACAGCCAGCTGCTGCAAGCCGGTATCGATCAGAAAGCGCCATGAGGCTCAGGCCGCCCTCCTCCCGGGGGGCGGCCTGCGATGGCATTCGCCAGCGACTTTTTACCGCCGTAGCCGGCGGCCCGATGCAGGTCAATCCCGCTTTAACTTCCCTTCTATGCCAACTGGCTGTAATACCTCCCCTTATTCGCTGTAGGACCCGTCTTAGATTGGGTTTTTCCACACTTTCACAGCTACTTCCATTCCATCAGCTGGGCTACTGTTCGAACTTCCATTTATCGGTAGGAGACCAGTATGGGCACAGTACTTATCGTTGATGATCACCCTGTCATACGCATGGCCATTCGTATTCTGCTGGAACACGAGGGTTATAGAGTCTTCGGGGAAACCGATAATGGAGTCGATGCCTTGCAAATGGTTCGTGAAGGCGAACCGGACCTGGTCATACTCGATATCTGCATCCCAAAACTCGACGGGTTGGAGCTGCTGGAACGCTTGAGCAACATGCCCAGGCCCTTGCGAATCCTGGTCCTCACCGCCCAGTCGGCGGCCTTGTTCGCCAATCGCTGCATGCGCGCCGGGGCCAGCGGCTATGTCTGCAAACAGGAAGACCTGAGTGAATTGCTCAGCGCCATCAAGGCCATCTGCAGTGGCTACAACTACTTTCCCAGCCAGGCGCTGCAAGTTGATCGAAGTGCTCTTGGTGAAACTTTGGAGTTGGCGCAATTCAACTCGTTGAATGATCGGGAGTTGATGGTTCTGAAGCTTTTTGCAATGGGCCAAACCAATAAGGAAATTGCCACGGGCATGTTTCTCAGCAACAAGACTGTCAGTACTTACAAGAAGCGCATCATGCAAAAACTCGCCACCACCTCCATGAATGAACTGGTGGACATGGCCAAGCGCAATGAACTGATATGAAGCGCCAGCTCCTCATGCCCTGGCCCCGTCGAGCGCCGCGGCGATGATCGAGGTCCTGCTCTCGCCATCCGGCGTTATCACGCTGCTGGTCCTGCTGCTGGCGTCATGGCTGAACCAGGCGCGACTCTACCGACAACGGCACAGTCTTCGGCAGCAATCCGGGAGGCTGGAACAATCGGTGGCGGCACTGGAAACCGGCAAGCGCCAAGCCGAAGAAGCCAACCGGTGCAAAATCCAGTTCCTGGGCTGCATGAGCCATGAAATCCGTACTCCGCTGAACGCCTTCATCGGCCTGCTGGAACTGATCCTGCAACGAACCAGGGACCATCCACAAAACCACGCCTCCCTGGAACTGGCCCTGGGCGCCGCCAGGGATTTGCGCGAGTTGCTCGGGGACCTGCTGGACATCAGCCGGCTCGAATCCGGCCACCTGCAACTGAACCCGACTTGGAGCAACCTGCGGGGCAGCGTCGACGGGGTGATGGGGGTGTTCCAGGCGTTGGCCCGGCAGAAGAACCTGGACCTCAGCCTTGAGTTCAAGGCCCCTGAGCCAGAGCCCCTGGTGCTGCTTGACACCCTGCGTTTCAAGCAGGTGCTGGCAAATCTGCTGAGCAACGCAATCAAGTTCACCCACCAGGGTACGGTCCTGGTCAGATTGCAACTGCAACCCACGATGCGTAAGGGGCACTACAAGCTGCTACTGCAGGTGCTGGACACCGGCATAGGCATGCCCCGGGAGGAGCGGCAACGACTGTTGCAACCCTTTGCCCAGGTTGACCCGCACAGCCAGTCGCCACGGGACAGTACCGGGCTCGGGCTGCCCATCAGCCATCAGCTGTGCCAGCAGATGGGGGGCAAGCTGAGCCTGCACGGGCGCCGCGGCCCCGGCAGCGAAGTCCGGGTGGAGTTGCCCCTGGCCGGGCGGGAGGGGGCAGCCCGGGCCAGCCCGGCCCCTGTACCCCAGGCCAACCGCCTGCCTCTGGACATCCTGCTGGCGGACGACCACCGCGCCAGCCTGACACTGCTGCAGGAACAACTGGAGTACCTCGGGCACCGGGTCACCTGCGTGGGGGATGGGGTGCAGGCCTACGAGCAATGGCAAGAAGGTGATTTCGACTTGCTGATCGTCGATTGCAACATGCCCTTGATGAACGGCTATCAACTGGCCGAGACCATCCGCCGACATGAAGCGCTGCAGCAACGGCCGCCGGTGACACTCCTCGGTTGCAGCGCCAGCGACGATACCCAGACGATCCAGCGCTGCATGAATGCCGGCATGCACGACTGCCTGCTCAAACCCCTGGATCTGAACCTGCTGAGCCAGACACTGGAGACACTCAAGGCGCTGCCCAGGGCGGACAGCTTCAGCATATCGACCCTGCGCACCCTGACCCGCAACCAGCCACTGCTTGCCCTGCGCATGCTCAAGGCCCTCCTGCAGTGCTGTCGCGAGGACCGCCTCGCCCTGGGACTGATTCCGGCCGGCGATTCCCAAGCGTTGGCAGCCTTGGCACACAAGATCAAGGGTTCGGCGAAAATGCTCGGTGCTACCTCTTTGCTGGCCTGTTGCGAAGCCCTGGAGCGGGTCTGTCAGGACAACGCCGGGATCGAGGCCTGTCGCGCCGCAAGCAACGCCCTGGACCGGGCCCTGCTGCGCTTTACCCAATCCCTGCTGCAGCATCTGGACCAGCACCGGCAACGGACACCGACTGCCACCTGCCCCGCCGTGGCCCCGGAGGCTTCGGACCTTGCGGATCACCGATGATCAAGCCTCTTGCCAGGTATATATCAAAAGGCCAGTATTTCAGCGCAGTAGTCCACCTCCATGGGGTCCATGCCCATGGACTTCCCGACATCCTCAATCCCCAGGCAAAGCCAAGGCAGAGAATACCGGCCTTAACTATGCTTGGTTCCTGAGCCATGCCTGATGTGCCCTTGGAGAGAATTGGAATGCCGAGCACGCCACAACCGACACAACGCCGCTTTCCTCTTCATATCCATATCAGCGTGATGTTCACCCTGCTGCTGCTCCTGACTGGCGTGGTACTGGGCATCTACAACTACCAACAGACCACCCGCATCATCCTGGGCAGCAGTGAAAAACTCTTCCAGCGCATCGAACAGGATGTGCGCAGCGACCTGAAATCCACCTATGACCCCATACGCCACCTGCTCAGCCTGCTGGCGGACAACCCGGCAGCCCAGGCTTCCAACCTGGAACAGCGTCTGGCGCTGCTCAAGCCGTTCAGCCAGTCGTTGCAGGACAACCCGAACCTGGCCTCGCTGTACCTGGGATATGCCAATGGCGACTTCTTCATGGTGCGTCCGCTGCGCAACGCCGAGATCAAGGACAAGCGCCATGCCCCGCCGGACAGCGCCTACGAAATCTGGAGCATCGAGCGCAATGCCAGCAACGGCCAGGTTCACTCACAGTCGCTGTTCTATGACGCCGGGTTGTCCCTGATCGACCGTCGGCACCACGCCGACGAGCGCTACGACCCAAGAACCCGTGACTGGTTCTCCAGCGCCCGGGGCGATGCCGACCAGATCACCACCCGGCCCTATGTGTTTTATTCCACCCTCAACGTCGGCACCACCCTGGCCCGGCGCAGCGGCAGAATGGCAGTGATCGGTGCCGATCTGACCCTCGAACAACTGTCATCGACCCTGGCCAAGAACCGGGTCACACCGGCCACCGAGGTGGCACTGCTGGATGACCAGGGCAACGTCGTGGCCTACCCCGACAGCCACAAGCTGCTGCTGGAACAGCGCAGCGCGCGCCTGATCAAGGGCAATGACCTGAACCCGATGCTCGATGCCCTGTTGCAGGGACAGACCGTTGACGGTCACTTGCAGGCCCTGGGACGCAACTGGATAGTCGCCAGCAGCCATATCGCCGAAGGCGGGCCCGGCGGACTGCGACTGGCATTGCTGGTGCCCGAGGACGAACTGCTGGTCGATGCCTACCGCCTGCGCTGGCAAGGGGCCTTGATCACGCTGACCACCCTGCTGCTGTGCCTGCCCCTGGGCTGGCTGATCTCGCGCATTCTGGTGCGGCCACTGCACGCTCTGGTGCAGGAAGCGGACGCCATCCGCAGCTTCAATTTCGATTACCCGGTGTCGCGGCGCTCACCTGTGCTGGAGGTGGACCAACTGAGCCTGTCCATGGCCCGGATGAAAGATACCCTGGCCAGTTTTTTCGAGATCAACGCCAGCCTGTCCGCCGAAACCCGCTTCGATCCCCTGCTGCAACGGGTGCTGTTCGAGACCGTGAAGATCGCCCAGGCCCAGGCCGGGCTGATCTACCTCACGGAAAGCAAGGGTTCGCGCCTGCAACCCTATGGCCTGATCATCGATGGACAACTCCAGGACCTGCAGCGCTTCGATATCGCCACCAAAGACCTGACGGACCCGAGGCTCCCGGACTGGCTGCATCAATTGACCGACAACGACAACGTGGTCACTACCCTGGGCTTCGAACAGGCCGGCAGCCTGCAAAGCGTACTGCTGGCCCTGGACAGTCCCAGCTCCCATCTGGTGGGCATCCGCTTGCGCAATCGGCACAACGAAACGGTGGGCATGCTCCTACTGTTTCTGGTGGACAGCGGCACCGAGGCAGACCTGGAAAAACTCAGCCCGGACCGTATCGCCTTTATCCAGGCGGTGTCCGCCACTGCCGCGCTGTGCATCGAGAGCCAGCGCCTGCAGAACAAGCAAAAGCATCTGCTGGACGCCTTTATCCAGTTGCTGGCCGGGGCCATCGATGCCAAGAGTCCCTACACCGGCGGCCACTGCCAGCGCGTGCCGGCCCTGACCCTGATGCTGGCCGAAGCCGCTGCCGCCAGCCAGGACCCGAGGTTCGCCGCCTATCAACCCAGCGACGACGAGTGGGAAGCCTTGCATATCGCCGCCTGGCTGCATGACTGCGGCAAGGTCACGACCCCGGAATACGTGGTGGACAAAGCCACCAAGCTGGAAACCCTGAATGACCGGATTCATGAAATCCGCACCCGCTTCGAAGTGCTCAAGCGCGATGCCTGGATCGACTACTGGCGGGCCGTGGCCGAAGGGGCCGAGGCCACCGCCCAGGCCGCCGAGCGCGACGAGCACCTGCGGGCCCTGGACGAGGATTTCGCTTTTGTCGCGCACTGCAATCTGGGGGCCGAGTTCATGGCCGAGGCCGACCAGCAGCGCCTGCAGATCATCGCCCAGCGCACCTGGAGCCGGACCCTGGACGATCGCCTGGGGGTTTCCTGGGAAGAGCTGCAGCGTCAGAACCGCACCCCGGCGCCCAGCCTGCCGGTGCAGGAGCATCTGCTGGCGGACAAGCCGGAACACCTGCTGGAACGCAGCGCCGTGGAGATCATGACCGCGGACAATCCCTGGGGCTTCAAGCTCCAGGTGCCAGCTCACAAGTACAACCGTGGCGAGCTGTACAACCTGAGCATCCCCCGAGGCACACTGACCGCCGAGGAGCGCTATGTGATCAATCACCACATCGTGCAGACCATCATCATGCTCAACCACCTGCCCTTTCCCAGCCACTTGCAGAACGTGGCGGAGATCGCCGGCGGCCATCACGAGAAAATGGACGGCAGCGGCTACCCCAAACAGCTCAAGCGTGAACAGATGAGCCTGCCGGCGCGGATGATGGCGATTGCCGATATCTTCGAGGCACTGACCGCGGCAGACCGCCCCTACAAGAAGGGCAAGACCCTCAGCGAAGCGCTGAACATCATGGCCATGATGTGCCGCGACGCCCACATCGATCCCGAATTGTTCGAGCTGTTTCTTCAGGAGCAGATCTATCAGCGCTACGCCGAGCGCTTCCTGGTGCCACAGCAGATCGATGCCGTGGATCGTGACGCTCTGTTGAAAAAGGCAGGGTTGACCGCCTGATGGCGGTCAGCAGTCACTCAGGCGCAGGAAGATCGCCGCCAGTTGTTCGATCCCGGCCTGGTCCGCCGGGCTGAAGCGGGCCAGCTTCGGGCTGTCCAGGTCGAGCACGCCGATCAACCGGCCGTCCTTGACCAGGGGCACCACCAGCTCGCTGTTGGACGCGCTGTCACAGGCGATGTGTCCGGCAAAGGCATGCACATCCTCTACCCGTTGAGTCTGCAGGGTGGCCGCGGCGGTGCCGCAAACGCCACGACCGAAGGGTATCCGCACGCAGGCGATCTGGCCCTGGAACGGGCCGAGCACCAATTCCTGGTTGCGATTGAGGTAGAAGCCGGCCCAGTTCAGGTCATCGAGCTGGCTGAACAGGAACGCCGAGAACTGCGCGGCATTGGCGATGAAGTCACGCTCATCGGCCAACAGCGACTCCATCTGGGCACACAGCAGCCCGTAGCCATCCAGGCCTTGGCCGGCACTTTGCAAATCGATCATGCTTTTTGCTCCAACAACTGCAAGCCCACCCAATAGCGGGCAAATTGATAGGCACATCGGCCGTTGCGGTTGCCCCGGCCCGTGGCCCAGCGTACCGCCAGAATGTCCAGCTCTTCAGTGCGCTGCCAGCTCAAGCCGGCCTTGCGCGCCAGTTCGCCGATCCAGTGTTCCACCACATTGAGAAAGTGTTCCTGAGTGAAGGGATAGAACGAGAGCCACAGGCCGAAGCGGTCCGACAGGGCGATCTTGTCTTCCACCGCTTCGCTGGGGTGCAGCTCGCCGTCGACGCGCTTCCAGTTCTCGTTGTCACTTTCCTTTTCCGGCACCAGGTGCCGGCGGTTCGAGGTGGCGTACAACAGCACGTTTTCCGGAGCCTGCTCCAGGGAACCGTCGAGTACGCTCTTGAGCACCCGGTAGTCGCCCTCGCCGGCCTCGAACGACAGGTCGTCGCAGAACAGCACGAAACGCTGGGGCAGCTTGACCAGTTGCTCCACCACCCGTGGCAGGTCCGCCAGGTGATCACGCTCGATCTCGATCAACCGCAGGCCGCCCTTGGCGTGCTCGGCCAGCAAGGCTCGCACCAGGGAGGATTTACCGGTGCCACGCGAGCCCCAGAGCAAGGCATGGTTGGCCGGCAGGCCGTCAAGAAACTGCTGGGTATTGCGCGCCAACTGCTCGCGCTGCTTGTCGACCCCGATCAGATCGCTCAGGCGCATGTCCAGGCTGACTTCCAGGGGCAGCAGGAAGCCACCGCGGCCTTCACGCTGCCAGCGGGCTGCCAGGCACTGATTCCAGTCGATGCTCTGGCGCAAGGCAGGTAGCAGCGGTTCGATTCGGGCCAGGACGGCATCGGCACGTTCAAGAAATGCATTCAATCGGGCATCCACGACTTTTCCTCAGGCACGTTCAAGGTAATGATGCGTCACACAGACCAAACGCCGTCCTGATCAAAGGGTCTATTGCCTTATCAGCTGCTGCCAGGCCAGGCCGGCAACCAAAGATGATCAGCTATGCTTGCGCAGCGAAGGGAAACGAAAGTGGTTCAGCCCCCCATGGATATCAAGTTCACCAATCGCCTGTCCTATAAACAGGCCCGGCTCACCGTGCTGGTGGGTTTCATTCTGGGGACCGCGCTCAGTCTGCTGCAAATCGGCATCGATTATGCCAGCGAAGATGCCTCCATCAATCGTGAAATTCAGTCACTGCTGGAAATCAGTCACAACCCGGCCTCACGCATTGCCTACAACATCGACTCCGAACTGGCCCAGGAACTGACCCTGGGCCTGCTGCGTTCCCCGGCGATCATTCGTGCGCAGCTCATCGACAACAACAATACCCTGCTGGCCAACGTCGAACGGCCCGCGCAACAGAGCCCCTACCGGGCCCTCAGCGACTTCCTGTTCGGTGCTGACCGGCAGTTCGAAAATCGCCTGTACCTCAGCCACCTGCCCGAGGAGTCCCTCGGCACGCTGCATCTGGACGTCGACACCTATGCCTTCGGCAGCCGCTTCCTGCGCCGCGCCGAGGTCACCCTGATCAACGGCTTCGCCCGTAGCCTGATCCTCACCGGGATTCTCCTGGCACTGTTCTATGTGATGCTGACCAAGCCTCTGGTGGGGGTGATCCGCGAGCTCAGCAGCCGTGACCCGCGCAGCCCGCAACAGACCAAACTGGAGTTTCCCCATGGCCACGAGAACGATGAAGTCGGGGTATTGGTCAAGGTGGCCAACCAGCAATTCGAGATCATGGCCACCGAGATCCAGCAACGACGCAATGCCGAGAACCGTCTGACCGAATACCTCGGGCAGCTGGAAAACATGGTCTCGGCACGCACCACCGAGCTCAAGGCCAGCAACGCCCGGCTCAGCCAGTCCAACGAGGAGCTGGAGATCGCCCGGCGCACTGCCCTGGACATGGCCCAGGCCCGAGCCGCATTCCTGGCCAACATGAGCCACGAGATCCGCACCCCGCTCAACGGCCTGCTGGGGATGATCGCCCTGTCCCTGGACAGCCCGCTGACCCCCGAACAGCGCCAGCAACTGTCTATCGCCCACGACTCCGGCAAAGTCCTGGTGGAGCTGCTCAACGATATTCTCGACATGTCCAAGTTCGACGCCGGGCAGTTGGAGCTGGAGCGCATCCCCTTCGACCTCGGGGTGCTGGTGGAAGACACCGCCAACCTGTTGTCGCAGAACGCGGCAGCCAGCGTGGAACTGGCCTGCCTGATCGCCCCGGACTTTCCGGCCCTGGTGCTAGGGGACCCGATGCGGGTACGACAGATCGTCAGCAACCTGCTGTCCAATGCCCTCAAGTTCACCCGCTTCGGCCGCGTCGATGTGCGCCTGAGCACCCAGGGCGACGGGGTGCGTATCGAAATCTGCGACACCGGGATCGGCATCGCCCAGGAAGCCCAGGTGCGGATCTTCCAGCCCTACACCCAGGCGGGCGCCGGTATCACCCGCCAATACGGCGGCACGGGGCTGGGGCTGGCCCTGACCTACAACCTCTGCGAGGCCATGAACGGGCGCTTGAGCATCAGCTCGGAAGTGGGCTTCGGCAGTCAGTTCTGCGCCGATCTGCCGCTGCCCTGCCACACCCCGGCCATTGCGCCGCCGGCGCTGTCCGGCAAGATCATCGCCATCACCGACGCCGGCAGCGGCCTGGCTGAACTGCTGGGTTCCCTGCTGCCGACCTGGGGGCTCGACTACCAGCGTTACGACATCGAGGACTCGCTGGCCGGGCGTGACCCCGACCTGCTGATCACGGATTGCCCGGAATGCCTGTTCGGCCTGCGCCCGGCCATTACCGCGCCGATCCTGCTGGTGACCGCCTATGGCAGCTTCCTGCCCAGCGAAGAGGCCAGCGCCCTGGCACCGCTGCAGCAACAGGCTCGCCCCCTGGCGCGCAATGCCTTGTATCAGACCCTGCGCCGCTCGTTGCTGGCGGAAACCATTACCCTCAATGACGCCCAACTGGAAATGCCGGCGCAGATCCGCCGGGCAGACATTCTGCTGGTGGAAGACAACCCGGTGAATCAACTGGTGGCCAAAGGCATGCTCAGCAAGCTCGGGTGTGCCGTGACCGTGGCCGTCCATGGCGCCGAGGCCCTCAACCAGCTGGAGCACAACCGCTTCGACCTGGTGCTGATGGACTGCAACATGCCGGTCATGGACGGTTATGAAGCCAGCCGACAGATCCGCCGCAGTGGGCGCTGGCCGGACTTGCCGATCATTGCCCTGACCGCCAACGCCATGCCCGAGGAGCGCGAACGCTGCCGAGCGGCGGGCATGAGCGACTACCTGGCCAAGCCATTTCGCCGCGAGGAACTGATCACCCTGCTGGATCTGTGGGTGCCCACTACGACAAGGCTCTGATCTGCTGCAGCAGGTGATCGAGGCCGTCGCGCAACTGGTCCAGGCTGTTGAGGTCAACGCCGCTCTCGCACAATAGCGCCGCTTTGAGCGGCGGCACCTGATCGCGCAGCGCCAGGCCCGTTTCACTCAAGCTCAGGTGCACTTCCCGCTCATCACGCCCTGAGCGTTGGCGCTGCACCAGTTGCAGTTGTTCAAGACGCTTGAGCAATGGGGTCAGGGTGCCGGAGTCCAGGGACAGACGCTCCCCCAGCGCCTTCACCGTCGGCTGCGGCACAGGCACCGCATGCCACTCCCACAGCACCAGCATCACCAGGTACTGCGGATAGGTCAGGCCCAGGCGGTCGAGCATCGGCTTGTAGCCACGAACCACCGCCCGCGAGGCAGCGTACAGCTTGAAACACAGCTGGGAATCGAGTTTCAGTGAATCAGCCGACAGGTCGTTCATTTGAGCAGGGCTTCAATCTCGCGGCCGAGGTCCTGGGGCTTGGTGGTCGGCGCAAAACGCTTGACCAGCTTGCCGTCCTGGCCAATCAGGAACTTGGTGAAATTCCATTTGATGCCCTGGGAACCCAGGACCCCAGGCGCACGCTTCTTCAACTGGACGAACAACGGGTGAGCGGCGGCGCCATTGACTTCGATCTTCTTGAACAGCGGGAAGCTGACACCGTAGTTCAGCTCGCAGAACTCGGAAATCGCCCCTTCGTCACCCGGTTCCTGCTTGCCGAACTGGTTGCACGGAAACCCCAGTACCACCAGGCCCTGGTCCTTGTAGGTCTGCCACAACTCCTCCAATCCCTTGTACTGGGGCGTGAAGCCACATTTGCTGGCGGTGTTGACCACCAGCACGGCCTTGCCGGAGAAGTCTGCCAGGGTCTTGTGTTCACCCTTGATGGTGGTGCAGGGAATAGTCAGCAGCGAATCGGTCATGGCAGCAATTCCATTCAAGATAAGAGGCGGTAAAAATAGCGCTCAATTAAATTGCACGCAATTTAATTGAACAAAGGGCGACTCCAAAGAATCGCCCTGGTGCTTAGCGCGGAACCAGATCCAGGCAAACCGAATTGATGCAATAACGCAAGCCGGTGGGCGGCGGGCCGTCCGGGAAAACATGGCCAAGGTGCGCGTCGCATCTGGCACAGACCACTTCGGTCCGGATCATGCCATGGCTCACGTCCCGAATCTCGACCATGGCACTGTCGGCAATGGGTTCAAAGAAACTCGGCCAGCCGCACCCGGAGTCGAATTTGGCCTTGGAGTCGAACAACGGCTCATTGCAGCAGATGCAATGATAGATCCCATCGGTCTTGGTGCCGTTGTACTTGCCCGAGAAGGGCCGTTCGGTGCCTTTGAGCCGGCAGACGTTGTACTGCTCCGGATCGAGCATCGCCCGCCACTCTTCCAGGGTTTTTTCCAGCTTTTCCATGGTCCTTCCTCTGCAACGGAAAAAGCCCGATCTGTGTCTTTTCCACGGATCGGGCGGCACGTATGATTGCGCCTCGTCAGACGCCAGTCTGGCAGCCGCGTTACACCCATTCAAACGGATTTTGCCGCGCCGGTGCGGGCTACAGGCCGGTGTGACACGGCAGGATTCCCAGTACGGTAGTTCATCCTCCGCCTGGATCGTTCATTTTCGGGAACACATCGCCATGCAGGTCAGCAAATCGAACAAGCTCGCCAACGTCTGTTATGACATTCGCGGCCCAGTGCTCAAGCACGCCAAGCGTCTGGAAGAGGAAGGCCATCGCATCCTCAAGCTGAACATCGGCAACCCGGCGCCCTTTGGTTTCGAAGCGCCGGACGAGATTCTCCAAGACGTGATCCGCAACCTGCCCACCGCCCAGGGCTACAGCGATTCCAAGGGCCTGTTCAGTGCGCGCAAGGCGGTGATGCAGTACTACCAGCAAAAGCAGGTAGAAGGTATCGGCATTGAAGACATCTACCTGGGCAACGGTGTTTCCGAGCTGATCGTGATGGCCATGCAGGCCCTGCTCAACAACGGCGACGAAGTGCTGGTGCCGGCCCCGGACTATCCGCTGTGGACCGCCGCGGTGAGCCTGGCTGGCGGCAACCCGGTGCACTACCTGTGCGACGAGCAGGCCAACTGGTGGCCGGACCTGGCCGACATCAAGGCCAAGATCACCCCGAACACCAAGGCCCTGGTGATCATCAACCCGAACAACCCCACCGGCGCCGTGTACCCCAAGGAAGTGCTGCTGGGCATGCTGGAACTGGCCCGCCAGCACAACCTGGTGGTGTTCTCGGACGAGATCTACGACAAGATCCTCTACGATGACGCCGTGCACATCTGCACCGCTTCCCTGGCGCCGGACCTGCTGTGCCTGACCTTCAACGGCCTGTCCAAGTCCTATCGGGTGGCGGGCTTCCGTTCCGGCTGGGTAGCCATTTCCGGTCCCAAGCAGCATGCCCTGAGCTATATCGAAGGCATCGACATGCTGGCCAACATGCGCCTGTGCGCCAACGTGCCCAGCCAGCACGCGATCCAGACCGCCCTGGGCGGCTACCAGAGCATCAATGACCTGGTGCTGCCGCCCGGCCGCCTGCTGGAACAGCGCAACCGTACCTGGGAGCTGCTCAACGACATTCCCGGGGTCAGCTGCGTGAAACCCATGGGCGCGCTGTATGCCTTCCCCCGGATCGACCCGAAAGTCTGCCCGATCCATAACGATGAGAAGTTCGTTCTCGATCTGCTGCTTTCGGAAAAACTCCTAGTGGTCCAGGGCACCGCCTTCAACTGGCCTTGGCCGGATCACTTCCGCGTGGTCACCCTGCCGCGGGTCGATGACCTGGAACAGGCCATTGGGCGGATCGGAAGTTTCCTCAAGTCCTACCGCCAGTAATCCGAATCACGCAGTGCGATCCTTACCCGGTCGCACTGCGATTAATTCAGCAACACATCTTCGCTGCCCTGCACCACGCCCCTTCTATAAGCTTGCACTTTCCGTCCGGCCCATTGTCACAAATCCTGCACCGCAGCCGGTTGATTGCCCCATCCGACAATCGCCCGCGCCGCGTCAATGCAAGCGTCTAACCCCGGGGCTAGACGACACAGTTTGAAATAGAAGCCGTATTGAATAGGCCGTTGCCGCACCTTATATACCCCGCAGTACGCTACATCTTTAGCTTGAGGAGATTTCTACAACCATGATGCGAATCCTGCTGTTTTTGGCCACTAACCTTGCGGTCGTGCTGATTGCCAGCATCACCCTGAGCCTTTTCGGCTTCAACGGGTTCATGGCGGCCAATGGGGTTGATCTCAACCTCAATCAGCTGCTGATTTTCTGTGCCGTCTTTGGTTTTGCCGGTTCGCTGTTCTCGCTGTTCATCTCCAAGTGGATGGCGAAGATGAGCACCAGCACGCAGATCATCACTCAACCGCGCACCCGCCATGAGCAATGGTTGTTGCAAACCGTTGAGCAACTGTCCCGCGAAGCCGGGATCAAGATGCCCGAAGTGGGTATTTTCCCGGCCTACGAGGCCAACGCCTTCGCCACCGGCTGGAACAAGAACGACGCCCTGGTGGCGGTCAGCCAGGGCCTGCTGGAACGCTTCTCGCCCGATGAAGTGAAAGCCGTACTGGCCCACGAGATCGGTCACGTTGCCAACGGCGACATGGTGACCCTGGCGCTGATCCAGGGCGTGGTGAACACCTTCGTGATGTTCTTCGCGCGGATCATCGGCAACTTCGTCGACAAGGTGATCTTCAAGAACGAAGAGGGCCAGGGCATTGCCTACTACGTGGCGACCATCTTCGCCGAGCTGGTCCTGGGTTTCCTGGCCAGCGCCATCGTCATGTGGTTCTCGCGCAAGCGTGAATACCGTGCCGACGAAGCCGGTGCCCGCCTGGCCGGCACCAACGCCATGATCGGCGCCCTGCAGCGCCTGCGTTCGGAACAGGGCCTGCCGGTGCATATGCCCGACACCCTGAACGCCTTCGGCATCAATGGCGGCATCAAACAGGGTCTGGCTCGCATGTTCATGAGCCACCCGCCGCTGGAAGAGCGTATCGACGCCCTGCGTCGTCGCGGCTGATCCGCTGCAAGGCCATACCCAAAAGGGCGACGCGAGTCGCCCTTTTGCATGGCCGCCAATAAAGCCTATTCACGGACACCTTGCTTGTTCAGGCGATAGACCCGCTCCACCAGCCGGGTCACGCCACCCTGGAGAAACTTCCAGCTCTCTCCCAGAATGTCGCGCTCCGTTTCGACCTGCAGCTGCCAGACATCCCCCAGGCCCTGGCGAACTTCATCGTCGAGCACCGCGAATGGCGGCCCGTCCAGTTGCTCCTGGGCGTAGTCCATGGTTATCAGCAGCCCCTGGCTGCCCTCCGGCAACAGGCCATTGAGGTGGGCGGTGTAGCGCTGCCGCATCGGCGGGGGCAAGGCAATCATGGCCGCACGGTCGTACAGGGCTGTGCAACCAGCCGTGTCCTCGGCAGTCAGGGCAAAGAAATCGCCGCACCAGAGCTGGATCGGACCCTGGGCATAGACCTTGAACTCTCCGTGCTGGCTGATCTGCGGCTGCAACTGATGCTCACGGAAGAAATCCTCCACCGCCTTTTCCGCCAGCTCGATGCCCAGCACCTCGAAGCCCTGGTCGGCGAGCCAGATCAGGTCCAGGCTCTTGCCGCACAACGGCACCAGCACACGGGTTTGTGCCGCCAGCCCCAGAGCCGGCCAGTACTGCTGCAGGTAGGGGTTGACCTCTGCCAGGTGAAAGCCGATCTGATCCCGCTCCCAACGCTTGTGCCAAAAGTCCGCTTGCATGAGAAGTCCTTAAAATTCGATCAAAAAGCCCTAAAACTTATATTAGATTTAGATCAATGATCTGATTGAAGATGGCGCATCTTAACCTTCAGGACCTTCTCATGCTCCCCAGCCTGTTTATCTCCCACGGTTCTCCCATGCTGGCCCTGGAGCCCGGTGCCAGCGGTCCTGCCCTGGCCAACCTGGCGGCACAGCTGCCACGCCCCAAGGCGATCCTGGTGGTTTCAGCCCATTGGGAAAGCCAGGATCTGCGAGTCAGCGCCCACCCTCATCCGGAAACCTGGCATGACTTCGGCGGCTTTCCCGCTGCACTGTTTGCCGTGCAATACCCGGCTCCCGGCGATCCTGAACTGGCGGCACAAGTGGTGGAGCTGCTCAAGGCCGACGGCCTGCCGGCGCAGCTGGACAACCAGCGCCCCTTCGACCACGGCGCCTGGGTGCCGCTGTCGCTGATGTACCCGCAAGCGGACATCCCGGTGATCCAGCTATCGCTGCCCACTCGTCTGGGCCCGGCCCTGCAGACCCGCATCGGCCACGCCCTGGCAGGCCTGCGGCAACAGGGCGTGTTGCTGATCGGCTCCGGCAGCATCACCCACAACCTGCGGGAGCTGGACTGGCACGCCGGCCCGGAAAGCGTCGAACCCTGGGCCAAGGCCTTTCGTGACTGGATGATCGAAAAACTGGCGGCCAATGATGAAACGGCCCTGCATGATTACCGGCAGCAGGCACCGCATGCCGTGCGCAGCCATCCCAGCGATGAACACCTGCTGCCGCTGTACTTCGCCCGAGGTGCCGGTGGCGAATTCAGCGTGGCCCACCAGGGCTTCACCCTGGGCGCGCTGGGCATGGACATCTACCGCTTTGGCTGAAGCCTCAACGGCAGGGCTGCTACACAACCCCGCAGGAACCGGCTTGCCGGCGAACAGTCCCGGCCCGAACTCCAGGCAAAAAAAATCCCCGAACCAGTCGGGGATTTTTTATGCCTGATCAATCAGCCCGAGGGCGGATCAATCTTCGCGGTAGCGACGCAGCTTCAGCTGCTTGCCAGCCACGCGAGTGTCCTTGAGCTTGGTCAGCAGACGGTCAAGACCGTCTTCCGGCAGCTCGACCAGACTGAAGCTGTCACGCACCTGGATGCGACCGATGGCTTCACGGGCCAGGCCACCTTCGTTGAGGATCGCGCCCAAGAGGTTCTTGGCAGCGATACCGTCACGGGCACCCAGCGCGGTACGGCAGCGAGCACGGCCTTCGCCCAGAGGCATTGGCGCGCGACGCTCACGATCACCACGATCAGGACGATCGCCGGAACGCTCAGGACGATCACCACGTGGCGCGCTGTTGGGCACCAGTGGACGCTCTTTCTCGATGGCTGCCAGGTTCAGCGCTTGACCATTGGTGGCCTTGCGCAGCAGGGCCGCGGCCAGGGCGCGCGGGCTGCAACCGATATCGGCAGTCAGGCGATCCAGCAGCTCACCGTGGGTGGCTTCAGCATCAGCTACCAGCGGCGACAGGCTGTTGGTCAGTTTCTTGATGCGTGCATCAAGAACAGCTTGGGCGTCCGGCAGGCGAACTTCGGCAACCTTCTGACCGGTCACACGCTCGATCACTTGCAGCATGCGGCGCTCACGCGGAGTCACCAGCAGCAGCGCACGACCTTCGCGACCGGCACGGCCGGTACGGCCGATACGGTGCACGTAGGATTCCGGGTCGTACGGCATGTCCACGTTGAATACGTGGGTGATACGCGGTACGTCCAGACCACGAGCGGCGACGTCGGTGGCCACAACGATGTCCAGACGGCCATCCTTGAGGGAGTCGATCACGCGCTCACGCTGGTTCTGGGCGATGTCACCGTTCAGCGCAGCGGCTTTGTAGCCTTTGGCTTCCAGGGCACTGGCCAGGTCCAGGGTCGCTTGCTTGGTGCGCACGAACATGATCAGGGCGTCGAAATCTTCAACTTCCAGCAGGCTCAGAACAGCAGAGGTCTTCTGGTCAGCGTGAACCAGCAGGTGAGCCTGCTCGATCGCGGTGACGGTCTGGGTCTTGCTCTGGATCTTGACGTGCTTCGGGTCCTTCAGGTGACGCTCGGCAATGGCCCGGATCGACTGCGGCAGAGTGGCCGAGAACAGTACGGTCTGGCGGGACTCAGGCATGGCCTTGAAGATGACTTCCAGGTCATCCATGAAGCCCAGCTTGAGCATTTCGTCGGCTTCGTCGAGAACCAGGTGGTTCACGGTGGCCAACACTTTTTCGTCGCGACGCAGGTGGTCGCACAGACGGCCCGGAGTGGCGACAACGATCTGTGCGCCATTACGGATTGCTTTCAGTTGTGGGCCCATCGGCGCACCGCCGTAGACGGCCACAACAGTCACGCCCGGCATTTGCTTGGCGTAGGTTTCGAAAGCGGTTGCAACTTGCAGCGCCAACTCACGGGTTGGGGCCAGGATCAGAGCTTGCGGCTCGCGCTTGGACGGATCAATGCGGTGCAGGATAGGCAGGGCAAAGGCAGCGGTTTTACCGGTACCGGTTTGCGCCTGACCAATCATATCGTGACCGGCAAGGATGATCGGGATCGACTGCTGCTGAATAGCCGAAGGCTCTTCATAGCCGGTAGCGACTACTGCAGCGACAATATTGGGATGAAGTTCAAGAGCGGCGAAGCCGCCGATTTCCTGGGTCATGGGTCTGCCTCTAAGTGCATCCGCAAAGACCCATGCTCCAAAGCTGCGCATGCCGTGTAAGACTCAAGAGTCACCCTGGCAGCTTTGTCGGCGGGGATTTGCGAAAACGATTGGATGAATGGATCGTCAAGGATAGTCCGCGCAGCGGACAAGCAGCCGAAGCTGACTTCGGGGAATTGCATTACCTAAACGTGGCCCGGCTAAAGGCCGGCGCGCACTATACCGGAATTACTCAAAAAAGGGAGTTTTTTTTATCGGAAAAATCCGCTGAACGCCCGATGGTCACGGGCTTTGCGCAGACTCGAAGGGCGCGCTATTTTGCTTGAGCCCGCCGTTGTTGGTCGCCACCGCTAAAACGATTCACCCTGGTGCTTGAAAGCCGTCTCGCCCATTCCCTCTTTCCCCCTTGAGGATCGCGCCCATGAATCAGCCCAGTGCCAGCCGTGTCAGCCGCGAACTGCGCGGTCATCTATTCCTGATCGGCCTGGACCGGGTCGCCAAGCGCAATGCCTTCGATCTGGAGCTGCTCAACCAACTGAGCCTGGCCTATGGCGAGTTCGAAGCCAGCAGCCAAGCGCGGATCGCCGTGGTGTTCGGCCACGGCGAACACTTTACCGCAGGGCTGGACCTGGCCAATGTCGGCGCTGCCCTGGCTCAGGGCTGGCAGGCACCGCCCGGCGGCTGCGACCCCTGGGGCGTGTTCGCCGGACCACGGGTAAGCAAGCCGGTGATAGTCGCCGTACAGGGTTACTGCCTGACCATCGGCATCGAGTTGATGCTGGCGGCGGACATCAACCTCTGCGCCAGCAATACGCGCTTTGCCCAGATGGAAGTGCAGCGCGGCATCTTTCCCTTCGGCGGCGCAACCCTGCGCCTGCATCAACTGGCCGGCTGGGGCAATGCCATGCGCTGGTTACTGACCGGTGACGAGTTCGATGCCCATGAAGCCCTGCGCCTGGGGCTGGTCCAGGAAGTGATGGCCAGTGAGGACCTGCTGCCCCGGGCCATTGAACTGGCCGAGCGGATTGCCCGACAGGCGCCGCTGGGGGTGCAGGCGACGCTGATGTCGGCGCGCCAGGCCAGGCTCGAAGGCGAGACGCTGGCCGCTCAGGGCTTGCCACCGCTGATACACAAACTGATGAACAGTGAGGACGCCAAGGAAGGCGTGCGGGCGATGATCGAGAAGCGACCGGGGGTGTTCAAGGGTTGCTGAACCAGGTGGCCGGCAGATCGTCCTCGCCGACAAACCGGCTCCTGCGCAAGTATCAGGTGGCGGGACGAATGGCCTTGATCAGCGACTGCAGGGAATAGCCCAGGCGCGGGGCCAGGGCTTCAGCCCGGGCGGTCAGGCTCGGCAGGTCCAGGTCCTGCTCCAGGTCGGATGGCACGATCAGAATCACATTGCCCTCCTTCACCGGCAGCTCCCAGTAGTGGCGGTGATAAAGGCCACGCAACAAGGCTGCGCCCAGAGGCTTGCCGTCATCGGTTGCCCACTGGTTGATCACCAGCCAACCTCCAGGATTGAGGCGCTTCTGGCAGTTTTCCAGGAAGCCCCAGGCCAGATGACCGACGCCCGGGCCGACATCGGTGTACAGGTCGACGAAGATCAGATCAGCGGATTCGGCACTGTCCAGCAACTCCAGGGCGTCACCGACTCTTATATAAAGACGCGGATCATCGTCCAGGCCCAGGTACTCGATGGCCAGGCGTGGAACATCCGGGCGCAGTTCGATGGCTTCGACGTCTTCCAGGGGCAGGAACTTCAGGCAGGCCTGGGTCAGGGTCCCGGCGCCCAGGCCGAGAAACAGTGCGCTCTCCGGCGCCTCATGACACAGGGCACCGATCAGCATGGCCCGGGTGTAGTCGTACTCCAGCCAGCTGGGGTCGGCGGTGAACACGCAGCTTTGCTCGATGGCGTCGCCAAATTCGAGGAAGCGGTAGTCCGCCACTTCCAATACCCGAATCATGCCGAACTGGTCATGAACCTCGGCGAGCACACGCTCGACGCGCTCCTCAGTCATTTCATCTCCTAGTCGCGGGGCTCGCAATCGAGCCGGCGCGATAAACCAACCGCTCGGCAGCGAGCGGGAAAGGCGCGATTGTCGGCCAAGCGAGAGGAGCAGGTCACGCACTAATTTGCTGCTAACATGCCCCTCCCACCGTAACGCACTCGAGTCCGCGATGAGCCAACCCTGGAGCCCCGACAGCTGGCGCGCCTTGCCGATCCAGCAACAACCCCAGTACCCCGACGCTGCGCATCTGCTGCAGGTCGAGCAAACCCTGGCCAGTTATCCACCGCTGGTGTTTGCCGGTGAAGCCCGGGAGTTGCGCCGCCAGTTTGCCGAAGTGACCCAGGGCCGCGCCTTCCTGCTGCAGGGCGGCGACTGCGCCGAAAGCTTTGCCGAATTCTCCGCCGCGAAGATCCGCGACACCTTCAAGGTGCTGCTGCAGATGGCCATTGTCATGACTTTTGCCGCCGGCTGCCCGGTGGTCAAGGTCGGACGCATGGCCGGCCAGTTCGCCAAGCCGCGCTCGGCCAACGACGAAACCATCAATGGCGTGACCTTGCCGGCCTATCGCGGCGACATCGTCAACGGCATCGGCTTTGATGCAAAAAGCCGGATACCGGACCCGGACCGCCTGCTGCAGTCCTACCACCAGGCCACGGCCACCCTGAACCTGTTGCGGGCCTTCGCCCAGGGCGGCTTTGCCGACCTGCACCAGGTGCACAAGTGGAACCTGGACTTCATCGCCAACTCGGCTCTGGCCGAGAAATACAGCCAGCTCGCGGACCGCATCGATGAAACCCTGGCCTTCATGCGTGCCTGCGGCATGGACAGCTCGCCGCAACTGCGCGAGACCAGCTTCTTCACCGCCCATGAAGCGCTGCTGCTCAATTACGAAGAGGCCTTTGTCCGCCGCGACAGCCTGACCAACGACTATTACGATTGCTCGGCGCACATGCTGTGGATCGGCGACCGCACTCGCCAGCTCGACGGTGCCCACGTCGAGTTCCTACGGGGCGTGAACAACCCGATCGGGGTCAAGGTCGGCCCGAGCATGAACACCGAGGAACTGATCCGCTTGATCGACATCCTCAACCCGGACAACGATCCCGGGCGCCTCAACCTGATCGTGCGCATGGGCGCCCACAAGGTCGGCGACCATCTGCCGCAACTGATCCGTGCGGTAGAAAGCGAAGGCAAGCAGGTGCTCTGGAGTTCGGACCCGATGCACGGCAACACCATCAAGGCCAGCAGCGGCTACAAGACCCGGGATTTCGCGCAGATCCTCACCGAGGTCAAGGAGTTCTTCCAGGTGCACCAGGCCGAAGGCAGCTATGCCGGCGGCATCCATATCGAGATGACCGGTCAGAACGTCACCGAGTGCATCGGCGGCGCACGGCCTATTACCGAAGACGGCCTATCGGATCGCTATCACACCCATTGCGATCCACGGATGAACGCCGACCAGTCGCTGGAACTGGCCTTCCTGATTGCCGAGACCTTGAAGCAGGTCAAACGCTAAAAGCGCTGTCGCGGACAAACCCGCTCCTGCAAGGCCACTGTAGGAACGGGCTTGCCCGCGAAGCGCTTCACTCCAGCACCTCACGCAGATGTCGCGCAGCATCACGCTGGCAATTGAGCTGAATCTGCTCCAACCCCAGCCAATCGGCCATCTTGCGCAATTGCACGGCCAATGCCCGGATGCCCTCTTCGTCCAGACCGGGCTGCTCTTCATGCACCCCATGCACCGCCAAACGCCCCTGAGCTCGCTCCGCCCGCAAATCGACCCGAGCGACGATCCGCTCGTTGTGCAAGAACGGCAGCACGTAATAGCCATAGACCCGCTTGTGTCGGGGCGTATAGATCTCCAGCCGATAGCGGAAATCGAACAGTCGCTCAGTGCGGCTGCGCTCCCAGATCAGTGAATCGAACGGTGACAACAGCGCACTGGCCTCGACCTTGCGCGGCACCTTGACCTGCGGCAGGCAATAGGCCGGCTGACGCCAACCCTGAACCTCGCAGGCCAGCAACTCACCGGACTCCACCAGTTCGGCGAGTCGTGCACGGCTGTCGCCTGGATCGAGACGAAAATAATCCCGAAGGTCCTTTTCCGTGGCCACACCCAGAGCGGTTGCGCCATGCAGCATCAGGCGACGCTGGGCCTGAGCCTCATCCAGCAGCGGTTGCCGAAGGATCTGCGGCGCGATCACCCGCTCTGGCAAATCGTACAGGCGCTCGAAGCCGCGGCGCCCCGCCACCGTTACCTCACCGGCCGCGAACAGCCATTCCAACGCATGCTTTTCATCGCTCCAATCCCACCAGGGCCCGGCACGCTCCTCACGGGTGGACAGGCTGCCGGCGCCTAGCGCGCCCTGCTCTTGAACCGCGGCCATTACCCGACGGACAGTGGCCTGGCGCTCCTGACCAAAGCGCGTCAACTGGGAGTAGATACCCTGCCCTTGTTTTGCCCGCTGCATCCGCCAGCGCATCAGCGGGTACATGGACATGGGTAGCAACGACGCCTCATGCCCCCAGTATTCAAACAACGTGCGTTGCCGGCCCTGACTCCAGGCGGCCTGATCGAGCAACGCCTGTGGATAACTGCCCAGGCGGGAAAACAGCGGCAGGTAATGGGCCCGCACCAAGGCGTTGACCGAATCGATCTGCAACAGGCCCAGGCGTTCTATTTGCAGATTGAGGCGTGCGGCCTTGATCGTTGCCGACGGCTGGCGCCCGCCGAAACCCTGGGCGGCCAGCGCCAGTCGGCGAGCCTGTTTAAGAGAGAAAGAGCATTGTGCAGGCATGGGAGTTCTCCTTGTCTGCCCGCACGCTAGCGCACCGGGAAGCGGCTTGTGTAGCACCCTTGCCGCTATTTATGCATCGGGTCGTCCCAGAACGGGCGGACCCGCTCATGCTCGACATCGGCCCGCGTCAGGCCCAGGTCCTTCAACGCCTCATCGCTCAGCCCGGCGAGCATCCGGCGCTCACGCCCAAGCTCATACCAGCGCATGACCCTGCGCCATAAGCCGCTCAATGACAGCGCCTGAAATGACAGCTTGTGGACCAGCACATAACCCTTTTGACCTTTCATCATCTTGCCCTCCAGTGGGGATGACGCCAGTCTCTGCTTAGGATTAAGATCAATCCAACGAATGCTTCTTATGTCATTCATCTCAGGATTTGATGGAATGTCCCAGTTCCCCAGCATCGACACCGAAGTCCTGCGCACCTTTGTCGCCATCGCCGATGAAGGCGGTTTTACCCGGGCCGGCGAACGGGTCAATCGCACCCAGTCGGCGGTGAGCATGCAGATGAAACGCCTGGAAGAAGATGTGCTGCAACGCCAGTTGTTCCAGCGCGACGGGCGCCAGGTCAAGCTCACCGCCGAGGGCCAGGTGCTGCTGGGCTACGCCCGACGCATCCTGAAACTGCACAGCGAGGTGTTCAACACCCTGCGCGAGCCGCACATGGTGGGCCTGGTTCGCATCGGCACTCCGGATGATTATGTGATGCGCTTTCTACCGGGAATCCTGTCGCGCTTTGCCCAAAGCTACCCGCTGATCCAGATCGAGGTGCATTGCGAATCCAGCAAACAGTTGCTGCAACGCCAGGACCTGGACCTGTCCATCGTCACCCGCGAGCCGGGTAGCGAGATCGGCCAACTGCTGCGCAAGGAGCGCTTCGTCTGGGCCGTGGCCCAGGGCTTCAATCCCCACGAGCAATCGCCATTGCCCCTGGCGATGTTCAACAGCGACTGCTTTTGCAGACTCTGGGCCTGCAACGCCCTGGACGCCGCCGGACTCGACTACCGGATTGCCTACAACAGCTCGAGCCTGGCGGCGTTGATGGCCGTGGTCAGTGCCGGGCTGGCAATCACCGCGCAACTGGAAAGCCTGATCACACCGGACATGCGCATTCTCGGCGAGGCACAGGGCCTGCCCCAATTGCCGGAGGCGAGCATCATGCTGCTGCGCAACCTCAATACGCCCTCCCCCATCACCGAATGCCTGGCGGAGCACATTGTCGAAGGCTTCAAACTTTGAAGGCCAGCATCACCGCGCACACCACCAGGAAACCGCAGAACAGCGCCCGCAGCAGGCGCTCGGGCAAAGCATGAGCCACCTTCACTCCCCAACTGATGCTCAACAGGCCGCCGACCGCCAACGGCAGACCAATCATCCAGTCCACTTGGTGATGGACGCCGTAGGTCACCAGAGTCACCCCGGTGCTCGGCAACGCCAGAGCCAGGGACAGCCCTTGTGCCACCACCTGGGAGGTGCCAAAGACGCTGGTCAATACTGGCGTGGCCACTACCGCTCCGCCTACGCCGAACAACCCGCCCATGGCCCCGGAGGCAGCGCCCAGAACCCCCAGCCAAGGCCAGGAATAACGCATCCGCGTGCTGGCCGGCGCGCTGCTCATGAACATGCGCAGCAGGTTGTAGGCCGACAGCACCAGGAGAAAGACGACAAAGCCGATACGCATCTTCTGTGCGTCGATGCCCACCGCCCAGATCGAGCCGAGCCAGGCGAAACAAAAGCCCATCAGCGCCAGTGGCAGGGCATGGCGCAGTTCGATGCGGTTGCGCTGGTGATAACGCCACAGCGCCAGCATCACATTGGGCACCACCATCACCAGCGCGGTGCCCTGAGCAATCTGCTGATCCAGGCCGAACAACACCCCCAGCACGGGAATCGCGATCAAGCCGCCGCCGATACCGAACAAACCACCCACAGTGCCCAGGGCCGCGCCCAACAGCAGATACATCACTAACTCGATCACAGCCGCTCTCCTCACCTGAGAGCTGCATGCTACGCAGTCGGCCCTGGCACGGAAACGCACAGCAACGCACAATGGCTGTGCCGTTTTCGCATAAGCGCTCTGACCATGAATCCCAACACTCTCACCGAACAACTGGGGCTGTTTCTCGATGTGCTGGAAGCCGGCAGTTTTTCCGCCGCGGCTCGCCGCCATCCACTGACGCCCTCCGCCGTGGCCCGGCGTATCGACAGCCTGGAAAGTGCCGTGGGCACCACGTTGTTCATGCGCACCACCCATGCCGTGGTTGCCACAGCCGCTGGCCTGGCCTTCGCCGAACGGGCCCGGCGCATTGTCGCTGAACTGCAACTGGCCCGGGCCGAGGCGGTGTCCCTGAGCCATGCGCCGGAAGGCCTGATCCGCATCGATGCCCCGGCCGCCTTCGGCCGCCGTCATCTGGCACCGGCGATCGCCGACTTCCTGGTGCTCTATCCCGGCCTGGATGTACAACTGCACCTGATCGACAGCTTCGTCGACATGCAGGGCTCGCACCTGGGCAAAGTGGACCTGGTACTGCGGGCCGGGCAACAGGTGGATACCCGGATGGTGGCCACCTCCCTGGCCAGCATCGTACGCATTGCCTGCGCCAGTCCGTCCTACCTGAAGAGCCGTGGCACCCCGACTCAACCCGCTGAGCTCAGCCAGCACGACGGCCTCGACTGGGATGGCCTGGCACCCTTGTTCGCCTGGCGCTTTGAACGGGACGGACAGCTGCACAGTCATCGCCCACAACGCATCCGCCTCAGCGCCAACAATGCCGAAGCCCTGCTTTCGGGAGCCTTGGCCGGGCTGGGAATTGCTCACTTGCCCACCTGGCTGGTGAGTGAGTACCTGTTGCGCGGAGAACTGGTGCCGTTGTTCTGTGATAACGGTCTACCCAAGCCGGAAACCGCCGGTATCTATGCCTTGCGTATGGAGCAGCATCCCAATGCCCGTAGCCGCCTGCTGCTGGAGTACCTGAAAAGTCGCTTCAGTCCGGTTCCGCCATGGGACCTGGCACTGCAGAGTGCAATGAACTGACGTCGAAGAAAATTATCTGGTGCATTAAAGACTCGCCCGCTAGATTCAGGACCATTAACGACCAAGGCCCCCGACATGACCACCGACCGCTCTACCCCGGATACCTGCGAACAGCTGCTGCTGGACAACCAAGTGTGTTTCGCCCTGCACTCCACATCGCTGCTACTGACCAAGGTCTATAAACCGTTGCTGCAGCAACTGGGGCTGACCTATCCGCAGTACCTGGCAATGCTGGTGCTCTGGGAGCGGGATGGCCTGACCGTCGGCGAAATCAGCCAGCGCCTGCTGACCGACCCCGGCTCGCTGACTCCCTTGCTCAAGCGCCTGGAAGCCGAGGGCCTGCTGAGCCGCACTCGCAGCCGGGAAGATGAGCGAGTGGTCATTGTCGAGCTGACGGAACAGGGCCGAGCGATGCGCGAACAAGCCCGGAACATCCCACAGTGCATCCTCGGCGCCAGCGGTCGGACAGTGGAGCAGTTGCGGCAGCTGCAAGAAGATTTACAGATGCTGCGGGGGCATTTGCAGGACAGTCTCTAAGGCTTCGCCGACAAGCCAGCGCCTATGGCTGGGGCTGGTTTTGAGAAAAAAATATATTTATAAAAAACAATGAGTTGAGCCAGAAACAGGGCTTCAGGCAAGAGTTTGCATAAAATATATCTTGCGCACTAAATATTTGAGCGATACATTTATTTCGCACTTACTTAGCGCGCAAATAATTAGCGCAAAAACAACCCAGCACGAGGTTTTCACCATGCAAACTCTCTACACCGCAGTTGCAACCGCCACCGGTGGCCGTGATGGCCGCGCTGTTTCCAGTGACAACATCCTCGACGTCAAACTGGCCACCCCCAAGGAACTCGGCGGGGCCGGTGGACAGGCGACCAACCCGGAACAGCTGTTCGCTGCCGGCTATTCGGCCTGCTTTATCGGTGCCCTGAAGTTCGTTGCCAGCCAGAGCAAGCGCAAGATCCCGGACAACGCCTCGATCACCGCCCATGTCGGTATCGGTCAGATCCCTGGCGGCTTTGGCTTGGATATCGATCTGCATGTCAGCCTTCCGGGCGTGGCTCAGGAAGAGGCGCAAAGCCTGGTGGATGCCGCACATCAGGTCTGCCCCTACTCCAACGCCACCCGCGGCAATGTTGATGTACGCCTGCACGTGAACGTCTGAAACGGTAAACGCCAGGCATAAAAAAGCCCGACTCAAGGTCGGGCTTTTTCATCGACAAGATCGAACCAGGATTAAACCTTGGCGCGGCCCTTGTAGGAACCGCCTTCGCGGGTATCGATCTCGATCATGTCGCCGATTTCGATGAAGTCCGCAACGCTCAGCTCGGTACCGTTTTTCAGTTTGGCAGGCTTCATCACCTTGCCCGAAGTGTCGCCGCGAGCGGAACCTTCGGTGTAGTCAACCTGACGTACGATGGTGGTCGGCAGGTCAACGGAAACCAGACGGTCTTCGAAGAACACGGCTTCGCAAACGTCGGTCATGCCTTCTTCGATGAACGGCAGAACGGCCTCGATGTCTTCGGCGTTCAGCTCGTACATGGTGTAGTCGGTGGTGTCCATGAAGGTGTAGGTGTCACCGCTGATGAACGACAGGGTCGCTTCTTTGCGATCCAGGATCACGTCGTCCAGTTTGTCGTCCGCACCGTAAACGGTTTCGGTCTTGTAACCGGTCAGCAGGTTCTTCAGCTTGGTCTTCATGATCGCGCTGTTACGACCGGACTTGGTGAATTCAGCTTTCTGAACCAGCCAAGGATCGTTGTCGATACGGATCACGGTACCGGGTTTGAGTTCTTTACCAGTTTTCATTGCGAATATCCGAATTTGGATGGGATTTACAAAAATCTAGGCCGCGTATCATATCCAATTTAGGTAAAACTGCACCAGCGCCGCAGCAAGATCGGCTTGCAAGCCTTGTTCCAGACACCATTGTTCGGCGTGCGCGGCGACTTCGGGCCAGTGTTGCAGCAGGTTTTTCCAGGCTTCGGTCATCGCTGCCTCGGTATTCCAGACCTGCCACAGGGCCCGCACCGCCGCTTGGGCGTCAGGTGAAAGAGTCCGGGTGTACAAGACGAGAAAGGCCTCGAGCTTGTCCAGGTGAATGTCTTCGTCCTGGCGGTAGATATGCCAGAGCATCGGCCGCCCGGCCCATTGCGCCCGAACAAAGGAGTCCTCTCCACGCACCGCGTTGAAATCGCAGCACCACAACAGACGGTCGTAATCTTCCTGGCGAACAAAAGGCAGGACCTGGACCGTCAGGGACTGCCGGATCTGCAGGCTGCCCACACTCAACGACGCGTCTCCCAGCCAGCGCTGCACATCTCCCAGGATGCGCCCTTCGGGCACCAGCAAATGGGTCTGTTGCGTATCGAGGGCCAAGGCATCCAGCCAACCACCAAGACTGGCGTTCTCATAGGCAAACAGCGATATCAAGCGGCTACCGGCGGCGGGAGTGACTCCCAGTCCTTGAAGAAAATCCAGCTGGACCTGGCGATCGGCCTGAAATTGCCGGCGGCGCTCGAGCAATCCGGCTTCGCGCAGCAGGCCGCCCGTGCCAGCCTGGAATCCGGGGAAGAAAAAGTACTTCTGTACACCACGAAACTTCACTGATGGCAGGCCGTGGCAGCCGCTGACCCAGTCCTCCGCGCTCAGGTAATCCAGATTCAGCCACAAGGGTGCACGCTGGCGCTCGGCCATCGCCTCCATATAGGCATGGGGCAACTGACAGGCAAACGCAGCGATCACCACATCGGCTGCAACTTCATCCTGCCACTGGGCCGGCCAGTGGCGCACTTCGACCCCATCCTGGTACTGGCTGTGTCGCTGGAAATCGATCTCTGGACAGATCTTTTCAAAGGCCCGCAGATCATCGACCCACAAACGCACCGTGCATTGATGCTCGGCCACCAATTGTCGGGCCAGGCGCCAGGTCACGCCGATGTCGCCGTAGTTGTCGACCACGCTGCAAAAAATATCCCAGGAGGCTTTCATTCCAGTCCCCGATTGGCAAAGGCGCCGATTGTCCGCATAAATGCTCCTGCGCAGAAGAGCCAACCTCGATTAATCTTCATGCGACAATCAGCCCTCGCCCACTATCGCCCGCCAGGAGGCAACCATGTCTTATCGCCCGCCCGCTCGTCGCTCCTTGCGCATCAGCTTCAATGCCCTGGCGCTCAGCGGCAGCATTGCCCTGGGCCTGTGGCTGGGTTTTCTGGCGATTGCCCTGACCTGCTGGCTAGCCTCGCACTTTCTCTTCAGCCAGCAACTGGCTCCTGTAGCGCAAGCCGTGCAGCAATTGGCGAAGCCGCCGGTGGTTGCGCCTGAGCCGCCCAATCGGCTGTTCGAGCAGTATCAGGAAAACCTGCGCAAGAACGAAGAGTTGCAATCCCTGGATAACGCTCGTAGCAACCCGCGCAACCTGTCCAATCCCAAATGCCAGTTCTGGTTGCAACAGGACCAGACAGCGCCCAGCGAAAAGAGTCGCGCCAACGTTCTGCAGTTCTGTAATTGATCATGAATAAACAGTCTGTCTGCCAACTGATTCTGCAACAGCTCCGAGAGGATCTGGAAGTCGCGGTGCGCGCTGCGCAAACCGCCTACGAAACCGCCACTCACGAAGAGAATATCGCCGAGAACAAGTACGACACCCTGGGGCTGGAAGCCTCCTACCTGGCGGCCGGCCAGGCTCGGCGGGTCGAGGAAATCCGTCAGGCATTGAGTCTCTGGCAGAATCTGAGTTTGCGATCCTACGACCCACAGGCCGGAATCCAGGTCGGTGCGTTGCTGGGGCTGGAGGATGAAAATGGCCACGAACAATGGCTGTTTCTTGGTCCCGACGGGGCAGGCTTGAAGGTTTATGTGGTGGGGCAACTGGTGACCGTCATCACCCCGCGGTCACCGCTGGGCAAGAGCCTGATGGGCAAGTTCGAGGACGACGAGGTGGAGATCGTAGTGGCGGGGACCCGGCAACAGTTCACTGTCACCGAGGTCCGCTAGCTGTAATCAGTGAACCGGCAGTTCAACGCCGTCGAACAGTTCTTCCAGTTCCTGCTTGTTATGGCATTGAATCGCCTTGGCCATGACTTCGCGCGTCAGGTGCGGGGCGAACTTCTCGATGAAGTCGCACATGAAGCCGCGCAGGAATGTACCGCGACGGAAACCGATCTTGGTGATGCTCGACTCGAACAGCTCGCTGGCGTCCAGTACCACCAGGTCATTGTCGAGCTTGGTGTCGACCGCCATCTTGGCGACGATACCCACTCCCAACCCCAGGCGCACATAGGTCTTGATCACGTCGGCGTCAGCCGCAGTGAACACCACCTTTGGCGTCAGGCCACGATGGCTGAAGGCTTCATCGAGCTTGGAACGGCCAGTGAAACCAAACACGTAGGTAACGATGGGGTATTCGGCCAGGGTTTCCAGGGTCAGCTTCGGCAGCTTGGTCAGCGGGTGGCCCTGAGGCACAACCACGCAACGGTTCCAGCGATAGCACGGCATCATCACCAGATCACCGAACAGCTCCAGCGCCTCGGTGGCGATGGCGAAATCCACAGTGCCGTCAGCGGCCATCTCAGCGATCTGCATCGGCGAGCCCTGGTGCATGTGCAGGGCCACATCGGGGTACTGCTTGATGAAGCTACTGATCACCGGCGGCAGGGCGTAACGTGCCTGGGTATGGGTGGTGGCGATGGACAGGGTGCCCTTCTTCTCGTTGGAGAACTCCTGGGCGATCTGCTTGATGCTCTCGACTTTGCGCAGGATCTCGCCAGCGGTAGTGATGATTCGCTCACCGGCCGGGGTCACACGGGTCAGATGCTTGCCGCTGCGAGCGAAGACCTCGACCCCAAGCTCGTCTTCGAGCAGACGGATCTGCTTGCTGATACCCGGTTGTGAGGTGTAGAGGCTTTGGGCGGTAGCGGAGACGTTGAGGTCGTGGTGCGCCACTTCCCAGATGTAGCGCAATTGTTGAAGCTTCATATCAATCCCTCAAAGCAGGTAGACGCCACGGGTATCAGCGACGGTATATAACTATATTAATGGTCAGGAGAATAAATCTAGAACTTTTATTCAGAATTTTCCATTCCGCTCTCAGACATCCCCCTGACGCCGACGCTGTACCAGAGGCACCAGATAAACCGGCACTTTGGCCAGCTGTAAAACCCGTGCGGCCGTACGCCCCAAAGGGGTTTGCGCACCGCCCCCGTGGCTGTGACTTCCTACGATCAGCAAATCCACCGAGAGTTTCGCCGCCTGATCCAGAATCACCTGGGATGGGTCCCCTTGAAGCACCCGCACCGACTGGATCAAGGTCAGGTCCTGCATGCCCTCCCCCAACTCCTCGCGAAAACTGTCCAGCACCCGCTGCTCGATATTGGCCATTACCGTGCTCAAGCCCTGGCGGTGAAACTCGTTCAAGGATTGCTCATCCAGATAGCTCTGCAACACCGATTCGGCAAATAGCCCCATGGGTTCCACTGCGTGCACTACATGTAAGTCGGCATTGAACGTTCGAGCCAGCTCCAAGGCATGCTGCATGACAAAGGGCGCATACAGACCGAGGTCGGTGGCATACAGCATCGAACGAATCATATGACCTCCTCAACTGCCAAGATGGCGGAGATTGATTCAGCTTAGCAGTGCCTGGAACTGTGGGAGGTTCGACGCCAAGCCTGGGATTTTAGGGCTCAATCCCTGGCTTCGTTGCTGATGCCGTGGGGCACGTGACCGGTGGCAACCACCTCGCGGGCCAACTCGCAGTGACCGGCCTGATCATCAAAAAAAACATCGGCGGCGAAGGCTTCAAGAAAGGCGGCTTTCTCCAGGCCGCCCAGAAACAAGGACTCGTCCAGACGAATGTCCCACTCGCGCAAGGTGCGGATCACCCGCTCATGGGCCGGCGCCGAACGGGCCGTGACCAAGGCCGTGCGAATCGGGCAGGCATCGTTGGGAAACTCGCCCTGAAGCAGATTGAGTGCCGCCAGAAAGCCCTTGAACGGTCCGCCCGGCAATGGCTCCCGAGCCGACTGCTGCTCACTGGCCTGAA
This sequence comes from Pseudomonas sp. 50_B, assembly GCF_017491625.1. Classification (NCBI taxonomy): domain Bacteria; kingdom Pseudomonadati; phylum Pseudomonadota; class Gammaproteobacteria; order Pseudomonadales; family Pseudomonadaceae; genus Pseudomonas; species Pseudomonas sp. 50_B. The sequence goes on from NZ_JAFGYX010000002.1 coordinate 122,293, forward strand.
AGGCCTCCAGGCCACCGGTTTGATAGACCCGTTCCGAGTCATCGGAAAACAGCACGGCGTCCCCGTCGAAGGCGATGCGCAACTCGCCATTGGCGGCACGCCGGGCGCCGCCTGAGAGGATGGTCGCGGCAGCAAACCCAGCCTCCAGAGCACTGCGCACATCGTCGGCATGGGTAGAGAGAAACAGATCGCTGCCAAAGGCCGCCAGATAGGGATAGGGACTGCGACCGCCGACGAAGGCCGCACGGGAAATACCCAGGCCGTAATGCTGGATCGAGTTGAACACCCGCAGGCCGGTGTCGGCACTGTTGCGTGAAACCAGTACCACCTCGACCCGCGCACGCCCCAGACTGGCATTGAGACTGAGCAGCTTCTTCACCAATGGGAAGGCATCGCCCGGTTCGAGGATCTCCTCTTCGTGTTCGATCTGGTACTGCCTATAAGCCTCGACCCCCTGGGCCAGATAGACCTTATGGCTGTCGCTCAGATCGAACAGCGCCCGCGACGAAATCGCCACCACCAGCTTGCCATCCAGGCCATTTGCCATATTCCGTCCCCTTCAGGTAATCAGCTCAAGCGTGATGCCGGTCGATGAAACTCAAGGCCTGGTAAAGCGCCTGGATTTTCGGCAGCTCACAGCCAGCGGCCCTGGCTGCCGCCAAAGGTGCGGCATAGATGGCTGCCAACTCCAGAGGACGCTGATGCAGGAAATCATGGTACATGCTCGGCCAGTAGTCGGGCATGTGCTCGGTGGACTTGAACAGTTGCTGTGCGTAGGCATCTGGAATGACATGACCACAAGCCGCGGCCCCCAGAAGCACCTCCTGCATGAGGTTCTGAATCAACTCGCGGCTGTCCGGATCGCCCATCAACGGCGTGGTGCTGGCCTTGAGCAGCACCGATAGACCGTTGTAAGGCACATTCCACACCAGCTTCTGCCAACGCGCCTGCTGCAGGTTGCCCATGACCTTGGAATCAAGCCCGGCCTCACGAAACAACGCCGCCCCTTCTTCGACAATAGCCTGGCTCAACACCGGATCAGCGCTTGCCGGACCGCTGTGGTAACCCAGATTGACTGCACCAAGAGCCTGGTGCTCGATCTGGCCGGGACCTGCACGATGGACACAGATAAAGCACAAGCCACCCAGTAGGTGCAGCGACTCAGGAAGCACGGCGCGCAGGCCATCTTCAACGTCCAGGCCGTTCTGCAGCAACAGAACCTTGGCATCAGGCGCCGCCGCCTGAATGATCGCCGGCGCCAACTGGAGGTTGCTGGTGGTCTTGGCTCCCACCAGCAGCCAGTCACAAAGCGGCATCTCCTCAGCGCTGGCGTATGCCTGCACCGGTTTCAGGCTCAACGCCCCGTACTGAGCGCTGTTGACCTGCAGCCCCTGCTCCACCACCGTCGAAAACTCGCTACGCAATAGAAAGTGCACGTCGAAACCGGCGCGTGCCAGCATCACCCCGTAAAAACCTCCGATCGCTCCGGTCCCGATAATGCCCACACGCGGTTTACGACCTGCATCCATCAAGGCAACTCCTCTGGAATTCGATTGAGCGCCTGACGCAAGCCCTCAGTGAGCTCCTTGTACGTCAGCCGCGACTGCAACGCCCCATAAAACTCACCGTCGCTCACCACAGACAGGGCCGGCAGGTGAAACACCTGATAGCGCTCCACGGCGCCTCCGTTGTCAGCGGCGTCGACCCAGCACAAGCGCTCGACCGGCAAGCCCAGCCCCGGCAGTTGCGCCCGCGCCCAACGGCAACTGGAACAGCCAACGCTGGTGAAAACCACCAGGGAAACACCATCCAGACCCAGCAATTGCTGGTCGATATCGAAGTCTGTCAGTTCCAATTCGACCACTATACTGGGGGAAACAATGTCAATTGGACGACACTCGGAGTCTGCGGTCATGGGACGTTTTTTGCCTCATCCTGATGATGTTCCGGTTGAACTGACCCTGCGTAAATACGCCTGCATTTCGCGTCAGCGGTTGCACACTATCAGCCTCGGTGGCATGGCGTGCAATTACCACCGCGCCTGGCGCCACGGCACCGCACTAGAGGTGTATATGCCGACGCTGGGGGAAAATGCGCGCTACAACGGCTATGTCGCCTGGTGCCTGAAACGCAAGCGCGGCTACCTGGTGGGCATCGCTTTCGTCGATGAACAAACGCTGTTCGGCGCCCGCATGGGCGAACAGGTGTGCCAGATCGCTCGATACTGCCGCCTGCATGAACCTCAGAGCGAACAACAATGCATCGAGGCCCTGGCCCTGAATTGGGTCGAGCAGCACGCAGAGGACTATTCCGAGGACCGCGTACACCAGGCTTTTGTGCAGCCTTAGCCCAATAAAACCGCCGTCTGCCCATTGTAGAGTCACCGGGTAACGCGCTAAGGTTCCGCTCCCCGACGCGCTCAAATCCGCTGTGCTCCGCCGCGCGGGGATCGCTGGCGGCCGGCACCCGTGACCTGACGAGTAACACGATGGCTGATTTACCGATCAACGACCTTAACGTCGCCTCCAACGAGACCCTGATCACCCCTGATCAACTCAAGCGAGACATCCCCCTTAGCGACACCGCCTTGCGCACCGTGACCAAGGGTCGCGAAGTGATCCGCAACATCCTCGATGGCACTGATCACCGTCTGTTTATCGTCATTGGGCCCTGCTCGATCCACGACATCAAGGCAGCGCACGAGTACGCTGAACGTCTCAAGGCACTGGCGGCGGAAGTCTCTGACACTCTCTATCTGGTAATGCGGGTGTACTTCGAGAAACCCCGTACTACCGTTGGCTGGAAAGGCCTGATCAACGACCCTTACCTGGATGACTCGTTCAAGATTCAGGACGGTTTGCATATCGGGCGGCAGTTGTTGCTGGACCTGGCTGAAATGGGCCTGCCTACCGCCACTGAAGCCCTTGACCCGATCTCCCCGCAATATCTGCAGGACCTGATCAGTTGGTCGGCCATCGGTGCACGCACCACCGAATCCCAGACCCATCGGGAAATGGCTTCCGGCCTGTCGTCGGCCGTGGGCTTCAAGAATGGCACCGACGGTGGCCTAACCGTGGCGATCAATGCGCTGCAATCGGTATCCAGCCCGCATCGTTTCCTGGGGATCAACCCACAAGGTGGCGTATCGATCGTAACCACCAAAGGCAACGCCTACGGCCACGTGGTGCTGCGTGGCGGCAACGGTAAGCCGAACTACGACTCGGTGAGCGTCGCTGTCTGCGAACAAGCCCTGAGCAAGGCCAAGATCAAGCCGAACATCATGATCGACTGCAGCCATGCCAACTCCAACAAGGACCCGGCGCTGCAACCTCTAGTCATGGAAAACGTTGCCAACCAAATCCTGGAAGGCAACCAGTCAATCATCGGTCTGATGGTGGAAAGTCATCTGAACTGGGGTTGCCAGGCGATTCCGAAGGACCTGTCAGACCTGCAGTACGGCGTATCGATTACCGACGCCTGCATCGACTGGGAAAGCACCGAGAAAACCCTGCGCAGCATGCACGCCAAGCTCAAGGACGTATTGCCGAAACGCAATCGCAGCTGATTCCTTTTCGTCAGACACAAAAACGCCGGGCCAAGCCCGGCGTTTTTTATGGTCGCCCCGATCAGAGCTTTGCTGCGTGACGCTGATGGCGTTCCATGTAGCGTTCTACATAAGAACAGGATGGAATCACTGTGTAACCCATACGCTCGGCGTACTCCAGCGCCTGCTCGGTCAACGCCGCGGCAATGCCGCGCCCACGTAATGCGTTGGGCACGAAGGTGCGGTAGATATCCAGAGTCTGCTTACCCAGGTCCATATAGGTCAGGTAGGCACGATGACCGTCCACATTGGTCTCGAACTGATGACCAGCCTGGTCATGGTGGATGGACAACGCCTCGCTCATCACTACTCCTTGCGGGTCTGGAATGCTGACCCATACCTTACCGATGTTTTTCCGGCGAAGGAACAACTTACGCCACCTCGTGCCTGTCGGACACCACCGTAGAAGGCATCCCCCTTACATCGCGAGCACGTTACAAAATAGTAGGCGCCCTGGGCATAAATGCTCAAGCCACACTCGTCACAGATCAACGTAAAACGCCCTCAGCAAGCCTTGCAGAAAGCACCGTCAGGCCCAGTGTAAAAATGCGTTGAGGCTATACATCGCCGGATGCTGAAACTTAAGACGAGCACCGTTTCTTAAAGTCACCGGCAAGATGGATAAAGATAGGCCAAGGCTGGGCAGATTCTGAAGAAAAGTGCCATCGACAGAATATAGGCCACTTTAGCCTAGACTCTGAAACAGCGCCTGGAGAATGCTGGCAAACAACCAGCACCCTCTGACAGAGCCTTGCCGCTGAATGTTTTTTATACAATCGCTTAAAAAGTTGCTCGAAAAAGAATCACCGCCTAGAATTTTTTTTGCTTCTTGCGCTACGTCAGTTTACTTACTACAAGTAATGGGTAGTATGTACGCCGGCTATTTCCTCACTCTGAGGTGATAGCTACTAATAGAAAGTCCTTGAAGGGGAACACGATGAACAACGTTCTGAAATTCTCTGCTCTGGCTCTGGCCGCAGTTCTGGCTACCGGTTGCAGCAGCGTATCCAAAGAAACCGAAGCTCGTCTGACTGCTACTGAAGATGCAGCAGCTCGTGCTCAGGCTCGTGCAGACGAAGCCTATCGTAAAGCTGATGAAGCTCTGGCTGCTGCTCAAAAAGCACAACAGACTGCTGACGAAGCTAACGAGCGCGCTCTGCGTATGCTGGAAAAAGCTAGCCGCAAGTAATAGTCCCTCGGGATTGTTATCAAGCCGATCCATTTTTTGGATCGGCTTTTTTATTGCCTGGGATTTTCCACTGACAATAAAAAACCCGTCGACACCGGCAGGTCTCGACGGGTTGTTGTTCTAACCCTTACTGCTGCAGATCGAACGGAGCACTGGACAACGATGTTGCAGGCGCAGTGGTCGGTATTGCGATCTCCACTGGCAAGCCATCTTCGGCCGCCACTACATCCCTGACCACATCCCAGTTCATGCGCAGGTTGTTGGCCAGATCTTCGCGCTTGAGCAAAGCATTGATCACCGCAGTGTGCTTGTCGACCACTGAAGGATTACCCTTGTCATCCAAAGGTGTATGCGCCTCCAGATAGACTTTGCCACCGCTGATACCGAACTTGTACGGATCGTTGATGATACGCACGGAAGTTCCTACCGGAACCATCCCAGCCATTTCCAGCACGTTGTTGTTGAGCATACGGAAACAGCCATGGCTGGTGCGCATGCCGATGCCGAACTTTTTGTTCGAACCGTGGATCAGGTAACCAGGCGTGCCCAAGGTGAACTTGAACGGCCCCAGCGGGTTATTCGGTCCTGCCGGCACCACGCTCGGCAGGGGATCACCATCGGCAGCGTGTTCGGCCCGGATCGACGCTGGTGGAGTCCAGGTTGGATTCGGGGTTTTCGCAGTAATGCTGGTATGAGCGATCGGCGACCCCCAACCCTCGCGCCCAATGCCCAACGGGAAGGTGTAAACCACATTCCGCCCCTTGGGGAAGTAGTAAAGACGATACTCCGCCAGGTTAATCACGATGCCCTCACGGGGCCCGGGAGGCAGGATGAAACGGGTGGGCAAGATGACCTCGGTCCCCGCCCCCGGCAACCAGGGGTCGACTACCGGATTGGCCGCCACCATCTCCAGATACCCCAGGTCATGAGCAGTGCCCAGGTCGGCGAAGGTGTCTTCGTACTTGGCCTTGATCACCTGCACCTGACCGACAATATCTTCACCGGGCGGCGGTAGAGGCAATTCCAATGCTGCAACGGGACCGGCCACACACAATGCGGCAAGTGTCAGGCAGCGGGTGACGACGGGGAGACGCGGCAACATCCGGATAATCCTTCGCATGAAAAACGAGTGATAGAAACGCGATTGTACACCCCGCCCCCTGGCTGCGGGAGCCAAGCGGGAGACACAAGCGCAGGCACATGAAATCCCTGTCGAAACGGTCCGCTATCGACCGCCTACAGCTCGAAGCGCAACTCCGGCCAGATCGGCGGAGTGCCGCGCTTTTGCGACTCCAGGATTGCCCGGCACAAAGGGCAGAGTCGTTGATCCTGGAAAATCGTCCGATCCACACTCGACCAGCGCGGCTGCGCGGGCAACAAAGTGCCACACAAGGTCCGATCGGCAGAACCACCCAATTCCAGCTGACGCGTCACCAGATGCACTCGAACTTCCTGGCAGGCGAACAGGTCAAGCTGTTCATCAGGCTCGATCAGTTGATAGGCAAACAGGGACCAGGCGGGACGCGGCATCGGGGGCTCCAAATCGGGGGCGCCACATTAGCCGAAACACTGCCACTAGAAAAGCGTCAAAGCAGCGGTTTTAGCGTCGGCCAGACATTTTCCAGCAACTTGTCCTGAGCCGCTGCTGCAGGGTGCAGACCGTCTGCCTGCATCAGTTCGGGATGACCACCGACCCCATCAAGAAAAAACGGTACCAGCGCCACCTTTTTGTCACTGGCCAACTGGCCATAAACCTGAGCGAACGCCTGGGTGTAGCGCACACCATAGTTGGGCGGCAACTGCATGCCCAACAGCAGCACCTTGGCACCACTGGCCTGGGCACTGTCGATCATCGACGCAAGATTTTGTTGCAATTGCTGAGGCGGCTGGCCGCGCAGGCCATCGTTGCCGCCCAACTCGAGGATCACCACCTCAGGCTTATGCTCTGCAAGCAGCGGCGGCAGCCGCGCCAGGCCACCGGCACTGGTGTCGCCACTGACCGAGGCGTTGATCACTTTGTCGGTGAAACCCTGGTCCTTGAGCCGCTTCTCCAACAGAGCCACCCACCCCTCGCGGGTATCCAGGCCGAAAGCCGCACTGATACTATCGCCCACGATCAGGACCGTACCCGCCGCTGCGTTCTGGGCCATGCACATCAAGGCCAGGCCGGCACTCAAAAACCATACACGCATCGGATTCTCCATGGGCGCAAGCATTCTCACTGCGCGGAACCTTAGCAAAGTGGTTCCCAGCGCGGAAGGTGAACTGACCATCCTTCATGAACTCAGCCTGGAGCTGAACCAGGGCGACAGCCTGGCCATAGTCGGCGCCTCGGGTTCCGGAAAATCCACACTGCTCGGTTTGCTGGCAGGACTCGACCTGCCCAGTAGTGGTGAGGTCACCCTCGCCGGCCAGGCCTTGAGTCGCCTGGATGAAGATCAGCGAGCACGGGTCAGGGCCGAGCACGTTGGGTTCGTGTTTCAATCCTTCCAGTTGCTCGACAGCCTCAACGCCCTGGAAAACGTCATGCTGCCCCTGGAACTGGATGGCCGCCGCGACGCCCGTGAGCGCGCCACCGAGCTGCTGCGACGGGTCGGCCTCGGCCAGCGCCTGAGCCACTCGCCTCGCCAGCTTTCCGGCGGTGAGCAACAACGAGTAGCCATCGCCCGGGCCTTTGCCGCCGAACCCGACGTGCTGTTTGCCGACGAACCTACCGGCAACCTCGACAGCCACACCGGTGAACGCATCAGCGACCTGCTGTTCGAACTCAACAAGGAGAGCGGCACGACCCTGGTGCTGGTGACCCATGATGAACGCCTGGCCCATCGTTGCCGGCGCCTGATCCGTCTTGAAGCGGGCTTGCTGGTCGCCCCTCTGGAGCCTTGATGGCACGTCTGCCGCTGTTGCGCCTGTTCAGCCTCGCCCTGCGCCAGCTGTTGCGCGATGCCCGCGCCGGGGAGTTACGGGTACTGTTCTTTGCCTTGCTGGTGGCCGTGGCGGCGAGCACCGCCATTGGTTATTTCGGCGCCCGCCTGAACGGCGCCATGCTGCTGCGGGCCACCGAGTTTCTCGGGGCTGATCTGCTTCTGGAGGGCAGCTCACCGGCACGCCCGGAGCAGGTCGACAGCGGGCGTGCACTGGGACTCGATCATGCCCGCATAGTCGAATTCTCCAGCGTTATCGCCACCGACAATGGCATCCAGCTGTCGAGTATCAAGGCAGTGGACAATGCCTACCCACTACGCGGCCAACTCAAGAGCGCGGCAGCGCCCTACGGTATTGAAGAGCCCGGTGGAGGTCCAAAGGCCGGTGAAGCCTGGGTCGAATCACGCCTGCTGACCGCGCTGAATCTGAAGATCGGCGACAGCATCGACGTCGGCACGCACCCCCTGCGGCTGGCTCGGGTCCTGACCTATGAGCCCGACCGAGCCGGCAACTTCTATAGCCTGACGCCTCGAGTGCTGATCAGCCTGGACGACCTGCAAGCCACCGGCGTCGTCCAGCCGGGTAGCCGGGTCAGCTACAAGGAGCTCTGGCGCGGCCCGGCACTGGCCCTAGAGAGCTATCGCCAACTGATCAAGCCGGGCCTGGCGCCCAACCAGCGACTGCAGGATGCCCGCGATGGCAACCAGCAGATTGGCGGCGCCCTGGGCAAGGCCGAGCGTTACCTGAACATGGCCAGTCTGGTAGCCGTGTTGCTATCCGGGGTCGCCGTCGCCTTATCGGCCAATCGTTTCGCAGCCCGGCGCTTCGATGCCAGCGCCTTGCTACGCTGCCTCGGTCTGTCGCGACGGGAAACCATGTTGCTGTTCAGCGTGCAATTGGGACTTCTGGGGCTCCTGGCCAGCGTCAGCGGCGCACTGCTGGGGTGGTTGGCCCAACTTGGCCTGTTCTATCTGCTGCATGACCTGCTGCCCAGCGATGTGCCTCCAGGTGGCCTGCTCCCGGCCATTGCCGGCATTGGCACCGGGTTGGTGGCCCTGGCAGGGTTTGCCCTACCGCCCCTGGCTGCCTTGGGGCGGGTCCCGCCACTTCGCGTGTTACGTCGTGACCTGCTGCCAATTCCTTCCAGTACCTGGATGATCTACGGCGCTGCCCTGTTTGCCCTGGGCCTGATCATGTGGCGCCTGAGTCTGGATCTGATCCTGACCTTTGCACTGCTCGGCGGTGGGCTGATAGCGGCACTGGTACTGGGTGGGTTACTGCTTCTGGTGCTGCAAAGCCTGCGTCGTCTGCTGGCCCGCTCCTCCCTGCCCTGGCGCCTGGGGCTGGGCCAGTTGCTGCGGCATCCCCTGGCGGCAGCCGGACAGTCCCTGGCCTTTGGTCTGATTCTGCTGTCCATGGCACTGATCGCCCTGCTGCGGGGCGAACTGCTCGATACCTGGCAGAACCAGTTGCCGAAAAATGCCCCCAATTACTTTGCACTGAATATCCTACCCGCCGAAAAACAGGCTTTTAGCGAACGCCTGGTACAACTTTCAGCCCCTTCGGCGCCGCTGTATCCAGTGGTTCCCGGACGCCTGGTGAGCATCAACGGCGAGCCCGTAAGGGAGATAGTCAGCAAGGACTCCAGTGGCGACCGCGCGGTACAGCGCGACCTGAGCCTGACCTGGGCCGCCGACCTGCCGGCCGGCAACCGCATCACCGAAGGCAACTGGTGGTCAGCGCAGCCCGCCGACGCTGTGCCCGGCGTATCGGTGGAGGCCAAGGTTGCACAAAGCTTGAAACTGAAGCTGGGCGACCAACTGACCTTCACGGTCGCGGGCGTTAATCGGGAAGCCCGGGTTACCAGCCTGCGCAGCATCAACTGGGACAACTTCCAACCGAACTTCTTCATGATCTTCCAGCCAGGCACCCTGAAAGACCTGCCTGCCACCTACCTGACCAGCTTTTATCTGAGCCCGGGACACGACCAGCAGGTCATCGAGCTATCCAGGGCCTTTCCAGCGGTGACTATTCTTCAAGTGGAGGCCTTGCTGGAGCAACTGCGCAGCATCCTGGCCCAGGTCACTCTGGCAGTGGAGTATGTATTGCTGTTTGTCCTTGCGGCGGGAATGGCAGTGCTGTTTTCCGGCCTGCAGGCCACGTTGGACGAGCGCATTCGCCAAGGCGCCCTATTACGCGCGCTCGGTGCCGAGAGGCGGTTGCTGGTCAAGGCTCGGCGGATCGAGTTCGGTCTTCTCGGCGCCGTCAGCGGCCTGCTGGCAGCCCTGGGTTGCGAACTGGTCAGCCTGGTGCTTTACCGATTCGCCTTCGACCTGCCCTGGCACCCACATCCCTGGCTATTGCTGCTGCCGCTGATAGGCGCCCTGTTGGTGGGCGGGGCCGGGGTTTTCGGCACCCGCCGGGCATTGAACGCCAGCCCGTTGAGCGTCCTGCGCGAAGGGTGAAGAGCAACAGCTCGCCAGCACAGGCTGGCGAGCCTACTTCTCATAGTCGATCTGATTGATCCACCAGCAGGTTTCGCCAGCCGGCGTATGAACAATGGCCTCGTCGCCCACTTCCTTCTTCAGCAGCGCCCTGGCCATGGGCGAGTCGATGGAAATGTAGTCCTTGCGCAGATAGATCTCGTCGTATCCAACGATACGAAAGCGCTTGATCTCGGCAGCCTCGTTTTCCACTTCTACCCAGGCGCCAAAGAACACTCGCCCTTCCTGCTCTGGCGCGTAGGAAACCACCTTCATGTCTTCCAGACGCTTGCGTATGTAACGCACCCGGCGATCAATTTCCCGCAAGAGTTTTTTGTTGTACTGATAGTCCGCGTTCTCACTGCGGTCACCCAATGACGCGGCCCAAGTGACCTTCTGGGTAATATCCGGGCGCTTCTCCCGCCACAGATAATCCAACTCCTGCTTCAGAGCGTCGTAACCATCCTGTGTGATGAGCTTAGTACTCAATTGGCTTGTCACCTTCCAGCCTTGTACATGCTGTTCTGTTATTTGAATGAGCTGATGCACTCGGCCCGTCATGGGAGGGTTGTTACGCCCCCTTCTCCCAGCCAGTCAGCACTATCAGATTTGTCCGATTTAGATTTCAGAGAGGTCAGCCAATCATAGAGCCAAACAGCTGAGGCTTACGGCACAAGACACACCTTAAGTAACAGTGTTTGCACCCAGCCTGAGGCACAACTTGAAACCTACTTATCCAAAGCACCCGCCAATACTGACCAACACCTCTAAAAACAAAGGGAACGCACTAAATGGGCAACATCATTATCGTCGATGACCATCCTCTGATTCGACTGGCCATCAGGTCGGTGCTGGAACCCCACCATCACACCATCGTTGCCGAAGCCGACAACGGTGCGGACGCGGTGCAACTGGTGCGAAAGCACATGCCGGACCTGTTGATCCTCGACCTGGGTATTCCCAACCTGGACGGCTTTTCGGTCATCGCCCATATCAAGTCCGCGGACCTGCTTGTAAAAACCCTAGTTCTGACTTCCAGTGACTCGAAGAACTTCGCCCTGCGATGCCTGCAAGCGGGAGCCGCGGGATTTCTGTGCAAGACTGAAAACCTTCACGAGCTGGCCAATGCGGTTAAAGCCATTCTGTCCGGGTACAGCTACTTCCCGGAAGACACCATCAATATCCTGCAGCAAAACACCAATGCCGCCAGTCAGGAGAGCGTGTTGATCTCGCGCCTGACCGATCGCGAGATCACGGTGCTGAAGCTCCTGGCAAGCGGCCTCAACAACCAGCAGATTGCCGACGCTCTGTTGATCAGCCACAAGACCGTCAGTACCTACAAGGTTCGCTTGCTCAAGCGCTTCAACATTTCCAACCTCGTGGCGCTGGCCGATCTGGCAAAACGTAACGCCGTAGTTTGAACATTAACCCGTTGTCGCTTCACTCATGACCAGCAGTAACTGCAACCGGGACTGTCCCAATCAGTGCTTGTTAGGTGGGGCCACAATCTGAATACGGCGCAGTTCAGCAACAAACTGTACAGCGCCGCCGAAACCTCTATGCAACTAGCGGCGAATGATCAGGCCTTGGCGAGCGACGCGGGTCAGTTGCTTGATGACTTCAGCAGCATCCGCTGCACTGGGGGCCGGAATGACCGCCAGATCAAAGCTATCGCTGGCAAAACGTGCCAGAGACTCGCCCTCTTCAACAAACTGAATCAAAAAGGCCGCCGGGCCCGGGGAACGCCGTGGCCAGCCGTCGAGGTAACGCAACAAGGTGGGTTGATGTTTGCCGCCAAGAAGGATTTTCGGGTTGCGCTGGGAAAGACTCGCCGTGATCGGCGCAAGACGTACAAGGGGGCGTGGTGCATTCATCGTATTGTGTCTCTGCCTCAAGTTTCTGCCGGGCAGGTGAGAGGCAACACCGAACCAGCGCTTTAGCGGTATTTCGAAGCCAGAATATAGCTTCTAACAGTGATCTTTCGACTCACTTGGCGCCCCGCAAGTAGCTGTTTAAATCGGCGCATGAGCAGCATCCTAGAGAAGCCAGCAGGTCAGTGTCAAGATTTCCCAACAACGAAAAAGGCCTGCATTGGCAGGCCTTGGAAATTTTCCTGGCAGTTGATCCAGAGCCGCCGAAGACCAACTTGACGGATGAATCGAGCTCGTCAAATCACTTGGTTATTGCTGCATCCACAGACAACTTGCCAGCACCTTCGAACAGGACCGCGACAGTACCGCCCAGCAGAGCCAGGGCGAACTCATAGCCGTTATTGGCCATGAACAAACCATTGCCGATATGCACCGAGAAGATCGCCACCAACAAGGTAAAGGACAAGCCCAGAGCTGCCGGACGCGCCAGCAAGCCAATGACCAGCGCCAAACCAGCGAAGAACTCGGTACCACCTGCCAACAACGCCATCAGATACCCAGGAGCCAGACCAATGCTTTCCATCCACTGAGCCGTTCCCGCCAGACCGCCTCCCCCGAACCAGCCAAAGAGTTTCTGCGAACCGTGGGCCGCAAAGATGATACCGACGAAGATCCGCAAGACGCTCAAGCCGTAACCAGCGCGAGTACTCAGTAGGTTTTTGATCAATGTGCTCATGCTCTGTAGTCCTGTGTATGGTGGGGAAGTTGGTCGCCATATTAATCAATTTTTATCATGCTAAAAGCGCAAAAAACCCAAGATAAAAATCAGTTTTTTCGATTATTTGCGAGACGCAACTTTTCGCTCCTGAGGCTCCAGAGAGCCTCGCTCACGGTCAAAGGCCAGATAGTATTTATTGACGCTATTAACATAGCTGACCGCGCCCATGCCCACCTGCTCCATGGCAATACGCTCAACCTGGAAAAACCATTGATTGGGATTCAGTCCACGGCGCCGGGCCTCGCTGCGCATTCCTTGTACCCGTTCCGGGCCCATGTTGTAGGCCGCCAGGACGAACGCCATGCGCTCGCGTTCGTTAAGCTTGGGGCTGGAGAAGAACTTACGGCGGATCATCGCCAGGTACTTGGCACCGGCCTGAACATTGTTGTCCAGAGACTGGATATTGTTGACCCCGACCCTTTGCGCCGCCGAAGGCGTGATCTGCATCAGCCCGGTTGGGCCGCTGCCGCTCCTGGCGCTGGGCTGCAAGGCCGACTCCTTGAACGCCAGGGCCGCCAGATTCAGCCAGTCCATACCCTGCTCCCCCGCATGCTTCTGCAACACCGGCCGCAGTTTTTCCAGGCGCTGTCGATCGGCCCGAGCCAGGGGGTAATGCACCTGGTACTGGCGACGATAGATACGCAAGAAGGCTACATCCTGGTCCGCTGGAGTCTTATAGGTCTTGAGGAAACGATCGATACTTGCCCGCAACATCGAGGCATCGCGCCGGACAAACCAGTGCTCCTCTCCCGGCTCACTGATCTTCAATTGCCTGTCAAAACGCAACTTGGGCAGGATCTTGCTCCAACGCTCGGCAATCGGCTGCTCGACAATGGTCAGGTGGAAGATCCCGCCCTGGACCATTTCCAGCACATCTTCCACCGCCAGACTGGGGTCCACCCACTCGACCTTGATCGGCGCCAGCTTGTGCAACGCAAGTTTCTGATTGATCTGACTCACCGCATCCCCTGCGGCGCTACCAGTGGTCAGGGTCAGAGTCTTGCCGGACAGCTGTTCGATACGCGTATAACGACGCTCGCCCTTGATCCCCACCAGCAGTAAGGGAACATTACTGACGATCGGATCGCTGGAACTGACCGCATGCCCTAGCTGAGCCTCCAACAACTCACCGGGAGCCACCAGATCCCCTTCTCCTCGCTGCAAGGCGCCAAGCAGTTGATCCTTGGCTTTGGGAATGATCTTGAGGCTGATTTCCTGACCGTCACGGGCATGGCCGTTGAGATACTGCTCGAACGAGCGCAGACGATGGTACTCGACGCCAATGGCCTGGCCCTGGACTTCACCGGAACTATTGCGGCTCTGGTTGACCAGTACCCGCAGAACCCGACTGCTGCGGATCTCCGCCAGGTCGCGGACCTTTCCCGCAGCCTGGGTTTCCGACGGCCCCGCCAAGCGCGCCATGGCCGGCAATGGCAGTAGCAACGTCAGGCACAGCGCGAGCAATATCGAGGGTCGGGTCATCCGTTCTCCGCAAAGAATACTGTTCAACCCTTCGTCGTTTTTTGAAGAATTGATCGACAGAAACAGAGCGCCATGAGTACTGGCAAGGTGCGAAAGACAAACGCAATGGCAGTAAAAAGCCTGAGCACTACGTTCTTCCGGCAACAAAAGACAGCGTTAACTCGTTGTAGTTCTTGGTTTTTCTTATAAATCTACAGCTCTGATATGCTTTCCGGCCGCAGGCGGAGATAGCACCATGCAACTCATCGATATCGGCGTCAACCTGACCAATCCCTGTTTTGCCGAAAAACATCAAGCCGTTCTCGATCGTGCTTATGAGGCTGGGATCTGCCAATTGGTCCTGACCGGAACCAGCGTCGAAGGTAGCGAACAGGCCCTGGAACTGTGCCAGCAACTGGACAGCAACGGGCAGCGACTGTTCGCCACCGCGGGCCTGCACCCTCACGCTGCCAGCGACTGGAATGCCGACAGCTCGCGGCGTTTGCGCGCATTGCTCAGCGAGCCACGGGTACGTGCAGTGGGCGAATGCGGACTGGACTTCAATCGCGACTTCTCCCCCCGCCCACAACAGGAAAAAGTCCTGGAAGAACACTTGTCCCTGGCGGCCGAGCTGCAACTGCCGGTGTTCCTCCACGAGCGCGACGCCAATCAGCGTCTGCTGGATATCCTGCGGGACTTTCGTGACCGTTTGCCAGCAGCCGTGGTGCATTGTTTCACCGGTGAACAACGGGCGCTGTTCAGTTACCTTGATCTTGACCTGCACATCGGCATCACCGGCTGGATCTGCGACGAACGCCGGGGTACCCACCTGCACCCACTGGTACGCAACATTCCCCGCGGGCGTCTGATGCTGGAAAGCGATGCTCCCTATCTGCTGCCGCGCAGTCTGCGACCAAAACCGAAGAGCGGCCGTAACGAACCGGCCTATCTGACCGAGGTCTTGAGGGAAGTGGCACAGCACCGGGAAGAGACCCCGAAAGACCTGGCCAACCACAGCACCGCCTGCTCCAGAGCTTTCTTCCGCTTGCCAGAGATTGCTTGACTCATATCAAGATTTTTCCGAGATCATGACGGCACAATAATGGCACCTTGCCAATACTGTTCCGCTCAATCAGAGAAAACCTTCTATGGGTGCCTGGCTTAGCAATATCTCGTTGAAATACAAATTCTGGGCGGTCAATGCGGTCGCCTTTGTCACCACCTTGCTATTGGTGCTTTACGCCGTGCAACTGGAGCAGCAGGCACGTAGCCAGACCGCCCAGGCCGCCGCCCATAGCCAGGCCCTGCTGCTCAATGCCTGGCCTGCAGGACAGCCCCTGCCCACCGATGAACACCTACTGACTTTCTCCCAGGGACAGACGCCCAGTTTCAACGACCAGGCGTTGCCCGAGCTGAACGGCGCCAACGGCTGGATCGAGATCAACCACATGCCGCTGTTCGGTACCAACCCGTTGCTGGGCGCCGAAGTCGTCCATCGCGCCGACGGCCAGCAGGTTGCAGTCCTGGCCCGCGCTCCAAGCCTGGCCCAGGTCTTCAGTGACCGCTTCACCAACTATGCAGCGGCCGTATTCATCCTGATGTTCGCCATGCTCTGCGCCTCGCAGTTGCTGATTCGCTTTCTCCTCAGCCAACTCAATACCCTCAAGGACGTCATGCTGCATGTTGAGAAGACCGGCGATCTGTCTGCCCGCGTACCGCTCTCCTGTAAGGACGAGGTGGGCCAGATGGCCAGCGCGTTCAACGCCATGCAGGCCGGCTACCAACGGGTGGTGAATACCGTGGCCAATACCGCTCGCCAATTGGATCAGGGCGCCGCGCGCCTAGCCTCAAGCATGAATGATGTACGCCACGGCATGCTCGGCCAGCAGAGCGAAACCGATCAGGCCGCCACCGCCATCAACGAAATGTCCGCCACCGTCTACCACATTGCCCAGCATGCAGGTGCCACTCGTGACCTGTCGCAAACTGCCGACACCCTGGCCGGCACTGGCCATGAAGTGGTCGGTCGAGTGCAGAAATCCATCGCTGGGCTGTCCAGTGGCGTGCAACAAACTGCCGAGATGATTCAGAAACTCGCCGAGGACAGCCAGAAAATCAACGGCGTGGTCAACGTCATCCACAGCATCGCCGAGCAAACCAATCTGCTGGCGCTCAACGCCGCCATTGAGGCCGCACGAGCCGGCGAAATGGGTCGCGGCTTTGCCGTGGTGGCAGATGAAGTACGCAACCTGGCCAAACGCGTACAGGCCTCGACCGACGAAATCACCGGCATGGTGTCCGCCCTGCAAGCCGGTACCCGCGATGCGGTGGACTTCATGCAGGAAAGCTCGTTCAAAGCCGACGACTGCGTGCAACAGGCACAGGAAGCCGGGGCGGCACTGGCGGAAATCACCGGCGCGGTGGCACAGATGCGCGAAAGCAACACTCAGATCGCCGTCGCCGCGGAACAGCAGAGCCAGGTGGCCGAAGAAATGAATAGAGCGGTGGTCAGCATTCGCGATGTTACCGAAAACACCGTGCAACAGACCGTTGCTTCCGCCACGACCAGCAGTGAACTGGCGACCCTGGCCGGCGAATTGAGCAAGGCCATCGGCCAGTTGAAGCTCTGATCCGCCAGCATGAGCCGCTACCCCGTAGCAGCCACCTGCCCTCACCCCACTGGCTATCGAACCGATAGCCAGCCTTGATTCGCCGCCAAACCGACTGCGCCCTATTCTTAGTCCATGAGTTTTCAAGCACTAAGGATGATCATCATGGGCAAACGTCACCCCAACCTCCCCGCCTGGCAATGGCGCGTCTACCCGCACAGCCACCAGCATCCGACCAACCTGGTTTTGCACCTGATCGCCGTCCCGCTGTTCATTGTCGGTTTTCTGCTGATTGCTTCGGGAGTGTTCTCCCTGAGTTTCCTGAGCCTGGCCATTGGCGTGCTCGGAGTGCTGGCTGCCCTCGGTTTGCAGCGTCACGGCCATAGCCTGGAGGCACAAGCCGGCGAACCATTCAGCGATCGCAAAGATGCAGTGCAACGCCTGCTGATGGAGCAGTTCGTGACCTTTCCACGCTTTGTCCTCAGCGGTGCCTGGTGGCGTGCCTGGCGGCAACGCCACCGTCACTGACGGATCAGGCGAAGATGGTTACCGTCTGCCGACTCAGGGCAATCAGTTGCCCCTCAGGGCTCCACAACGCGGCGGCAGCGTGCCCGTAGCCATCACGGGCATGCTCGATTTCCACCCGGTACTTGCACCAGTCCAGGGTGCTGATTGACAACAACGGCTGGACGAATTCGATAGTCCAGGTCAGGGTGCTGCCCGCCGCTGGCTTGTTCAAATGCGGCAACAGGGCCGGCGGCCAGGCATCCACCAGCGCCAGGATATGCGCCTCGGTCACCGGCTCCTCTTTGACATCCCCCCGCAGGCGCACCCAGCCCCCCATGTCCCGGGAACGGTTGCCAGTGAAGGGCATGCCGCCGATGCTCCAGCGCATTGCCAAATGACGCATGAATTCCGGCGTCACGCCCTTGATGTAGGGCAGTTCCTGGCACTCCTCCCAATGCTTCATCTCAGGCGCCGGAAGTGCGCCGACACTGACCACAGACTCGCGGGAAGCGCCAAAGCTGCCCTGCACCAGGGTCACCACTTGGCCGTCCTGCATGACGCGTCCCAGCACCTGGCTGACAGCCTTGCCTTCGCGCAGCACATCCACTTCAAAACTGACCGGTACATCCGGTGACACTGGGCCGACAAAGGTGACCGCCAAGGAACGTACCGGCCGGTCCAGCGGGACCTTGGCCCGCATCGCTTCGTACTGCAAGGCAACCACCAGGCCACCAAAACTGGCACGCCCCTGAGCCCACTCGGGCGGAATGGTCAACGCCTGGGGCTGGCCGCGTACGGCCTCAAGCAAATCGTAAAAACGCATGAAAACCTCGAGGGGCAAAAAATTGACTCAAGGATCTTAACCAGCGTCGCAGAGCCGCACAGCCACTATTCTGGCCAAAGCAGCGGACAGATAAGCCGCACAACGGTAGTCAGTTCCTGAAGCAATCGCCATGAAGCTTGTCCAGTACCTGGTCGGCGCGGGCCTGGGACTTGTGCATGGTTTTACGCCAGGTGGCGACACAGGGCAGCAAGTCCATCTGCTGTTCGGCCTGAGCCAGCCATTGCCAGCAATCATGCCAATCCCCCAATGCCCCCTGGGCTGCCTTGAGGCGTTTCATGGCTTGGGGTGGCAAACGATCCAGTTCGGGGTATGCATCGGCGGCGTAGCGCACACGCTTGATCAACAGTCGCAGGCGATGCCGGTCGTGGGCGGGATCACGCAACGCCTCACCCAGGGCTTTCCACTGCTTGGACAAGCGTTTTTCAATCTTTCCTCGTAAACCACGCAGCAGACCCTGACGTTCGGAGGCCCGTAGAAACCGCGGAAACGCATCCAGTACCAGAAACAACTGCGCCAACGGCGGCCCGGCGGCGATCGCCGAATACTCCCCTTGCAACTGAGCGGTACGACGCTCGGCGGCAGCATGCAGGCCATGCTGATACAGATAAGCGGCCAACACTTCGCGGTCACGAATCGGCGTCGTCAGCTGTCCCACGTCACTGGCTGCAGCCTCCAACTGCTCGACACCAGGCAAACCGCGCAATGGACGCAACAAGCTGCGCAAGCGGCGCACAGTGATACGCAAGTCATGCAGTGCCTCGGCATCAGTGGCGGCAGCCAGCCGCGCCTGACAAGCCAGCAAGCTCACTTCCAGGCTCAGGATCTGAACCACCAATCGATCAACCAAGGCAGACATCAGGCTTTCCCCAATACGGCTCACAAGCCCGATGTGGGCTTATCCGACTCAAGAATGACACCCCAGGCCCAAGAACGGCGTTGCGCCATGTCATTGGGGTCCAGGGTGGAGATTCACCGCTTCAGCGTAGCGGCTGGCGCGGCTCAGCGCCCGGCGCGGGACTCACGAATATAGAAGCGCGCCTTCTCGGCTTTCTTGGTGCACCCTTCAAAGGCTTCGAATTGCTGCTGAGTCTTGGCCCCCGTCAGCAACGACAAGGCCTTTGAATAACTCACAGTGCCGGCGAAACCTTCAGCCTTGGCCAGGTCCAGCTCGCGCCAGGCGGCGTCCAGCTGAGTGCCACAGCTGTCCCGGTAGGCGGTCTTGCCTGCGCAACCGGTCAGTACCAATGCCATCAGGGGCAAGCAGATCCAGGCTTTCATCAATGACACCTCAAGAAAAGAAAACAGTCGTACAGGGTAAGACGATGGCCGCGTAAAAAAGTGCCTGACGCAACCCTTGGAAAATATAGCCGCAGGAGCATAGCCGCGCGGCCCGAGCCCCCCAAGGAAAAAACACCGGACAGGTCCGGCCTTACATCAGCAATTGAACCCCAGGCCGCTATGGGTGCATTGTTGCAACCTGTTTGGCGAAGGGACGAATCATGAACAAACGTGTCGCATTGGTCCTCGGCTCGGGAGGCGCTCGCGGGTACGCCCATATCGGGGTCATCGAGGAGATCGAAAGACGCGGGTATGACATCGCCTGCATCGCCGGTTGCTCCATGGGCGCCGTGGTGGGCGGCATCTATGCCGCAGGCAAGCTCGCCGAGTATCGGGAGTGGATCGAAAGCCTGGATTACCTTGATGTACTGCGCCTGGTGGACGTGAGTTTCCGCCTGGGGGCGATTCGCGGCGAGAAAGTCTTCGGCCAGATCCGCAAGATCGTCGGTGAAGTGAATATCGAAGAGCTGCGCATTCCCTACACCGCGGTAGCCACTGACCTGACCAACCAACAGGAAATCTGGTTCCAGGAAGGCTGCCTGCATCAAGCCATGCGCGCGTCCGCAGCCATCCCAAGCCTGTTCACCCCGGTGATGCAGGGTAACCGCATGCTGGTGGACGGCGGTCTGCTCAACCCGCTGCCGATCGTGCCAGTGGTCTCCAGCCACTGCGACCTGATCATCGCGGTCAACCTCAACTCCACCAACCAGCGCCATTATCAGTTACCGGTGATCCAGCGCCCCCCGGCGTTCAAAAGCCGCTTTGACAGCCTGATCAACTCCCTGGGCTCGCACCTGCCGTTCCGGCGTAAACAGGCCGAACAACTATTGCTGCTGGAACAGGAGGCCTTCAAGAACCAAGCCGCCGAGATCAATCCCTGGGTCGAAGGTGCCGAACCGGAATCCCAGCAACCGGCTGCTGCGCCTGAAACCGACGGCGCGCCCAAGTCCGCCAGCGGTTCGTTCATCATCGACAACGTCGGTCCGGCCTCGCTACTGGACCTGGTGAACCAGAGCTTCGAGGTCATGCAGACGTCCCTGGCCCAATACAAGATCGCCGGCTATCCACCGGACATATTGATCAACGTGCCCAAGCGTGTGTGCCGGTTCTTCGAGTTCTACAAGGCCCCGGAACTGATCGCCCTGGGTCGTGAAATCGCCAGCGATACCCTGGACCGCTACGAACAGGAACAATAGCAAGCCCCGACATTCCAGCCCTCTAAGGCTCAGGGCTCGCTCCCCAAGAGACGGTAGCCAACCCCCGCCTCGGTGACGATGAACCGTGGTTGGGTCGGATCATCCGCCAGTTTCTGGCGTAAATGCCCGACCACGATCCGCAGGTAATGACTGTCCTCGGTGTGGGTCGGCCCCCAGATGTCCTTGAGCAGCTGCTGTTGGGTGATCACCCGACCGGGGTGTCGTGCCAGTTGCGCCAGCACAGCGTACTCCTTGCGCGTCAGGGCCACTTCCTGGCCATCGAGCAGTACCCGACGGTAGGCCAGGTCCACCGTCAGCGGCCCAACTTGCAACGCCGCTTCCTGCACCTCCCCCACCGGCGCCTGGCGCAACAGGGCGCGGATGCGTGCCAGGAACTCCTGGATGCCGAAAGGCTTGGTCACGTAATCGTTGGCGCCACCGTCCAGGGCCTCGACCTTCTGCACCTCGCTGGCACGCACCGAAAGCACCAGCACGGGCACCGTCGACCACTCACGAAACTCGCGCAGTACCTGCTGGCCATCCATGTCCGGAAGCCCCAGGTCGAGCACCAGCAGATCCGGCTTGTTCAGTGCCGCCTGGGCCAGGCCCTCGGTACCGGTACCGGCTTCAATCACTTTGTATCCTTGGGACGCCAAGCTGATGCGCAGGAACTTGCGGATCTGCGGCTCGTCGTCGATGACCAGGATGGTCGCGGTCTGGCTCATGGGTTCAATTCAAGACAAATAAGAGGCAAAAGAGTAGCGCAAGGCTGCTCCGGTAATCCCGGTAGCGCTTGCGTTACGAGGTATGACTGCGTTCTACAGGTATTCACAGATCCTGCTCAAGCTCCGGCTGGGTTTGCAATGGCAAGTGCAAGGTGATGCAGGTGCCATGGCCGTCAATACCATCGGCGACACTGATATGCCCGCCGTGGGCACCAACCATGCCCTGGCAAATCGCCAGGCCCAGCCCCGTTCCCTGCCCTCCCCGATCGCCACGGGCAGCGGTATAGAACATGTCGAAGATCTTCGCCCGCTCCTCTTCGGGAATCCCCGGGCCCTCATCGCTGACGGCAAAGCTCAATTCATGCTCATCGGCACTGACCTTGAGTTGCAGGCGACCCTGGTTTGGCGAAAAGCGTGCGGCGTTCTCCAGGACATTGACCAGTGCCTGCTCGATCAGGGCGGCATGCACATGGAGCAACGGCAGGTCCGGTGGCAATTCGGTGCTCACCTGCAGCGGCGCCAGCACCGCACGCAGGCGGTTCAGGGCGCTGCCGACTATGTCCCCAGGCGCGACCCAGTCGCGAGCCAGTTTCAACGCACCATGGCCGAGCCGGGTCATGTCCAAGAGGTTCTGGATGTAGCGATCCAGGCGCTCGGCCTCATCCCGCGTGCCTTCCAGGAGTTCACGCCGGTCTTCCAGGGGAATCGCCTCCCCCAGCGCCAACAGGCTGTCGATGCTGCCGCGCATCGAAGTCAGCGGTGTGCGCAGATCGTGGGACACAGAGGCCAGCAAGGCACTGCGTAACTGTTCGGTTTCACCGTGCAGTCGCGCCGCCTCCAAATCCTCCGCCAAACGCGCCCGAGCCAGCGCCTGGGCCAGGGGCTGGCTGAGGGCGGTGAGCAGGCGGCGACGCTGGCCACTGAACTCTTCGCCTTCCCTGGGACAGACACCCAACAACCCCAAGGGGCCGTCATCCACCGATAATGGCCACCACCACCAACGCCCGAAGGGCAAGGTCCCGGTCCCCAGCCCCGCAGGCTGATCGTGCTGCCAGGCCCAATCGGCCGCCGCACGCTCAGCCTCGGAGAACTGCGGCGAGCCACCGGTTTCGACTTTCCAGCCCCCCTGCCCGTCGCGATTAAGCAGGCAGATACGCAACTCATCACGCCCATGCAGGTGCTGGGCTGCGGCACTGATCACCGCTTGCCGGTCAGTGGCAGCGGTGAGCTTGCGTGACAGGTCCAACAGTTCACCGGTTTCCTCCTGGGTCTCGCGCAGGGCCTGCAACTGCCGCCGCTGGCGCGCCGCCAGGTTGCCGGTGAGCGCAGCCATGAGCAGGAAAAACAGCAGAGTCAGCACATCCTCTTCACGCTGGATGGCAAAAGAGAAACTCGGCGGGATAAACAGGAAGTCATAGCTCAAGAACGACAGCGCCGCGCAAGCCAGGGCCGGCCCCAGGCTGCTGCGCACGGCCACCAGCAACACTGCGGCAAGAAACACCAGGGAAATGTTCGGCAACGGCAGCACACTGGCCACCCCCCAGGCCAGGGCACTGGCCAACACGGTCGCCAACAGCGCCAGGGCATAGTCGAACCACAACAGCGAATGCTTGGCTCGCAAACCCGGCTGATGGGGTTGTGGCTCGCTGTCCAGGACATTGATTTCCAGGCCATCGGCATTACGCAAGAGGCGCGCCGCCAGGCCACCACCAAACCAGCGCCGACGCCAGCGGCGGCTGGATTGCCCCACCAGCAACAGACTGGCGCGGCGTTCGCTGGCGTGCTGGATCAGGGTCTTGGCCACCTCGCCAGCCCGCAGCAGAACCACCTCCCCGCCCAGGCGCTCAGCCAATTGCTGCGCCGCCTGCAAGCGCAGGCGCGACTGCTCGTCCCGCAGCCGGCCGTTGTCCACATGCACCAGGCTCCAGGGCAAATGCCGACGCTGGGCCACACGACTGGCATGACGCACCAGACGCTCGGCCTGGGCATCGCCATCAATGCCCACCAGCAAACGCCCACGCACCGCCGGGGCCGCCTGCCCCAACTGGCGATAGCCCAGGGCCAGGTCGTTATCCACCTGGGCCGCAGCAGTCTGCATCGCCAACTCCCGCAGCGCGGTGAGGTTGGTCTGGGTGAAAAAGGCATCGATGGCCGCCCGCGCCTGCTCCGGTACATAGACCTTGCCGTCCCGCAGGCGCTCCAGGAGCTCCCGCGGCGGCAGGTCCACCAGCAGCAATTCATAGGCTTCCTGCAGCACCCAGTCGGGCAGCGTCTCGCGGACCTGGACCCCAGTAATGCCGCGCACCTGATCGTTGAGGCTCTCCAGGTGCTGGACGTTGACCGTGGTGAACACGTCGATACCCGCCGCCAGCAGCTCCTGGATATCCTGCCAACGCTTGGCATGCCGGCTGCCCGGCGCATTGCTGTGGGCCAGTTCGTCCACCAGCACCAGCTTGGGCCGGGCCTTCAACAGACCATCCAGGTCCATCTCTTCGAGCACCACCCCACGGTACTCCGAGCGCACCAGGGGCTGCTGCGGCAAGCCGCTCAGCAGCGCTTCGGTCTCGGCACGACCATGGGTTTCCACTACCCCGGCGAGCACCTTGACCCCTTGGCGCATTTGCGTGTGGGCGGCCTGAAGCATGGCGTAGGTCTTGCCGACGCCAGGAGCGGCGCCAAGAAAGACCTTGAGCCGGCCGCGGCCATCCCGGGGCAGATCAGCAAGCAGCGCGTCGGCGCGGCCGGAATCACTCATGGGTTATCTCTCTGCAACAAAACAATCGGTTCAATCCGCACGCTAGACGCTGTCACCCGCACGAACGGCAGCGCTTACAGATTCTCCAGGGCCTGGTTCAGGGCCAGTACATTGACCACCGGCGGCCCCACCAGCGGCCGCTCGATATGTGCCTGCACCAGCGCCTGTAGCTTAGCCGCCGGCAGATTGCGCGCCGCCGCGACCCGCGCTAGTTGATAGTCAATCGCCTCGGGTGGCAAGTGCGGATCAAGGCCGCTGCCGGAGGTGGTCAGCAAGGCCAGCGGCACTGGCCCTTGACCTGGCACCTGGAGCTTTTGGGCATCGTCGATCACCCGCGTGGCCAGGGCCGGGTTGCTCGGCGCCAAGTTGCTGGCACCACTGGACACCGTGGCAAAGGCTCCTGCCGATGGGCGTGGATGAAACCAGGCATCACCGACAAAATCCTGGGCAATCAGGGTCGAACCACGCACCTTGCCCTGGGCATCACGCACCAGGCTGCCATTGGCCTGATCCGGGAACGCCACCTGGGCCACACCGGTCACCACCAGTGGATAGGCCACGCCGGTAATCACAGTCATCAACACAATCAGGCTCAAGGCCGGACGCAATACGCTAGTCATTTCTCAATCCTCGATTCATTCAATGCCGCAGGCGAGTTACACCAGGTGCAAGGCGGTCAGCAGCATGTCGATCAGCTTGATCCCGACAAAGGGCACCACGATCCCACCCACACCGTAGATCAGCAGGTTGCGCCGCAGCAGGTGGGCGGCACTGGCGGCCTGGACCGTGACCCCGCGCAACGCCAGAGGGATCAGCACCACGATGATCAGGGCGTTGAATACGATCGCCGAGAGAATCGCGCTCTGCGGGCTGGTCAGGTGCATGATGTTGAGCACGCCCAGCTGTGGATAAATCGCTGCGAACAGCGCTGGCAGAATGGCGAAGTACTTGGCGACATCGTTGGCGATGGAAAAGGTGGTCAGGGCGCCACGGGTCACCAGCAGCTCCTTGCCGATCTGCACCACATCCAGCAGCTTGGTCGGATCACTGTCCAGGTCGACCATGTTGGCCGCCTCGCGAGCCGCCTGAGTGCCGTCGTTCATCGCCATGCCGACATCGGCCTGGGCCAGCGCCGGGGCGTCGTTGGCACCGTCGCCGCACATCGCCACCAGGCGTCCGTCGTTCTGCTCGTGACGGATGCGCGCCAGTTTCTTTTCCGGCGTGGCTTCGGCCAGTACGTCGTCGACCCCGGCTTCAGCGGCGATGGCGGCAGCAGTCAGCGGGTTGTCGCCGGTCACCATGACAGTGCGAATCCCCAGCTTGCGCAACTCGGCGAAACGCTCGCGGATACCCGGCTTGACCACATCCTTGAGGTGAATGGCCCCAAGCATCCGGCCTTCGCCGCACACCAGCAGTGGAGTACCACCGCTCTGGGCGATCTTGTCGATTTCCCGGGACAGGGCCGGCGCCAGGTCGCTGCGTTTGAGGCCAACAAAGTTCAGCACCGAATCCACCGCCCCCTTGCGATAGATCCGGCCCTGGTAATCGACGCCGGACAGGCGGGTTTCCGCACTGAATGGCACGGCGGTCAAGACTTCAGGAGCCGGTTCAGGTTGTGGATAAAGCTCCCGCAAGTACTCGACGATGGATTTGCCTTCGGCAGTGTCATCCGCCAGTGAAGCCAGCAATGCTGCTTCGGCCAGCTCACGAGCGTTCACGCCGGGAGCCGGATGAATGGCGCTGCAACGACGGTTGCCGAAGGTGATGGTGCCGGTCTTGTCCAGCAACAACACATGCACATCCCCCGCGGCCTCCACCGCACGCCCGGATTTGGCGATCACATTGAGGCGTACCAGACGATCCATCCCGGCAATGCCGATGGCCGACAGCAGGCCGCCGATGGTGGTGGGAATCAGGGTCACCAATAACGCCACCAGGAACACCAGCGGCAGGCTGCCATTGGCAAAGTGGGCGAAGGGCTGCAGGGTCACCACCACCAGCAGGAAGATCAGGGTCAGGCCGATCAGCAGGATATCCAGGGCCACTTCGTTGGGCGTCTTCTGCCGCTTGGCACCTTCCACCAGGGCGATCATGCGATCCAGGGTCGACTCGCCGGGATTGCTGGTGATGCGCACCAGCAGCCAGTCGGAAACCAGCCGGGTGTTGCCGGTCACCGCTGAGCGATCGCCACCGGACTCGCGGATCACTGGCGCCGACTCACCGGTGATCGCCGCCTCATTGACCGCGGCAATGCCCTCGATCACCTCGCCGTCCCCCGGGATCATTTCCCCGGCTTCAACCCGCACCACATCGCCTTTGCGCAGGTTGATCGCCGGCACCACCTGATAGGTGCCCTCGCTGGTGCGACGGCGAGCACTCAAGCCTTCGCTGCCGGCCTTGAGGCTGTCGGCCCGGGCCTTGCCACGGCCCTCTGCCAGAGCTTCGGCAAAGTTGGCGAAAAGCACGGTAAACCACAGCCAGAGGGCTATCTGTGCCGCGACGAACGTCGATACCGAGGTATCCGGCACGAAACACAGCACAGTGGTCAGGATTGCCGTCAACTCCACCACCAACATCACCGGCGAACGTTGCAACTGGCGAGGGTCGAGCTTGACGAAGGCCTGAATCAGCGCCGGGCGCCACAGAGCAGAGATCGCGGTACTCGAAGATTCGGCCTGGGTGCGCTTGGCCTTGGCGGCCGAGTCAACAGCCTTGTTCGAGGCAGGAACATGCATATTCATCATCAGGTCCTCAGAAGCCCATGCTCAAGTGTTCAGCGATTGGGCCCAACGCCAGGGTCGGCAGGAAAGTCAGGCCGCCCACCAGCAAAATGGTCACGGTCAACAAGGCCACGAACAACGGGCCGTGAGTGGGAAAGCTGTTCTGGCCGATGGGGGCGGGCTTCTTCAGCCCCAGGCTGCCAGCCAGGGCCAGCACCGGCAGGATGTAGCCGAAACGTCCAATCAGCATGCCCAGGCCCAGCATCAGGTTATGGAAGGGGGTGTTGGCACTGAAGCCACCGAAGGCCGAGCCGTTGTTGGCGCTGGCTGAGGTGTAGGCATACAGCAACTGGCTGAAACCGTGAGGCCCTGGATTGCTGATGGCTCCGGCCGGGCCAGGCAGGCTGGCGGCCAGGGCACCGAGAACGAGGACGCCAATGGGCATGACCATCAGGGTCACTACCAGCAATTGCACTTCCTTGGCCTGAAGCTTCTTGCCCAGGTATTCCGGGGTGCGACCGATCATCAACCCGGCGAGAAATACCGCGATCAGTACGTTCAACAGCATGCCGTAGAGACCCGCGCCGACACCGCCGAAGATCACCTCCCCCACCATCATGTTGATCAGCGCCACCATGCCGCTCAGAGGATTCAGGCTGTCATGCATGCCGTTCACCGAGCCATTGGACGCGGCCGTAGTGGTCACCGACCAGAGCACCGTGGCAGTGGTGCCCAAGCGCGCTTCCTTGCCTTCCAGAGGTGCCGCCTGCTCCACCGCAGCATTCTGCAACGCCGGATTGGGTTGATACTCCGCCCACAGCGAGGTGGCACCGCCAATCAGGAACAGGGCAAACATGCAGGCAATGATCGCGCGGCTCTGGCGCAGATCCTTGACGTAGTGGCCGAAAGTGAACACCAGGGCCACGGGAATCAAGATGATCGACACCAGCTCGAACAGGTTGCTCCAGGCACTGGGGTTCTCGAACGGGTGAGCCGAGTTGACACCGAAGAAGCCACCACCATTGGTGCCCAACTGTTTGATGGCGATCTGGCTCGCCGCCGGGCCCAGCGGAATCACCTGGTCGTTACCTTGCAGGGTCAGGGCATCCACGTAGTGGGCAAAGGTCTGGGGCACGCCCTGCCAGACCAGGAACAACGCCAGCAGCAGACTCAGCGGCAGCAAGCCATAGAGAGTCGCGCGGGTCATGTCGCCCCAGAAGTTGCCCAGGGTGCGCACCGAACGCCGGCCAATGCCGCGGCACAAGGCAACCAGCACCGTCAGCCCGGTAGCAGCGCTGACAAAGTTCTGCACGGTCAGGCCGACCATCTGGCTGAGGTAGCTCAGGGAGGCCTCACCACTGTAGGACTGCCAGTTGGTATTGGTCATGAAACTGACGGCGGTGTTGAACGCCTGGGTCCATTCCTGTCCCGGAAGATTCTGCGGGTTGAGTGGCAGATACCCCTGGAACAGCAGGATGGCAAACAGCAGGACAAACCCCGCCAGGTTGAAGGCCAACAAGGCCAGGGTGTATTTCTGCCAACTCTGCTCGTCTTGTGGGTCGACCCCGGAAATCCGGTAGCACGCACGCTCCACCGGCCCCAGGACCGGGGTCAGCCAGGTGCGCTGGCCTTCCATGACCTTGTAGTAGAAACGTCCCAGCCAGGGCGCGGGCAGCAGCACCAGGGCAAAGAAGGCGAGGAGCAGCCAATAGTCATAACTGTGCATAACCGCAGCTCCTAGTTCCGATCCGCGCGCAGCAGCGCAACCAGTAGATAAACGAACAGGCCCACTGCCAGCAGCAATGACACCGCGTCCAGAATGTTCATGGAATGTCTCCGAGGTACGGCGATTGCCGCGAATGCAGCCATTGTCCGCAGGGTGCCTGTAAAGGAACGAGATCGACGGGGTGGGAGGCCCATAAAGAAAGCGTAAAGACTGGCTTTATGCGGCGTTTACCTGGGCAGTTGGAAGACGACAGCGGCTGCCCCCATGCTCCCCCTGCCCCAATCGAAGGCACCGGGATGCACCAGACTGATATCGATCGACGACAAAAACCTGGAAAACATCCTCGATACGACCGCTTTCCTGGCTTTACGACGGTCGCCACGAGACTGGCATGGGCGCTGCACAGGCCAGTCCCGAGCACTTCCAACCGTTCAGGGAGCAACTGATGAACACACAACTCAAGCCCACTCTGGGCACGCTGCATTTATGGGGTATCGCGGTCGGTCTGGTGATTTCCGGGGAATACTTCGGCTGGAGCTATGGCTGGGGCGTGGCCGGACCCCTTGGTTTCCTCGTGACCTCTTTACTGGTCGCCACCATGTATACCTGCTTTATATTCAGTTTCACCGAGCTGACCACGGCCATTCCCCATGCAGGAGGCCCCTTTGCCTACAGCCGACGCGCCTTTGGCGAGAAAGGCGGCTTGATTGCCGGGTTGGCCACTTTGATCGAATTCGTCTTTGCGCCACCGGCGATTGCCCTGGCCATTGGCGCCTACCTGAATGTGCAGTTTCCGGCGCTGGACCCCAAGCATGCCGCCGTGGGGGCCTACCTCGTCTTCATGGGCCTGAACATCCTCGGGGTAAAACTGGCGGCTACCTTCGAACTGGTGGTGTGCGTACTGGCGGTGGCAGAGCTACTGGTATTCATGGGCGTGGTAGCACCGGCCTTCAGCTTCAGCAATTTCGCCCTCAACGGCTGGGCCGGAGCCGACACCTTCGGAGCCCCTGCGATTGCCGGGATGTTCGCCGCCATCCCCTTCGCCATCTGGTTCTTCCTGGCCATCGAGGGTGCGGCCATGGCCGCCGAAGAAGCCAAGGACCCCAAACGCACCATTCCCAAGGCCTACATCAGCGGCATTCTGACCCTGGTACTGCTGGCCATGGGGGTGATGTTCTTCGCTGGCGGAGTGGGTGACTGGCGCACCCTGGCCAATATCAACGACCCGTTGCCACAGGCGATGAAAGCCGTGGTGGGCGACAGTTCCGGCTGGCTGCACATGCTGGTGTGGATCGGCCTGTTTGGCCTCGTGGCCAGCTTCCACGGGATCATCCTCGGCTATTCGCGGCAGTTCTTTGCCCTGGCTCGTGCCGGCTATCTGCCAGCATCCCTGGCCAGGCTGTCACGTTTCCAGACGCCACACCGGGCGATCATCGCCGGCGGCCTGATCGGTATCGCCGCGATCTACAGCGATGGCCTGATCAACCTGGGCGGCATGACCCTGACCGCCGCAATGATCACCATGGCGGTATTCGGCGCCATCGTGATGTACATCATGAGCATGCTCAGCCTGTTCAAACTGCGCCGGACCGAACCGGACCTGCCACGCAGCTTCCGCGCCCCGGGCTACCCGCTGGTACCCGCCATCGCACTGGCACTGGCGCTGGTGTGCCTGGTGGCCATGGCCTGGTTCAACGCGCTGATTGGCCTGATCTTCCTCGGCTTCATGGTGCTGGGTTTCATTTACTTTCAGCTCACCGCACAACTGCGGGCCGATGCCCCGGCGGATGCCATGCTCACCGGTCTGTAAGCATCGGGCACTACTAGCCAGAACAATCAGGCATACAATGGAACCAGTGCGAAACGCTTTAACTCAAAGCATTACAGGCAGTCCCGAGGGCGAACCTTCGTCCTCGGGAAACTGCCGTTCAAGGAGAGCCCTATGCCCTGGTATGCCTGGTTGATTCTGGTGGTTGCTATCGGTTCGATCGTCGGCGGCTTGATGATGCTGCGCGACACCGCCCACAAGGTGGAACTGACTGATGAGCAACGTAAACGCGTAGCCGAACGCAACGCAGAAATGGATGCCAAAGAAGCGCAGGATCGTTAATCCCATCAGCCCTTTCGTCCTGCATTGAAGGGACTGCTCAAGGCCCTACTTTTCCCATTCGGCCTTGGCGATGTGCAAGCCGTGCTGACCTTTGTAGGCCGCCCGCTCCGGCTGGCTCCAGCCTTCAAGCAGTGACTCTTCGAGACGATAGATCTCCACTCCCAGTGGCCGGCAAACACTCAAGGGGTCCTGAGCCTCGGGGCCCCACATCGGCAAGGACAGATCGCCCCCCGGGCAGGTCGACAGTGCACACAGCAGGTCGATTTCGGCAAAAAACTCCAGATAGTCGCCCTTTTGCGCCGGACAGGCCTTCATGAAATACATGTCGTCATGATTAAGGCCGGTGCACTGAAAGATATTCAATACGTCATGCACGTCGAATTCGGTGAGGCCATGGGGCAGAACCGCCCGTGTCAGATTGGAGTGACAGTGATGATGAAAATCCTCGCCTGTGAGCATTCGGTTCACATAGGGATCGCAACGGGTACCCAATAAATCGTGCAGGCGCCCGCCATGCTCGTCGATACCATAATTCGCCAGGCTGTCATCGGTGATCGTGACCAGCGGCCGCAAGAAAGGCAGGTTCGACCAGAGCCGGTCATGGGTGCTGACATGGGCGCCCTGCAACTGCCGGGTACGTGCAGCCCATAGGCGTTCTCGCGGGTCATTGGCATTCCAGACGTTGAAGTCTCCCACTTGCGGGCCTACGGGTGTGGTCACTCGAAACACATGACCGGCGGGCACCTTCCAGGCCCGGCCCGTACGAATCGGCACCTCGAACTGCTCGATCAGCGTACGTTGTGCCCGGTTATCACGGATACGTTCATAAAAGGTCGTATCCACCTGCAGCGCCGAGCCTTTGCTGACCTGATAAGCCGCTGGATAGTCTTTGTACATGGGTATCGCCCTCACTCAGTGACGCAAGGATTGACTGAACATGTTCAGCAGCAGGCGCTCGGAGTCGTCCAGATATGCCTCCATTGCCTCGCCGGCGCGGGCTTTGTCACCCTCCACCAGCCATTGGTGAATCTGCCGGTCACGAACCAGCCAGGGCGCCTGGAACAACGCTTCATCCGGCGCGGCGCAAAACACCAGACGCAATTGCGCGACTACATTGGTGAAAAATTCATCGAACAAGGAAGAGTCCAGTAGCCTTACCACCTGCTGATGAAAGCGCAAACCATGGGTCCCGACAGCACGCCAGTCCTCGCGATCTCGGGCCAATTGGGCCGCCTCGATGGCGTCGAGCATACGATCAGCCTGGCACTCGCTCAGCGGCTTTGCACTGGCGATCGCCTGCAACTCCAGAGTCCGACGTACTCGGAACAGATCCTTTACCTCATCGCTGCTCAGGCGTCTGACCACCACGCCTTTATAACGGACATAGTGGGTCAACCCCTCCTGGCCCAAGCCGTGCAACGCTTCACGTATGGTGTTGCGCGAAGCGTTGTAGGTGTTGACCAGCTCGCTCTCTACCAACGGCATGCCAGGCAACAGGCGACCACCGATAATGTCGGCACGCAGTTCCACCCTGATCTGGTCCGCAAGGGATAAACCGTTGCTCATGGCAACACCTCGAGATTGTTCAACAATTCGTGATCAAACTTTAATCACTTATCGTGCCAATTCCTGAGGGTCCTGCAAACACTCGCCCTACCTGTCGGAACGCTGTAAATACGCAAAACACCCACTGATAAGTAGGGGCGTGATCTGATGATCCTTGGTTAAAATAGCGCTCTAGTTGTGGAGGTTTCTCAAATGCGTTATTCAGCAGACCATAAAGCCCAGACACATCAACGCATTATCAAAGAAGCTTCGGAACGTTTTCGTCGTGATGGAATAGGGGGAACGGGATTACAACCACTGATGAAGGCACTGGGCCTGACCCATGGCGGTTTCTACTCCCACTTCAAGTCCAAGGATGAGCTGGTAGAAGAAGCCCTTTGCGCAGCTGCCCAAGACCTGGACGCCCACTGCGCAACTCTGTTCGCACAAGAACAGCCCTTGCAGGCGTTTATCGACAACTACCTTTCCGAGTGGCATCGCAGCTCACCCCATCAAGGTTGCCCACTACCAACCATGAGCTCGGAACTCGGCCAGCGCGGCCAACCCAGCCCCACCACCGATGCAGTGCTCAATGCCAGACTTGCCCAAGTGGAAGCGACTCTGGAAGGTGAAAATAAGGCGCAACGCAGCCTGATGATCATGTCGACCCTGGTGGGAGCGTTGATGCTCTCGCGCAGCGTGGAAAGTCCTGAACTGGCGGTACAGATACTGGAAGTCGTCAGTGAGGGCCTGAAGAAACAGGAGCAGGAATAATACAACCCGCTCCATGGGCCGCCTTAATTGGAACGCGCGGCGGCACTGTTCCTGGAAAGATTGGGCCCCAAGGCCAGGCGCGCGGCGACCAGTGCTTGCCAGTCCGCCGGAGCGGGAAACGAAGGTAGCGTGATCAACTCTCTCTGGTCGAAACCACTCAATGCCGCGTCCACCATCTCAGTCGCCTCAATCACCATCTCTAGGGGGATGGCCTTAGCCTCCAAGCCTGAACGCTCCCAGATCTCGGTACAAGTAACGCCAGGCAAGCTCCCCTGAGCCTGAACGTCATTGCCTTTCAACTCAGCCGGCAGTGACTGAGTCAGGCTTAGCACGTAAGCCTTGGCGGCACTGTAAGTCGCATTGAAACGCTCCGGGATTAACGCGACCACTGAGACAATTTTGATGATCGCCCTGCGCCCGACCGCGAAAAAACTCGTCGCGGCCGCTCCTGACAATCTTGAAAGTAATGGACG
The DNA here is from genome assembly GCF_017491625.1 of Pseudomonas sp. 50_B. Taxonomy (NCBI): domain Bacteria; kingdom Pseudomonadati; phylum Pseudomonadota; class Gammaproteobacteria; order Pseudomonadales; family Pseudomonadaceae; genus Pseudomonas; species Pseudomonas sp. 50_B. The sequence goes on from NZ_JAFGYX010000002.1 coordinate 155,926, forward strand.
CCTCCGATTGGAACATCCGGAGAGCGAAAAATATTACATGCACAATACTCTTGCAGCACCATGAAAAAATTGCCTGTTGATTGAGATTCATGGCTAGGCACCAAACCCGCCCGAAATACAGAAGGCCGGTCACTGACCGACCTTCGATTGCTACTTGATCAAGTCAGTTGACGACGAGCTTGTCTCGATTGCGCTCCAGGATAGTCTTGCCGATACCCTTGACCTCAAGCAGTTCATCCACCGAAGCAAAGGGACCATTCTCTTCACGATAAGCGACAATCGCCTTGGCCTTGGCCTCGCCAATTCCAAATAGCTCGCGCTGCAGGACAGCCATATCGGCGGTATTGAGGTTGATTTTGCTGACTTGAGGCGTTGCCTGCTCCACTGCCTCAGGAGCAACAGTCTGCGCCTTGACAGCAGGCGCTGCTTGAGCTGCAAGCGAAAGGCTGGCTAGAACGGCAAAGATCAGCGAGGAGAGATAAGAGTTACGCATAGTGACGCTCCATGACATCGAGTAAGGAAAACAGCTTTTCCGAAGCTGCCTTCCAAACCTAGGTGATGCCGCAGGCAAGTCAAAAGCAGGAGGGTTACCGGTTGTGTAGATTCAAGGTTTGAGACGCCGCTGTTGATAAACCCAGTCGACGATTTCACCGTCCGGGGTATAACCACTCACCGTCTCACGAAGCAGTTGTCGAACTCTTGCATAATCATCTAACTCAAGCGCTGCAAGGAGTTCGCTGAGCTTGGCCTTAAGCACATCCCAAGACAGATGATCCTCATTGGCGCTCATGATCATTGGGTGTTGAGTCGCCACTACGTTGTCGCCAATCAGCAACTCTTCGTAAAGCTTTTCACCAGGACGAAGGCCGGTAAACTCGATAGCGATATCGCCATGAGGATTTTTTTCCGAGCGTATGCTCAGCCCGGAGAGATGAATCATCTTTTCCGCCAACTCGACGATTTTCACCGGCTCACCCATATCCAGCACAAAAACATCACCGCCCTGCCCCATCGATCCAGCCTGGATAACCAGCTGAGCAGCTTCCGGAATAGTCATGAAATAGCGCGTAATCTTCGGATGAGTGACCGTCAGCGGACCACCTGATTTGATCTGTTTGCGAAACAGTGGAATGACTGAGCCTGAAGAGCCCAATACATTACCGAAACGCACCATGGTGAAACGGGTTTTATTTACCCTTGAAATATTTGAAGAGTCATTGAATAACACTGGCGCGACTTCTTTGCTCAACGCCTGCAGAGTAAGTTCCGCCAAACGCTTGGTACTCCCCATTACGTTAGTTGGGCGAACAGCCTTATCAGTAGAAATCAGTACAAAATTAGCCACACCGGATTGCAAAGCGGCCTGCGCCGTGTTGAGCGTACCCATCACATTATTAAGTACACCTTCAGCAATATTATGCTCAACCATCGGTACATGCTTATAAGCAGCAGCATGATAAACCGTCTCGACACTCCAGGTTTTCATGACAGATAACAGCTTTTCGTAATTACGCACGGAGCCTAGAATAGGGAGCAATTTTACAATACGAGCCTCCCGCGACACACGCAGTTCAAGCTCAGACAAAATACTGTAGAGATTGAACTCGCTATGATCGAGCAGAATCAGAGCAGTGGGGCCCAAGGACAAAATCTGTCGGCAAAGCTCAGATCCAATAGATCCGCCGGCACCTGTCACCAGAATAGTTTTCCCTTTTATACAGTGCGCCAACAAATCGCCTTGAGCAGGTACAGAGTCACGCCCAAGCAAGTCCGCAATGTCCACTTCTTGAATGTCATCAACCTTCACTCGCCCACTGGCCAAATCCATAAAGCCAGGAACACTTCGAACATGAAGGGGAAAGTCCTCAAGAAAACCAAGAATCTCTCTACGACGACTACGAGTAGATGAGGGAATCGCTAGAAGTATTTCTTCTGCTCCCGTTTCGTCTATCATCTGTTGCAAGTGCTTGGGCTTGTATACCTGCAAACCAGCAATCATCCGATCGGCAATACTGTCGTCATCATCGATAAATGCAACTGGACGCATGAAACGTCCCAATCGTAGCGCTGCAACTAGCTGATTACCTGCCGAACCAGCGCCATAGATAGCTACCTTGGGTAAACCATCATCCCGGTTGGTGAATGGTACGTGCTGTGCGGTCGTGAACCAATCACCGAGAAAATATTGGCGCATAGCCAATCTTAAACCACCAATCATCACTAGACTCAACCACCAGTAGTTGAACACGATTGAACGTGGAACCACGACCTGGTGATTGCTATAAAGATAAACAACCAATGAAAGAATCAAAGCAGATAAAGTTACCGCCTTTACAATCGTAATAAGAGCATCATTACCAAAGTAACGCATGACGGCCCGATACATTCCAAACCGAACAAATAGAGGAATAGCAATTATCGGTGCACTTATGAACAGCCAAAGATGAAGAAAAAAAAGGTTATCTAACTCTTCAAACCCCAGCCTAACAACGAAAGCCATCCACAACGCAGCCCACACCAGAAAAACGTCAACAACCACCTGGAGCACACGTTTTTTTCTACGAGAACGACTCAATAAAAATGACCGTATCTTTTCCATATCTTAACTTCACCTCAATCCCTCAAAAACCAGCCCAAGAATAATGCACAACAAAAATCAACCATCTAGAAGGCACATATCAAGTCAACTGGATTTCTCTGTAGCTCCCGCATTAAATTTTACGGCAAGAAAAACCAAAGGAAAATAAGCAATCACAAGACCTAATATTCCATCCAGCCCGAATACACCTACGCATATGGCAATAGGTAGTAACCAAAGAGTATTTATAGTAGCAATAGCAAGAGTAACGGGTAAATGACCTTTAAAATGACGAGATGCATATTGATAAGCGTGACTACGGTGCGCTTCGTAGATCTTATCTCCACGAATAAAACGGCGGAGCAGCGTGAACGTCGCATCTACAATAAAAACGCCGAGCAGAATTAGCCAAACCCATATTAGATGAGGGGATACCAATGCTGCCTGAAGAGACAGAATCCCAAGGATCAATCCCAAGAAACCACTGCCTGCATCCCCCATGAAAATACGTGCGGGAGGGAAGTTCCAGTACAGAAACCCTGATACAGCAGCAATTAACAATAAAGGAGTTGAAACGAGCTCGTTTTCTCCACTCAACCAATAAACCAAGCAAGCGCCAATACAAACACTCACTGCCTCAATACTGGCAATCCCGTCAATTCCGTCCATGAAGTTATAGAGATTAAGCAACCAGACAAGATAGACGGCAGCCAATAAATATCCTACCCACCCCAGATCAAGAACAACGCCAAATACATCAACGGAGGGGACCACCTGCAGCCAACACAAGGCCCAACCCGCCCCAGAAAAATGGGCAAGTAATCTCCATCTGGCAGCGATATGCCCATGATCATCAAGGAATCCAACCATGGCAATCAGCGTTCCGGCGCCTACCAAACTTATAACGCTAGGCCAAGCCGCAAAGCCTTCCAAAGCTAGTAGAGGCAGAGCTGCCAGATAACTCACGACAATAGCCACCCCACCACCGCGAGGTGTTGGCAACAAATGAGAACTTCGCTCATTAGGTATGTCGATCAAACTGCGAGCGATAGCATATCTACGTAGAGATCCGGTCAAAAGCAGCGAACAGACGAGAACCGCCACAAAAAAAACAACAATCATGAGTTTCCCCGAAACATTACCAATACCTGATAAAGCTACATCGATGGCCAGGAGTGGTCTTTGATTTTACACGACTAGACAAAAATGGCGAAACCTATACCAGCGACCAATGAGCTAAAAAACATTTTTAGCACTATAGCCTCAAAAAACAACTCACAAAAAATCGATATTCAGCGACTAATACTCCTAAGACAGCCAACTTCAAGATCAAGTAGACCGTCTGCAACGCGTTATCTTACTCGCATAAAACCAAAAAAAGCAGATATTGACTATCTTCAACCATCCTCAAAAAAACAAAAATATGACTAAAAAGATAAAAAACAAACCCCGCCATTAAAACTTGCAAATCCATTAGTAACGACAGAAGCAATTCCACGTAAAAAGCACTTAATTCAAGCTCTACAACTGATTTAATTATTTTCTACGCTTGAACCCATCAACCGTTTTTCTCAATGCCTCGTCAACCCCAATCACCGGTTGCCATCCAAGAACCTTCCTAGTTTTTTCGACATCAACTTGCAAAGAACCAAGAAGACGCTGAGCCTGAGACTTTTTACCAAGAACCTGAAAAATCGCACGTAGTAAAAACGTAGGAACTGGCAGCAACCAAGTATTACGCCCCAAAGCCCTTCCAACACGTTGAAAAAGCTGAGTCGCAGTTAAATCTTCATCATCACTGACAAGAAATACTTGATTAGATGCATCAGGGTGATTCATACAAGTAAAAATCAAATCAACCAAATTATCCAATGCAACAAAACTACGTTTATTCACCAGCCTGCCAAAAGGTAATGGAATTCCGCGATCTAACCAGGAGATCATATTATAAAAGTTAGCTTTTACTCCATCACCATAAACTAAAACAGGCCTGATAATCACAACATCCATTTCTGAATCAGCGGCTATCTCCAGTAAACCCTGTTCCGCCTCAAGCTTCGAGATTCCATAATAATCAGAAGGCGCAGGCTCGTCATCGGCACGAAATGGTCGATCGGAGCTTGTAACTTCACCATTGACCTTGATTGAACTTAAAAAAATAAATCTTTTAACTCCACTCGCCAATGCCTCCCGCGCCAAATTTAATGTCCACTCGGTATTCACCTTACGGTATTCGGACAAAGCATTGGGCGAATACTCATCCATTACATGAACCCTTGCAGCAGTATGGATGACAACATCAACACCAAGCAGCGAGACGTTTTCAGTTTCTAAATTAACGACATCATGTACAGCACATTGCAAAGGAGAACTAGATTTACGAACAGCGGCGGTAACTTTAATATCATTAAGTGAAGCTAAGCGCTGTAAAACTGCCCCTCCGACAAAACCACTTGCCCCAGTTAGAAACACATGCATCATTACCTCATACTCCTAGGCTTACGGAACAACTCATACAGTTTGAAGGGGAGCTTTAAAAGCACCATAAATATATTCGTATACAAACCATTGTTCCTGCAAGCAGTCACTATCTCTAAATTAAGCCTCAAACTACTCTTAAACCCAGAAGTACTAACACCGCCCGAGCGCATACGCACAAGGACTTTATTAATATATAAATACTTCAAACCATGTACATAAAGCTGACGAACGAACATTTCGTAGTCAGCAGCAATTTTGTATTTAAGCGAATAAGCACCAACCTTTTCATATGCAGATTTACGAATAAAAGTAGCAGGATGAGGAGGCATCCAGCCAAAACGCAATCGCCATACAGAAAATCTATTAGCACGATAAAACCGCGTAACTTTCTTTAGGTCGGACGGTTCAACAAAAACAACATCGCCAAAAACAATATCAACTTCTGGTTTTTTATCAAATGCACCAACCACATAAGACAATATGCTTTCACTTTCGTAAAAATCGTCTGAATTCAATATCCCTACGATATCGCCAGTAGCTAAAGCGACACCTTTGTTCATCGCATCGTAGATCCCGTTATCTTTTTCTGTTACAAAAGTACTTATTTTATTTCCGTAAGATTTGACTATATCGATAGTTCCATCATTAGAACCACCATCCACAACTATATATTCAACATCGACATAATCTTGAGACAAAACCGACTCAATAGTATCTTTAATAGTAGAAGAACTATTATAACAAACGGTAACAATAGAGATTTTCAAGCACACCTCTTAGACACGGCCATACAAATCTTCAAACCTTACAATATCATCCTCCCCAAGATAGGAACCAGACTGTACCTCAATCAGCTCTAATGGAATTACACCTGGATTTTCAAGAGTATGCATTTGCCCTATAGGGATATAAGTAGATTGATTTTCTGCAACTAGATAAACTTTATCACCATTAGTAACTTTTGCTGTACCACTAACAACAACCCAATGCTCCGCTCGATGATGATGCATTTGCAATGACAATTTAGCACCAGGATTAACCGTAATACGCTTGACCTGATAGCGAGCACCATTGTCTATAGAATCATAGACACCCCAAGGTCGATATACTTCCCGATGATTCTTATATTCGGAACGACCAGAGGACTTTAGCTTTTCAACAATTTTCTTTACTTCTTGAACATGCTCTTTATGAGCAATCAGAACCGCGTCCTTGGTCTCTACAACGATTAGATTATCGACTCCAACAGTACTAACCAAACGACTTCCAGAATAGATATAGTTATTAGTAGAGCCTTCTACTATTACATCACCACGGCAAATATTTCCCTGAGAATCCTTATCTCCTACATCCCATAATGCGGCCCAAGAACCAATATCACTCCAGCCAGCATCCATTGGCACAACAACTGCATCTTTCGTTTTTTCCATCACCGCATAGTCAATCGACTCATCTGGACATTTTTCAAACTCATCACGTCCCACCCGAGTGAAATTCATGTCCTGCTCCCCCTTGCACAAAGCTTCACGACAAGCGCTCAGGATGTCAGGGCGGAAATGCTCTAGCTCACACAAATAACGGCTGGCACGAAACATGAACATGCCACTATTCCAGAGATAACAGCCACTCTCCAAATACGAGTTAGCCAATTCCTGAGGTGGTTTCTCGACAAATCGAGCCACTTCAAAACCACCACTTTCTAAGCCTGCACCCTTCTGGATGTAACCATAGCCTGTTTCAGGATGAGTAGGGTTAATGCCAAAGGTAACCAACTTTCCATCAATAGCTAATGGCAGTGCTTTATGAATACAGGATTGAAAGGCTACAACATCATTAATTAAATGATCAGCCGCCAAAACAAGCAATATAGGATCTTGACCATTCAAACATTCTTGAATTGCAACTAACGCAACTGCAGGTGCGGTATTCCGACCAGCGGGCTCCAATAGAATATTAAACTTTTCTAGACCTTGTTGCCTTAACTGTTCGGCTGCCAGAAAACGGTGATCTTCATTACAAATCACGCGTGGCGTAGCCGTTTCCAAACCGTTCAAGCGAGCGATAGTCGCTTGCAACATGGACATTTCAGCATCTGCCAAACACAGGAACTGCTTAGGATTTAGCTGGCGGGAGAGCGGCCATAGACGAGAGCCCGAACCACCTGCCATAATTATCGGAACTAACATAGATTTTCTCTTCAACTAAATTAAAATCATAGCAGTAATTTATTTTTCAACAGCAATTTCTAGAATTCTTCGCCCAACAGACTCCCAATCTTTTGGAATCATCTTCAATTGCTCGCTCCAATCGGGCCAATACCCAGTAGATAGCTTTCTATGTAACTCATCAACTGCACATCTCAAAGACTCGACATCATCAACCACAAAATATATAGCCTGATCTCCACACAGGGCTCTGGCGTATTCAAGATCGGGACAAACTATAGGAATGCCAATAAACATCGCTTCAACAAGCGGAAAACCATAGCTTTCATCTTTAGACAAAAACAAAAGAGCATCAGCAAGATTATAAGAGTCTAACATTCTCTGCGACGATAGCCGCCCACAGCAATGAATCCAGGAAATATCCTTAGCAGGGTGAGCCTCTTGCTCAATGGTTAACTCAAGGCTCTCGACTGGCCACTGTGATGCACTATTAGCTTGTATACTATCCAGTAGTTTATGATTTTTATGTGGATAGTCGGCAGCTGGATAAAACAAACGTAACGGAGCATCAGTTGCCACGACTCGTCCCCCACGCACTACTCCTGCGTTAAGAAGCCAGTTAGGTACAGGTTGAGGTACAACATGTACTCGTGCTCTTAACGAAGGATAAGATTTAATAAGAGCATCACGCATTAGCGCTGTCTGGACTATAAATGCTTGTGCATATCTTATGTTAAGAGAAAATATCCACCGAAAAACCAAAAACTTTAGACTTGATTTATTCCAACTAATCTTATCAGGAACTAACAAGTGCGAATTTTGCACAAAAACTGTTTGTTTTGCACTACAACGAATAGGCAGATCCCCCATAACCAAAAGAGGAGTGTCTCCACCAAAGCGTCTACCGAAGAATACACATTCCAAAAAACGAGAAATCGAATTCGGGAGATACCTTCTATAGTAGAATTTATTTATAGAGTTATCATCGACCACATACTCAGAAAGCTCTCCAACACTTGGAAGATAGAGTTCCTTAAGTCTGATACTTTCACATTGCTCAAGTGCTGGTAGCAACGACTTCAGCAATTGCACTGCCCCCAATCCCGCAATATTTGTTAGATGTAAACGAACGTTCTTTACGCTCATAAAAAACTACTCCAAATACCAGGGCGAAGAAACTTCTTTTCGCTTTAAACCCTTTACCTGCATTATAGACAGCATGTAACCTGCAGCAACATCAGGTTGAATTGCGATAGCCGCGACATTTGTAGCAGAGGTTAGCTCTTGAGAGAGCTGTGAGTCCTGTAAAAAAACCTCAAGCGTTTTTTTAAGTGAATGAGGCTCTTGAATATTAAAAATCATACCAGCAGTAAAACGCTCTAAAATAACACTTGCTCCAACTTGATCACTACAAATTACAGGAACGCCAGCGCATATAGCCTCATTCACGACAACTCCCCAGCCATCGTGCCTACTCGGTAGTACCAAAACATCATATCGTGCAATCACTTCTTGAGCGGAGCCAAAAGGAATTACTCCACAGTACCTAACCGTCACACCATCAATATTGTAAAGTCGTGGCTCCCCTGAACCATAGACATCAAGCACAACACGATCACCTAAGCTGCTAACAGCATCTATTAGCAAGTCCAACCCTTTTCTTGCAATCAAGGCTCCCACAAAAACAATTCGAAGTTTTTCATTCTTTGAATATACCCCTGACGGCCCTGGAGAATCAGACTTCAATGAAGGTATAAAATAGCCAAATGGAAATATTTTATCACTAGAGATACCGGCTTTAGTGTATTGAATAATTGCTTTTTTTGATATTGCAAACACCCCTGAAACCCAACGATTAAGCACTAAGGCATAAAGCCTGTAGATATAAGGTCGTGCTCTAGCTTTAATATTTGCAATAGCAAACTTATCTTCAGAAAAATAGCCAAGAGAAATAGGTGAGTATGGTTCGGACACGAGATAAAATTCGACCTTGAACCAAATTGCCAGTAACAAACAGTAAATCATCTTAATACTTTGGAAGGCACTTCCAAATATATGAACATCCCTTTGATGCTCACGCATATGCCTGTAACAATATTGCATCCATTTTTTTTGTGGGATTAATCTTCTATCTATAGACCCGACTTGAGTATCAAGCCAACCTTGAGAACGACGAGTATTATCCTCAAGTGTCAAGACATAAGCTAACAAAGGAGACTTTGCTTGTTGGGAAAGCTCCTCATAAGTATAAGCCTGATGATCAGTCAAAACTGGTTGCCAAGTGATGAAAGAACGGGGTTGAGTCATGATATCTCCCCAGTAATGAAATCAAGGACCGCCTGACCAGCCGACAAAGGTGAACAACGCTCAAGGACAATCAAGCTACCTTTCTCAGCACAACTTCGGCCTAAATCCGTGTCATCGACAACCAGCTTCAATATATCTGCTAGCTCTTTCGGATCATTTGATCCTAAGTATAAGGCACCCTCCCCCAAAACTTTACGGACATCACTGATATCCGTACTTATCACCAATAGCCCAGCTTCCGCAAACTCAATGACCTTTGATGGGAAAGTTGTGTCGGCCATCTCGCCGCCGATAGGTTTCAATGCCAGACCAGCACAGCATCGCTCAAGGATTTCTATATATTCAAGATTAGTTGTACGGCCATGAACCGTAACTTTAGGAAAACCATCTTCTAACGCTAGCTGCTTAAGAGCATCTAACCCTTCACCTTTACCGGTAACTTGAAAGGACAGTTTTTTAACCCAGAGCTCCTCACTTCTACGAAGCATACGAACAGTATCAATTAGTAAATTTACGCCCGTATCCGCGCTAAGAGTTCCCCCCATCAAAACATGACGTTCAGGCTCCAACCATGAAATACACTTAACTTTAGGAGTTGAGACAGAACCATAGTAGCAATGAATAGGTCGAATAGCCGTTCTACTGGCCAAAGCGCTACAAGCAAGAAGGGCCCCATTCGAACAGTACCGATCATAAACCCACACCAAGAAGCGATTCCATCGAACTTTTATTACAGTTTGCTTTGCATTGAAATTTTCACCATCTTCTAAGTCCAAGAAACGTCTATAACCCGTAAAAACAGAAATAAAAAGAAGAGGCAGATAGGCACTCATCCTATTATAAAAAACAACTGACCTTGAGGGACTTTTTGAAAGACGAAACAACATTCCAATCAATGAGAATAGAGAAAGCACTTGAGAAAAAAAACGGACATGAGAGAAAGAAGAATAAATAACAGATATACCATTAACTCTCTTAGCCTTACGGCCGTAATATTTAAGTGCCCCATTAGTACTACCTCGACCCAAGCTCAAAACATAGGGCCTCGCTCCGGCGGTACGCAATGCCTGACACAGCATAAATACTTTACGAGATGCTGCAGGACTGTCGCTACCAATTCCCCTTTCGGTACGAGTTGCATCATCCAATGCATTACAAACTATGAGCACAACTGGTTTTTTCACTGCAATTGCCTCTTTACAATGGAGGGGACACCCGCAACTAATGTATTTTTAGGAACATCGCGAACCACAACAGAACCAGCGGCGATAATGGCCCCATCACCAATTGTCACACCACCAAGAATCAAACTTTTTGCCCCAATCCAACAACCATTGCCTACTAATATTGGACGAGCAATACCCTGACCAGCTCGTCGAGCTTCACCACCAATGGCATGGCTTCCTAAAACAAACTCTACGCCTGGCCCAATATCACAATCAGAACCTAATCTTATTTCAGCTTCTATGTTAGTATGAAAAACAACACCTGGACTCAACCAGGTTCTCTCTGCAATGCTTAAAGAACCTCGACCATATATCCAGCCGCGGCCACAAAACTTCACTCCTCTCGCAAGATTCACACCGGCAATACGCCACAGCAAGTATCGTAGGCCAAAAAAACGAGAAGGAGGTAATATAGAAAGAACTAAATTTATTAAATGCCTCAGCATAATACTCAACTCATCTAAAATGAGCACCTTGGATAATAATACAAAGAAACAAAAAACTGACCACCCCAACTCTCGCTCTGCAAGAATATGCGGTGGTCGAATTACACATAACTAACAGACTGATTGTTAATCAGCTTGAGCGAGCTTTAAGCCCATTTTCTGAAAACCATTCATACGCCTCACGCAACCCGGATCTCAAGTTGATACTTGACTTCCAGCCTAAAAGTTCAATACGTGAAACATCCATTAGCTTTCGAGGAGCCCCATCAGGTTTAGTGGCATCAAATATCACCCTACCTTTAAATCCAGTAACCTGAGAAATTGTCTCTGCCAACTCTCGAATAGTACAGTCTTCGCCAGTTCCAACATTAATGTGTGAGAGCATAGGCTGAGTGTGCCGCTCATAAACATCTCGCGACAGTTCCATAACATAGACTGACGCGCTGGCCATATCGTCGACATGTAGAAACTCACGCTTCGGCGAGCCACTCCCCCAAATAACCACTTCATCCTTATTATACAAAACAGCCTCATGAAAGCGACGAAGTAACGCAGGTATCACATGAGAATTATCTGGATGATAATTATCATTAGGGCCATACAAATTAGTCGGCATTACACTTCTATAGTCTCGACCATATTGACGGTTATAACTTTCACACAACTTGATTCCAGCGATCTTCGCAATCGCATAGGGCTCATTTGTTGGCTCCAACTTCCCCTGCAACAAATCACTTTCAGCCATTGGCTGAGGAGCTGCTACAGGATAAATGCAAGAGGACCCCAAAAAGAGCAATTTCTGCACACCATTCATATGCGCAGAGTTAATCACATTAGTCTGCATTACCAAGTTTTCATAAATAAATTCTGCGGGATAGGTATTATTCGCATGAATACCCCCTACTTTCGCCGCAGCCATGTAAACTTGTTTAATTTTATTTTTAGAAAAAAAACCTTCAACAGCCCGCTGATCAAGAAGATTTAATTCGTTTCTATCTCGAGTGATTAGATTTTTATAACCCAGACTTTGCAACCGACGCATTATGGCGGAGCCAACCATCCCATTATGACCAGCAATAAATATGCCGTCTTCCTGATAATTAGTCATATCAGTTCTCCAAAGAAACAGGCAGATCGTAACCATGCTTCTTCAGCAGCGCATGTCGTTTGGCTACCTTAAGATCTTCACAGATCATCTCAGCACACATTTCTTGAGCCGTAATTTCTGGAGTCCAGCCTAACTTCACTTTAGCTTTAGTAGGATCACCTAACAATGTTTCCACTTCGGCAGGACGGAAGTAGCGCGGATCGATACGCACAATCACGTCGCCTGGCTTCAACGACGGAGCGCTATCCCCCACGATAGACTCAATGAAGCCTTTTTCTTCTAGGCCACTTCCCTCAAAACGAATTTTTATTCCTAGCTCGGCGGCAGACCATAAAATAAAATCACGAACAGAATATTGCACACCAGTAGCTATTACAAAATCTTCAGGCTTATCTTGCTGAAGCATCATCCATTGCATGCGTACGTAATCTTTGGCATGTCCCCAGTCACGAAGTGCATCCATATTCCCCATATACAAACACTGCTCGAGACCTTGAGCAATATTGGCTAATCCCCGAGTAATTTTTCGAGTAACAAAGGTTTCACCGCGACGTGGTGATTCATGATTAAAAAGAATTCCGTTACAGGCATACATTCCATATGCCTCTCTGTAGTTTACAACAATCCAGTAAGCATATAGTTTTGCAACAGCATATGGGGACCGTGGATAAAATGGAGTTGTTTCACGCTGCGGAACCTCCTGAACTAGCCCATAAAGCTCCGAGGTCGAAGCTTGATAAAAACGGGTTTTTTTCTCCAGCCCCAATAAACGGATTGCCTCTAAGATACGCAGCGTCCCCATTGCATCAACATCCGCAGTATATTCAGGAGACTCGAAACTTACAGCAACATGGGACTGAGCCCCTAAGTTGTAGACTTCATCAGGTTTAACTTCTTGAATGATCCGAGTTAGATTTGAAGAATCAGTTAAATCACCATAATGCAAAATAAAACGCTGATCATCAACATGTGGATCCTGATAAATATGATCTACTCTTTGGGTATTAAAGGAAGAAGCACGACGCTTGATACCGTGGACCTCATAACCCTTTTCCAGCAGAAACTCTGCCAGGTATGATCCGTCCTGCCCTGTAATACCAGTAATCAATGCTTTTTTAGCTGTCATTTCCACTTCCTAAATCTACAGTTCTGATATTGCCAAAAAAAATCACAAACAAAAAAAAATGTCAACAGAAGATAATTATCCGAAAAAACAAAGAAAGGCATAATGGCGTAACTGAAAGCCCTTGACAGATACGAAGATGAGCCTACACATTTTCATCATCAACAGAATCTCTTCGATTATCAATGCTTGGGTATATACCATGTAACATCATTGTATTTTGATGCCAGTTTTACACTCTGGCAATATCGAAACGTCTAAGAGCGCATACTCATCTAAAAAACAAGCAGAACCCTAGCAATAGGAGCCGTACAATTCCAGCGTTATTTTGCACCGAGGATGGGCAACCTTCATACAAGGATGCTATTAGAGGCTACTGCTGGCCAAATCAACTAGCGATGACCTGACAACTCAAAATATAAAGCATGTGGGCGGGCAATCTAGCAAAAACCACCGAATACTTCGGCAAAAAAATACATCCCCCCCCCAAAAAAAAATAGAACTTCTCACGAAGAAGAAATTCATTCTGGCATACTTATCCACTCCAATTTCAAGTCAGCACCATCATGCATTTACGGCATCCGAATAAAAAATGAAGACCATTAGATAATATCATCCTCATTGACTCTATCCCTTAATTCCTTACCCGGCTTAAAGTGAGGCACAAACTTCCCATCCAAACTAACAGATTGACCTGTTTTAGGATTACGCCCAACACGCGGAGCACGGTAATGAAGGGAAAAACTACCAAACCCTCGAATCTCTATTCGATCCCCAGTAGCCAGACACTGAGACATTTGCTCAAGCATAGTCTTGATAGCCAACTCGACATCCTTGGATGACAGCAGCCCTTGATGGGTGACAATTCGTTCGATCAACTCCGACTTCGTCATATTTTTCCCTTCTTTTTCAAGCAGCTAGGTCAGTGCTCAAAAGGTTTTAGCATGCTCTGAAGGTTTTGAACAGCCCAAGAACTGCGCAGATAACACAAACTCCTTTTGCCAGTGATAGAGACGCAGACATGTAAACTCAGGCCTTTCTATCGACACATCACGAGCATCGTACGCGTGAGGTACCCCGCCGGATTCCAGCCGAAGGGAAAATCTCCCTCCTCGTCCTTGGCGTCGCTCGACTTAGTGATGATTTTGTAACCACCAGCCTTACATTCGCTCGCAGCACGCCTGTAGCACTGCCCCCAATCCGCTCCCAAACCTGAACAATCGATCTCAATACCACCGACCCCACGAACAGCATGAGTCTTTACATTGGTCGCACAACCAACCAACAAAAGAACCAAAACAATCATAACCAGCCTGCTCATGCTCTTCCTTATAGCAGCCCCTGCTGCTCGAATGATGCACATCCAAGGCAAAGCCTAGCTCCGAATACGCAGCCGGCCACCTAAGAAAGAGACAGCTCACGGTACGTGTTGGTTTCCCTTGCGGAGAACTCTCAAACTAACGATTTTGGAGCAAAAAAAAGAGCGACCGAAGTCGCCCTTTTTATGGTCTGACAGAACTTAGTTCTGCTTTTCCATCTGTGCACGCAGCAGGTCGCCCAGAGTGGTAGGACCAGCAGCGATATCCGAAGCAGCTGGCTTGTCGCGCAGGCTCTGGATAGCTTCTTTCTCGTCTTCAACGTCTTTCGACTTGATCGAGAGCTGGATTACACGGCTCTTACGGTCAACGCTGATGATCTTGGCTTCAACTTCTTCGCCTTCTTTCAGAACGTTACGCGCATCTTCGATGCGGTCGCGGCTGATTTCGGAGGCTTTCAGAGTAGCTTCGATATCGTTAGCCAGGGTGATGATGGCGCCTTTGGCGTCAACTTCTTTTACAACACCCTTAACGATTGCGCCTTTGTCGTTCTCTTGAACGTACTCGGAGAACGGATCGCTTTCCAGTTGCTTGATACCCAGGGAGATACGCTCGCGCTCTGGGTCAACCGACAGGATAACGGTGTCCAGTTCGTCGCCCTTCTTGAAGCGACGTACGGCTTCTTCGCCCACTTCGTTCCAGGAGATGTCGGACAGGTGAACCAGACCGTCGATGCCACCGTCCAGACCAATGAAGATACCGAAATCGGTGATCGACTTGATGGTGCCGGAGATCTTATCGCCCTTGTTGAACTGGCCAGAGAAGTCTTCCCACGGGTTGGACTTGCACTGCTTGATGCCGAGGGAGATACGACGACGCTCTTCGTCGATGTCCAGAACCATAACTTCCACTTCGTCGCCGACTTGTACGACTTTCGAAGGGTGGATGTTCTTGTTGGTCCAGTCCATTTCCGAAACGTGCACCAGACCTTCCACGCCTTCTTCCAGCTCAGCGAAGCAGCCGTAGTCGGTCAGGTTGGTTACACGAGCGGTAACGCGGGTGCTTTCTGGGTAACGAGCCTTGATAGCAACCCATGGATCTTCGCCCAGTTGCTTCAGGCCCAGGGAAACACGATTGCGCTCGCGATCGTACTTCAGAACCTTGACATCGATCTCGTCGCCAACGTTGACGATTTCGGAAGGATGCTTGATACGCTTCCAAGCCATGTCAGTGATGTGCAGCAGGCCATCGACGCCGCCCAGATCAACGAATGCGCCGTAGTCGGTGAGGTTCTTGACGATACCTTTGACTTGCTGACCTTCCTGCAGGGATTCCAACAGAGCTTCACGCTCAGCGGAGTTCTCGGCTTCGAGGACGCTACGACGGGAAACGACAACGTTGTTGCGTTTCTGGTCGAGTTTGATGACTTTAAACTCGAGCTCTTTGCCTTCCAGGTGCGTAGTGTCGCGCACTGGACGGACGTCAACCAGAGAACCTGGCAGGAACGCACGGATGCCGTTAACGTCGACTGTGAAGCCGCCTTTAACCTTACCGTTGATAACGCCCTTGACCACTTCTTCGGCTGCGAAGGCTGCTTCCAGAACGATCCAGCATTCAGCGCGCTTGGCTTTTTCACGGGAGAGCTTGGTTTCACCGAAACCGTCTTCAACCGAATCCAGAGCAACGTGAACTTCATCACCAACATTGATGGACAGTTCGCCAGCATCGTTGTAGAACTGCTCAAGCGGGATCAGTGCCTCAGACTTCAGACCAGCGTGAACAGTTACCCAACGCGCTTGGTAGTCGATGTCGACGATAACACCGGTGATGATGGAGCCTGCCTGAAGGTTCAGGGTTTTTAGGCTTTCTTCAAAGAGTTCCGCAAAGCTTTCGCTCATTTTAATTCCTGTTGATAAGGGCGAAGAATACGCCCATCTGCCACATCCCAGACAATGTGGGTTACGTTCATATAAAAGAAAGATCGCAGGACTATGACTGGTCCCCCGCGATCCTCCTTGTTCACCCGGCGATATCGCGGATGGCGATCTCACTCAAGATGCGTTGCAACACCTGATCGATGGACAACTCCGTGGAATCCAGCTGTATGGCGTCGGCCGCCGGCTTGAGCGGGGCTACCGCTCGCTGGGTGTCGCGCTCGTCGCGCGCACGTATCTCATCTAGCAGACTCGACAGACTAACACCATCGACTTTTCCCTTCAACTGCAAGTAACGCCGACGGGCACGCTCCTCGGCACTGGCAGTCAGGAAAATCTTCAATGGCGCATCAGGAAACACCACGGTGCCCATGTCGCGACCATCCGCAACCAGGCCCGGCGGCTCTTGGAATGCACGCTGACGCTGTAACAAGGCATCACGCACAGCCGGCAGCGCTGCCACTTGAGACGCCCAGGCTCCAACCTGCTCATTGCGCAGGTCGTCGGTCACATCATCGCCCTCGAGGATGATCCGCTGTGGATGATTTTCAGTGGCGCCGAGAAACTGCACATCCAGATGAGCTGCCAACAACTTCAGCGACTCTTCGTTAGTCAGGTCAACGCCATGATTGCGTGCGGCGAAAGCCAGCAGCCGGTAAAGAGCCCCGGAATCCAGCAGGCACCAACCCAGATGCTTGGCCAGCTTGCCAGCAATGGTGCCTTTACCTGAACCACTTGGCCCATCAATGGTGATCACGGGCGCCTTGATATTCACGACTGAGCCTCTTGCGCGACACGAATCCCCACCTGCGCGCACAACGCAAGAAAGTTCGGGAACGAGGTAGCAACGTTCGCACAGTCGTGGATACGAATCGGCGCATTGGCACGCAACGAAGCAACGCTGAATGCCATGGCGATACGGTGATCACCATGACCGTGCACTTCACCGCCCCCAATCTGGCCACCCTCAATAATGATGCCGTCAGGAGTTGGCTCACACTTGACTCCCAAGGTCAGCAAGCCATCAGCCATTACCTGGATACGATCGGACTCCTTGACCCGCAGCTCTTCCGCGCCACGCAGCACAGTACGCCCTTCGGCGCAGGCGGCAGCTACGAATAGCACAGGGAATTCGTCGATCGCCAATGGCACCAACTCTTCAGGAATCTCGATCCCCTTGAGCTTGGCAGCACGCACATGCAAATCGGCAACCGGCTCACCGCCGACTTCGCGCTGGTTTTCCAGACGAATATCAGCGCCCATGAGGCGCAGGATATCTATCACGCCAGTACGGGTCGGGTTGATTCCCACATGCTCCAGCACCAACTCAGAGCCTTCGGCGATGGAAGCAGCTACCAGGAAGAACGCCGCAGAAGAAATGTCTGCCGGGACTTCGATATGAGTTGCCTTGAGCTTACCGCCCGACTCAACCGATGCAGTTGCACCGTCAACACTCACCGGGTAGCCAAAACCACGCAGCATACGCTCAGTATGGTCGCGGGTCGGTGCTGGCTCTGTGACTGTGGTCTTCCCCTCAGCATACAAGCCAGCCAGCAGCAGACAGGACTTAACCTGGGCACTGGCCATTGGCAAGGTGTAGGTCAGCCCTTTGAGCTTGTGACCACCACGAATCACCATTGGCGGGCGACCCTCGGCCGCTGTCTCGATCACCGCACCCATTTCCCGCAGCGGGTTGGCCACGCGATTCATCGGACGCTTGGACAGCGAGGGGTCCCCCGTGAGGGTGCTGTCGAAGCTCTGCGCAGCCAGCAGACCGGAGAGCAGGCGCATCGAAGTGCCGGAGTTACCCAGATAGATCGGGCCCGGCGCTGGCTTCAAGCCATGCAGACCCACACCATGAATAGTCACACGCCCATGGTGCGGACCTTCAATGACCACCCCCATATCGCGGAAGGCCTGCAGCGTCGCCAGAGCATCCTCACCCTCGAGAAACCCCTCGACTTCGGTGGTGCCCTCAGCCAGGGAGCCAAGCATGATCGAACGGTGGGAAATCGATTTGTCGCCCGGTACACGAATCCGCCCAGACAGGCGGCCACCAGGATTTGCCAGGAAAATCAGATCGTTGGAGTTCATAGCGTCCACATAGGCCCGGCGGGCCAGGATTTTACCGAAATGCTCGCGGGCAACCCGGGCGCGAGTGAATACGCCCAACAACTGATGCCCGTCCCCTGCATTGACCGCGTCGCGCAAGGCGTCGAGATCGTTGCGAAATGTATCGAGTGTGCGCAGAACTGCTTCGCGGTTGGCGAGGAAGATGTCGTGCCACATGACCGGGTCGCTGCCGGCGATTCTCGTGAAATCGCGGAACCCGCCCGCAGCGTAACGGAAGATATCGAGATTTTCACTGCGCTTGGCCAGGGAGTCGACCAGACCAAATGCCAGTAAGTGCGGCAGGTGACTGGTCGCTGCCAGAACTTCGTCGTGGCGCTCGACCTGCATGTGCTCGACATCAGCCCCCAACTCACGCCAAAGCTTGTCGACCAGATCCAGCGCGGCAGGATCGGTTTGCTCCAGAGGCGTCAGAATCACCTTGTGACGACGGAACAACTGCGCATTGGAGGCTTCGACGCCGCTCTGCTCGGAGCCGGCAATAGGATGCCCCGGGACGAACCGAGCTGGCATACCCGCAAAGGCCGCCTGCGCCGCACGCACCACATTACCCTTGGCACTGCCAACATCGGTCAGCACCGCCGCCCCCAAATCCATGCAAGCCAACATTGCCAGCAGTTTTTCCATGGCCAGGATCGGTACCGCGAGTTGAATCACATCGGCACCCTGGCAAGCCAGAGCCAAGTCTTCCTCACAGCGATCCACCACCCCCAGCTCAACCGCCAACTGGCGGGACTGCGGATCCAGATCGACACCGACCACTTCGCGACATACACCACTTTCGCGCAACCCCTTGGCAAAGGAGCCACCAATCAACCCCAGGCCGATCACTACCAGGCGACCGATCATAGGCACAGCAGATTGCATTGGAATGACATCAACCACGGGCCAGAACCTTGGCCAAAGCCTCAAGGAAGCGAGTATTTTCCGCAGGCAAGCCAATGGTGACGCGCAAATGGTTCGGCATGCCGTAGTTAGCCACCGGACGCACAATCACACCTTCACGCAACAACCCCTGGAACACTGGCGCAGCTTCACGCCCCAGATCCACGGCGATGAAATTGCCCTTGGAAGGGATCCAGCTCAACCCCAGATCGCGGAAACCCGCCTCCAGCTGCTGCATGCCCGACTCATTCAGTCGACGGCTCTCAGCCAGGTAATCCTCGTCCAGCAAGGCGGCACAGGACGCCGCCAAAGCCAGGCTGTTGACATTGAATGGCTGACGCACCCGATTCAGCACATCCGCCACCACCGGGGTCGAGAGACCATAACCAACCCGCAAGGCCGCCAGACCATAGGCCTTGGAAAAGGTCCGTGACACCAGCAGGTTCGGGTAGGCTGCCAGAAAGTCCAGACCGTCAGGCAGGTCACTGCCTTCGGCATACTCGATATAGGCCTCATCCAGCACTACCAGCACATGGGCAGGCACGTCCTGAAGAAACTCATCCAGCGCCTCGGCACTGAACCATGTCCCTGTCGGGTTGTTCGGATTAGCGATGAACACCACACGGGTCTGCTCATCGATCGCCTGGAGCATGGCCGGCAAATCGTGCCCCCAGTTGTTGGCGGGAATTACTTTTGCCTGGGCACCGACTGCCTGGGTCACGATGGGGTAGACGGCAAACGCGTGTTCACTGAACACGGCATTCAGGCCTGGCGCCAGATAGGCGCGAGCCACCAACTCCAGAATGTCGTTGGAACCGTTACCCAGGGTTACCTGCTGGATCTCCACACCACAGCGCTCGGCCAACAGGGACTTGAGAGCAAAGCCGTTGCCATCAGGGTAACGGGTCAGCTCCGCCAGCTCGTCGCGAATCGCTGCTAGCGCCTTGGGGCTGGCGCCCAGCGGGTTTTCATTACTCGCCAGCTTGACGATGGTGGCCGGATCGATGTCCAGCTCACGAGCCAATTCGTCCACGGGCTTGCCCGGAACGTAAGGCGAAAGTTGTTGCACGCCTGGTTGTGCCAGTGCGAGGAAGTCGCCACTCATTGTTAAAGCCTCAGAGAACCGCTTTCGGGTAGGAACCCAGCACCTTGAGTGCCACTGCTTCCTGACTGATCTTCTCCAGCACATCCTTGATCAACGGATCACGGTGGTGGCCAACGAAGTCGATGAAGAACACATAGGTCCATTTGCCGCTGCGCGAGGGTCGGGTCTCGATGCGCGTCAGGTCGATGCCGTTGTCGTGGAACGGCACCAGCAGCTCGTGCAACGCACCGGGCTTGTTGCTCATGGAGACAATGATCGAGGTCTTGTCGTCGCCAGTCGGCGGCACTTCCTGATTACCGATCATCAAGAAGCGCGTGGAGTTGTCCGGACGATCCTCGATTTTCTCTGCCAGTCGCGTCAGGCCATACAGACCCGCTGCCATATCGCCGGCGATAGCCGCCGAATTCCATTCGCCCTTGACCCGCTTGGCCGCCTCAGCGTTGCTGGACACCGCCACGCGCTCGACATTCGGATAATGGGCGTCCAGCCACTTGCGGCACTGGGCCAGGGACTGGGCATGGGAATAGATACGGCTGATGCTGTCGGTCTTGGTGTTCTCGCCCACCAGCAGATGGTGGTGGATACGCAGCTCGACTTCGCCGCAGATCACCATATCGTGTTCGAGGAAGCTGTCGAGGGTATGGTTGACCGCGCCCTCGGTGGAGTTTTCCACCGGCACCACGCCGAAATTAACCGCACCGGCCGCCACTTCGCGGAACACTTCGTCGATCGCCGCCATCGGCTTGCTGATCACTGCATGACCGAAATGCTTCATGGCCGCAGCCTGGGTGAAGGTGCCTTCGGGACCGAGATAAGCCACCTTCAGCGGCTGCTCCAGCGCCAGGCACGAAGACATGATTTCGCGGAACAAACGCGCCATCTCTTCATTGCCCAGCGGCCCCTGGTTGCGCTCCATCACCCGCTTGAGCACCTGAGCCTCGCGCTCGGGACGATAGAACACCGGCACTTCGCCTTCTGCCAGGGAAGCCATCTTCACCCGGGCAACTTCCTGAGCACAGCGCGCACGTTCACTGATCAACTCCAGGACCTTCTCGTCCAGAGCATCAATGCGCAGGCGCAGGGCCTTGAGTTCTTGCTCAGACATCAGCCGTGTTCCTTCTCGAACTCCGCCATGTAGGCTACCAGCGCATTGACTGCGTTGATGTCCACGGCGTTATAGATGGAGGCGCGCATGCCGCCCACCGAGCGATGGCCCTTGAGGTTGAGCAGGCCACGAGCCTCGGCGCCAGCCAGGAACGGCTTGTCCAGGCGATCGTCGGCCAGGCGGAACGGCACGTTCATCCACGAGCGGTCGGACTTGTTGATCGGGTTGCTGTACAGGCCGCTGGCATCGATGAAGTCATACAGGGTGCGCTGCTTGACTTCGTTGAGCTTGGCGATGGCTTCCACCCCGCCCTGCTCCTTCAGCCATTCGAACACCAGGCCGGACAAGTACCAGGCCAGGGTCGGCGGCGTGTTGTACATCGAGCCGTTATCCGCAGCGACCTTGTAGTCGAGCATGGTCGGGCACAGGGAACGGGCACGCCCCAGCAGGTCTTCGCGAATGATGTTCACCAGGATGCCGCTAGGACCGATGTTCTTCTGCGCGCCGGCGTAGATCATGCCGAAACGGGAGATATCCACAGGGCGCGAGAGGATGTCGGAAGACATGTCGGCCACCAGGGGAACATCGCCGGTTTCTGGAATCCAGCTGAACTCCAGGCCACCAATGGTTTCGTTCGGCGCGTAATGCACATAGGCGGCGTCCTTCGACAGCTGCCATTCGTTCTGGCCGGGAATTGCAAAGTAGTCATAAGGCTTGGCAGTGGCCGCGACATTGACCTGACCGTAGCGGGAAGCCTCTTCGATGGCTTTCTGCGACCAGATACCGGTGTCGATGTAGTCAGCCTTGCCGCCTTCTGGCAGCAGGTTCAGTGGAATCTGGGCAAATTGCTGGCTGGCGCCACCTTGCAGAAACAGCACTTTATAGTTCGAGGGGATATTCAGCAGATCACGCAGATCCTGCTCGGCCTTGGTGGCAATGGAGACGAATTCATCACTGCGATGACTCATCTCCATGACCGACAGGCCCTTGCCATGCCAATCCAGCAATTCGGCCTGGGCACGCAACAGGACAGCTTCAGGTAGCGCAGCGGGACCTGCGCAGAAGTTATAGGCTCGTTTGCTCACATCCACTCTCGCTATGCATTCACGGTAGCGGACAGAGCAAACACTCTGCCCTGCTACGATTTATTTAGTCTTTCGACTCTTCTTCGCCTGCGGCGTCTGCCTGTTGGCCATCGGTTGCATCATCCGGCTCGGCTACCGTATCCAGCACGGTACCCTCGAATTCAGCGCCCTCTTCACCTTCGTACTCTTCGCCTTCGATCTCCGATGGCTCCTGCACCCGCTCCAGGCCTACCAGGGTTTCATCGCTGGCCAGCTTGATCAGGGTCACGCCCTGAGTGTTACGACCCAGGCTCGACACTTCGTCGACACGGGTACGAACCAGGGTGCCCTGATCGGAAATCAGCATGATCTCCTCTCCGTCCAGCACCTGGACCGCGCCTACCAGGCGGCCGTTACGCTCGTTGCTGACCATGGCGATAACGCCCTGACCGCCACGCTTGTACTCTGGGAACTCGCTGATGGCCGTGCGCTTGCCGAAACCACGCTCGGAGGCGGTGAGAATCTGGCTGCCCTCTTCCGGAATCAGCATGGAGATCAGCTTCTGGCCTTCGGCCAAACGCATACCGCGTACACCACGAGCGGTACGGCCCATGGCACGCACGTCGGACTCCTTGAAGCGAGTCACCTTGCCACCATCGGAGAACAGCATGACTTCACGCTCGCCATCGGTAATCGCAGCGCTGATCAGCACGTCGCCTTCGTCCAGCTCCAGGGCGATCAAACCGACGCTACGCTGACGGCTGAAGGATTCCAGCGGGGTCTTCTTCACGGTGCCGTTGGCGGTGGCCATGAAGATGTAGTGACCTTCGGTGTATTCCTCTACCGGCAGCATGGTGGTGATGTACTCGCCATCGTCCAGCGGCAGCAGGTTCACCAGCGGACGGCCACGAGCAGCGCGGGATGCTTCAGGAATTTCGTAAGTCTTGAGCCAGTACACCTTGCCCTTGCTGGAGAACAGCAGCAGCGTGGTGTGACTGTTGGCTACCAGCAGGTGAGCAATGTAGTCCTCATCCTTGACGCCAGTAGCGGATTTACCTTTACCGCCACGACGCTGAGCCTGGTACGCAGCCAGGGGCTGGGTCTTGGCATAGCCGCCGTGGGAAATGGTCACCACGCGCTCTTCTTCCGGAATCATGTCGCCCAGGGTCAGATCGAGACGTGCATCGAGGATCTCGGTACGACGCACATCGCCGTATTCGGCACGGATCACTTCCAGCTCTTCGCGGATCACTTCCATCAGGCGCGTGGCGCTGTTGAGGATGCGGATCAGCTCGCCGATCTGGTTGAGGATCTCCTGGTACTCGGCCAGCAGTTTTTCGTGCTCAAGACCGGTCAGGCGGTGCAGACGCAGCTCCAGAATGGCTTGCGCCTGCTCCGGGGACAGGAAGTACTTGCCATCGCGCAAACCGTATTGCGGATCGAGGTTTTCCGGACGGCAGGAGTCCGCGCCGGCACGCTCGACCATGGTCATCACCGCGCTGGATTCCCATGGCGTGCTGATCAGCGCTTCCTTGGCTTCCGACGGTGTTGGCGAGGCCTTGATCAGGGCAATGACCGGGTCGATGTTGGACAGGGCAACAGCCTGGCCTTCAAGGATGTGACCGCGCTCACGCGCCTTGCGCAGCTCGAACACGGTACGACGGGTCACCACTTCGCGACGGTGACGAACGAAGGCTTCCAGCAGATCCTTGAGGTTGAGGATCCGCGGACGGCCATCGATCAGCGCCACGATGTTGATGCCGAACACGGCTTGCAACTGGGTCTGGGCGTAGAGGTTGTTGAGGATCACCTCGGGTACTTCGCCGCGACGCAGCTCGATGACCACGCGCATACCGTCCTTGTCGGACTCATCGCGCAGTTCGGTGATGCCTTCGAGTTTCTTCTCTTTCACCAGCTCGGCGATCTTCTCGATCAGGCGGGCCTTGTTCAGCTGGTAAGGCAGCTCGGTGATGACGATCTGCTGGCGGCCACCCACCTTGTCGATGTCTTCGATGATCGAGCGGGCACGCATGTAGATGCGGCCACGGCCGGTGCGATAGGCCTCGATGATGCCTTCGCGACCGTTGATGATCGCTGCGGTCGGAAAGTCCGGGCCGGGGATGTACTGCATCAGCTCGTCGACAGTCAGCTCGGGATTGTCGATCAGCGCCAGGCAACCGTCGATGACTTCACCGAGGTTGTGCGGCGGAATGTTGGTCGCCATGCCCACGGCAATACCGCTGGAACCGTTGACCAGCAGGTTGGGGATCTTGGTCGGCATGACCGCCGGGATCATCTCGGTGCCGTCGTAGTTCGGCACCCAGTCCACGGTTTCCTTGTGCAGGTCGGCCAGCAGCTCGTGCGCCAGCTTGGTCATGCGCACTTCGGTGTATCGCATGGCCGCCGCGTTGTCGCCGTCGACCGAACCGAAGTTACCCTGGCCGTCTACCAGCAGGTAGCGCAGGGAGAATGGCTGGGCCATACGAACGATGGTGTCGTACACCGCGGTATCACCGTGCGGGTGATACTTACCGATCACGTCACCGACAACACGGGCAGATTTCTTGTACGGCTTGTTCCAGTCGTTACCGAGCTCGCTCATTGCGTACAGCACACGCCGGTGCACGGGCTTCAAGCCATCGCGCGCATCAGGCAGTGCCCGCCCGACGATTACGCTCATCGCGTAGTCGAGGTAGGACTGTTTCAGCTCGTCTTCGATATTGACCGGGAGGATTTCTTTGGCCAGTTCGCCCATGAGAAGCCTGATTCCTTTTTCTGGTGAAACTTCGTCACATCCATATGGGACGAACGAAGCTCGCCGCTGCAGGCCTAGTGCCATGCACCGACTTACGACAAATCAACAAGTTATGCCATGGATTTGCGCAGTGAAGGCAGTCGCATCGGACCGCCTTGGAAACCGCCGGATGTTATCACAATCGCCGCCACGCACCTATCCCCCTGACGCGCATGGAGCATAGTTAGTTGACCGATGACAGCCTGATAAGAGACGAGAGAGGCTCAGAGGCCAAATTCGCACACATTTATGTGTTTTTTCCGACTCGGCGGCCCACCTCGGAAGTCATAGACAGCAACCTTCGAGGCCGAACATCAATGCAAGCGCTTACGGCACATCAATTGCGCCATCTTTGCTGCATCCGGACGTTCGACGACGCCCTTTTCGGTGACGATGGCGTCGATCAGGTCCGCGGGCGTCACATCGAACACCGGATTGAAGACCTCCACATCCGCCCCCACCCGCCTGCCAGCGAGCTCCAGCAACTCTGCGGCGTCGCGCTCCTCGATGGGAATGTCGTCCCCACTGGCCAGATTCATGTCGATGGTCGAACTGGAGGCCACCACCATGAAGCGCACGCCGTGATGCATGGCATTGACCGCCAGCTGATAGGTGCCGATCTTGTTCGCCACATCACCATTGGCGGCGATTCGGTCAGCACCGACAACGACCCAGGTCACACCTTTGGTCTTCATGATGTGGGCGGCGGCAGCGTCGGCGTTCAAGGTCACAGGAATGCCATCACTGGCCAACTCCCAGGCTGTGAGGCGCGACCCTTGGAGCCAGGGCCGAGTTTCATCGACATGAACTCGCTCCACCATGCCTTCCAGCCAAGCCGCACGAATCACCCCCAGAGCCGTGCCGAAGCCACCGGTCGCAAGAGCGCCTGTATTGCAATGAGTCAACAAGGCCTGGGGATTGCCCTGATGCCGACGAATCAAATCCACGCCCAGCTGAGCCATGGTCAGGTTGGCCTCACGATCACTCTCATGGATCGACATGGCTTCGGCTTCCAGCGCCGCCAGCGGCTCAGCCTGATCCTTGACCCGATCCAGACGCTCGCGCATGCGATTCAAGGCCCAGAACAGATTGCCACCGGTCGGGCGAGACTCCGCCAACAGGGCAAAATCCGCCTCCAGAGCGGCCAACCAATCGCCGCCTACGGCAAAGCGCGCACGAGCCGCCAGGACCAGACCATAAGCTGCGCTGATGCCAATGGCTGGAGCGCCGCGCACCACCATTGAACGAATCGCCTCGGCGACCCTGGCCGCGCTGTCGCAGGCAACCCAGGTCTCCTCGAAGGGCAGGTTCCGCTGATCGAGCAGGTACAGAGTGTTATCCCGCCAATCAATGGCCTTGACCTTCTCCGCAGCCAACAGACGATCGCGCATCCCTCACCCCGTACTCATGAACAAAAGCCGCGGATTATAGCGATCCCCCCGCCAAGACGCTCGGGTATACTTCGCCATCCTTTATATGAAGCCCTGGACCGATATTCGATGCCGAACCGTGAGACTGCGCCCGACCTGCTGCTGTTACCGACCTGGTTGGTGCCAGTGGAGCCAGCCGGCGTCGTCCTCAAGGAACACGGCCTGGGCATCCGCGACGGGCGCATTCTGTTCATCGGCCCGCGAGCCGAGGCATTGAAGCTTCGCGCCACCGAAGTTCGCGAACTGCCCGGCATGCTGCTCAGCCCGGGACTGGTCAATGCCCACGGGCACGCAGCCATGACGCTGTTTCGCAGCCTGGCCGACGACTTGCCACTGATGACTTGGCTGGAAAAGCATATCTGGCCCGCCGAAGCCAAGTGGGTGGATGAAGCCTTCGTCCGTGACGGTACCGACCTGGCCATCGCCGAGCAGATCAAAGGCGGCATCACCTGCTTCTCTGACATGTACTTCTTTCCGAAGGTTGCCAGCGAGCGCGTTCACAACAGCGGCATACGCGCCCAACTCGCCATACCGATCCTCGACTTCCCCATTCCTGGAGCCCACGACGCCGACGAAGCCATTCGTCAGGGCGTCGAACTGTTTGGTGATCTCAAGCACCACCCAAGGATCAAGATCACCTTCGGCCCCCATGCGCCCTATACCGTAGGCGATGAGAATCTGGAAAAGATCCGGGTGATCGCCGAAGAACTCGACGCCTCGATCCACATGCATGTGCATGAAACCGCGTTCGAAGTGCAGCAATCCCTGGAGCAGCGTGGCGAGCGCCCACTGGCGCGCCTGGCTCGATTGGGCCTCCTGGGGCCGCGCTTCCAGGCGGTTCATATGACCCAAATCAGCGATGACGACCTGGCTTTACTGGTAGAAACCAACACCAGCGTCATTCATTGCCCGGAATCCAACTTGAAACTGGCCAGCGGCTTTTGCCCGGTAGAGCGCCTGTGGCAGGCCGGGGTCAACGTCGCGGTGGGCACCGACGGCGCGGCCAGCAACAACGATCTGGACCTGCTGGGGGAAACTCGTACCGCCGCACTACTGGCCAAGGCCGTGGCAGGTTCGGCAACCGCCCTGGATGCCCATCGCGCCCTGCGCATGGCCACCCTTAATGGCGCCAGAGCCATGGGGCTGGAAAGCGAAGTGGGCTCTCTGGAAATCGGCAAGGCCGCAGACATGGTGGCCTTCGACCTGTCCGGTCTGGCCCAGCAACCGATTTACGACCCCGTGTCGCAACTGATCTACGCCACTGGCCGGGACTGCGTGAAACACCTGTGGGTCGCCGGCAAGCAACTGCTGGATGACCGGCGCCTGACTCGCCAGGACGAACAACAGCTGAGCGCCACCGCCCGCAACTGGGGCCAGCGCATCAGCGGCCACCCCCAATAACCCGGACCTTGAGCGGACGCTCGAGGCCCAACAGAGAATTTCTTAGCTTTGGAGTATCACCCATGAGCAACGTCGACCACGCTGAAATCGCCAAATTCGAAGCCCTGGCCCATCGCTGGTGGGACCGCGAAAGCGAATTCAAGCCCCTGCACGACATCAACCCGCTTCGGGTCAACTGGATCGACGAACGGGTCGGCCTGGCCGGCAAGAAAGTCCTCGACGTCGGCTGTGGCGGCGGCATCCTCAGCGAGGCCATGGCTCAGCGCGGTGCCACCGTGACCGGGATCGACATGGGTGAGGCACCTCTGGCGGTCGCCCAGTTGCACCAGCTGGAATCCGGCGTCAATGTCGAATACCGGCAGATCACCGCCGAAGCCCTGGCCGAGGAGATGCCTGAGCAGTTCGACGTGGTCACCTGCCTGGAAATGCTTGAGCACGTCCCTGACCCTTCATCGGTGATTCGCGCCTGCTTCCGCATGGTCAAGCCCGGCGGCCAAGTATTCTTCTCCACCATCAACCGCAACCCCAAGGCTTACCTGTTCGCCATCATCGGTGCGGAATACATCATGAAACTGCTGCCTCGCGGCACCCATGATTTCAAGAAGTTCATCCGTCCTTCGGAACTCGGCGCCTGGAGCCGCTCCGCCGGCCTGACCGTCAAGGACATCATCGGCCTGACCTACAACCCCCTGACCAAGCACTACAAACTGGCAGCGGACGTTGACGTCAACTACATGATCCAGACCCTGCGAGAGGAGTGAGACATGGCCATCAGAGCCGTTCTTTTCGATATGGATGGCACCCTGCTCGACACCGCGCCCGACTTCATCGCAGTCTGCCAGGGCATGCGCCGTGATCGCGGCCTGCCGCCGATTGCCGACCAACATATCCGCGACGAAGTTTCGGGCGGCGCCAAGGCCATGGTAGCCGTGACGTTTTCCATGGACCCGGAATCCCCGGGATTCGAGGAGTTACGCCTGGAATTCCTCGAGCGCTACCTCAAGCATTGCGCCGTGCACAGCAAGCTCTTCGACGGCATGGCGGAGCTACTGGCCGATATCGAAAAAGCCAATCTGATCTGGGGCGTGGTCACCAACAAGCCACTGCGCTTCGCCGAGCCGATCATGCAGCAACTGGGGCTGGCCGAGCGCTCGGCGCTACTGATCTGCCCTGACCACGTCAAGAACAGCAAGCCCGATCCGGAGCCGCTGATCCTGGCGTGCAAGATGCTCGACCTGGACCCTTCCAGCGTCCTGTTCGTCGGCGACGATCTGCGGGATATCGAATCCGGCCGCGACGCCGGCACCAAGACCGCCGCTGTGACCTATGGCTACATCCATCCGGACGATAATCCCCGGCACTGGGGTGCCGACGTGGTGGTCAACCATCCGCTGGAGCTGCGCCAGGTTCTGGATAACGCATTGTGCAGCTGCTAAGCGGCAGCAATTCCCGGCTAAGCGCCGGAGACGATCGAATTTCTGTTGAGGCCTTTTATGTTTGATTATTCCGCTCGCCCTGAACTGCTCAAGGACCGGGTCATTCTGATCACCGGCGCCGGGCGTGGCATCGGCGCCGCCGCCGCCAAGACCTTTGCCGCCCACGGCGCCACTGTACTCTTGCTGGGCAAGACCGAAGCCAACCTGACCGAGGTCTACGACGCCATCGAAGCGGCTGGCCACCCCCAGCCAGTAGTGATTCCGTTCAACCTGGAAACCGCCCTGCCGCACCAGTACGACGAACTGGCAGCGATGATCGAGACCGAGTTCGGCCACCTCGACGGCCTGCTGCACAATGCCTCGATCATTGGCCCTCGCACGCCGCTGGAGCAGCTGTCGGGGGAAAACTTCATGCGAGTGATGCAAGTCAACGTCAACGCCATGTTCATGCTGACCAGCACCCTGCTGCCCCTGCTCAAACTGTCCCAGGATGCTTCGGTGGTGTTCACCTCCAGCAGCGTCGGCCGCAAGGGTCGGGCCTATTGGGGCGCCTACGGCGTGTCCAAGTTCGCCACTGAGGGTCTGATGCAGACCCTGGCCGATGAGCTGGACACTGTGGCGCCAGTCCGTGCCAACAGCATCAACCCGGGCGCCACCCGTACCAGCATGCGTGCCCAGGCTTATCCGGGCGAGAACCCCAGCAACAACCCGACACCGGAAGAGATCATGCCGGTCTACCTGTATCTGATGGGCCCGGACAGCACCGGAATCAACGGCCAGGCTTTCAACGCACAGTAACCCTCTCCGTTCGTCGCGACAGAATACTGTCGCGACGCCTTGGCAAGCCCAATCCCCCACGGGTTTCAAGCCAAACAAATGTCAGCCAAGGTAAGTCGTGCTCCCGCACACTCACCAACCATTTGAATTCAAACAAGTTTTATTCGTATGAACCGAATGGCACGAGTTTCGCTCTAACAACACTCAACCCACGGTGCATTGACGCTGCGGGAAACGGCTTGTGCCGAGGGCTTTATAGCCAAAGGCGAAGCGGCCTAAAATGTGCGCGATTGTCCTACGGGACTGAAGGAACAGTATGACGCGCAGCTCAGAGCCGCTCTCACCCAGGCAGAAACACCGTAATTAGTGCTCAGGGGGCTCAAGCTCAAATGAAAACACCGACCCAGACCAACGCAATTGACTTCGATAGCGCCAAATTGCAACGCCTGGGCTTTGGCCAACAGACACCGCTGATCAAACAGCCCGTCAGCCTCGGACAATTGCGCCAACAACTGGGACTGCAACTGCAAACCAGCCTTGAGCCGCAACGCATCCTCGGCCTGTTCTTTCGCGAAGTGCAACGCCTGGTCCCCCTCGACGCCCTCCATTACCAGCACCCACTCAGCGACCTGCGCCTGGAGTTCGGCCAGCGCGGTCACCACTCCATCAGCTACAACCTGAGCCACGAAGGCGAGTCCATGGGCGAGCTGGTGTTCCGCCGCAGCCAACGCTTCAGCGAGACCGAACAGGGTTACCTGGAGTCGTTGCTCTCAACCCTGCTGTACCCGATGCGCAACGCTTTGCTGTATCGCGCCGCAACCCGCAGCGCCCTGCGCGATCCGTTGACCGATACCGGCAACCGGATTGCCATGGACCAAACCCTGCAACGGGAAATCGAGATGGCTCGCCGCCACTCACTCCCACTGTCACTGCTGATGCTGGACATCGACCACTTCAAGCGCATCAACGACAGCTACGGCCACAGCACTGGCGACGAAGTGCTCAAGGCCGTTGCCGCCTCGATCAAGGGGCAACTGCGCAATGTGGACATGGTCTTTCGCTTTGGCGGGGAAGAATTCCTGATCCTGCTCTCCAACACCGGGCGCGACGCAGCGGCGATGGTGGGCGAACGGCTGAGAAATGCCGCCCAAGCCCAGGAATACCAGGCTGACGGCAAACTGATCGAACTCACCGTCAGCCTGGGCTGTTCGACCCTGTTGCCGGGTGAGTCCGCAGAGAGCCTGTTGCGCCGCGCCGATAGCGCGCTGTACGTGGCCAAGCGGGAAGGACGCAATCGGCTGGCAATGGCGGGCTAGGTAGCAGGCCTCGCACTTGTATATCAATCACGGGCAACTCCACTGCCTCAGGCAACCCTTGCCCATGACAATCGACCTGCCCGTAAAGCCCCCGCCCGACTTACCCTTCAGCCAGCGCTAGGCGCTCGCGAGTCACTGTGGTTTTTTCCTGCTGCATGCAGCGCTCCAGGAACAGGTACATATAGTCATAGCTCTTGCAGATGGCCTGGCGCAGCTCAACTTGCAGGGCCTTGCTCGGATTCAAACCCGCCAGCGTGACGATAATTTCCAGGGCTTCCCAGGGATGAGCATCATCGTACTGGGCATGCATCTTCAGCCACTTCATGGCGCGCTTGCGGTCTTCTTCCGGGAACGCAGCGGCATAGACGCCGCTGGAACAGACCAGGGCCGACCATTCGCCCGTCGCCCCTTCAATGGCGTAGTTGGTTGCAGCGATCGCCACGATCAGCGAATCCGCCGAACTGGTGTGCCAGCACCAGTGACTCAAGGCATGCAGCTCCGGTGGCACTTGCTGAGCTTGCAAATCCTCCAGGGTCACACCATGGGCCCGACTCCAATGCACCCAGTAATCGGCATGATTGAGTTCGACCCGAATGTTGCGCATCAGCCAGCGACGCGCCATGTCTTCGCCAGGGTGACGGGCAAAACGGGTCTTGGTCAGGTTCTGCGCCATATACAAGGCGAACTGTTCAACCACAGGCCAGCCGCCGATCAGGTACTGACGCATGACTTTGGCACTGAGTTTGTTGTCACGCATGCGCTGATACAGCTCATGCTCCACAACACGGCGCTTGCTCTCGCTGCAGTCCCGGATCAATTGCTGAGTCCAGGCGGGGTAGCTGGCAGCTTCCATGAGCGGGCCGGTTCGGTTGAATGTGTCGATCACTGTCGGGCTCCTTTTGATTGTGATATGCGGATCCAAAAGAGGTTTCAACGGAACGTGCCGGGCGCCTTGAACAACAGCGGCTGTGGCCGCACGGGTCGACACTGCAAGCTGTCACAGGTGAACAATTGCGGACGTTCAACAATGTAGCCTTGAGCATAATCCACGCCGATCTCAAGCAGGGCCTGCTCGATCTGCGGTGTTTCAACAAACTCGGCAATCGTGCGCTTACCCATGACATGCCCGATGTGGTTGATCACCTCGACCATGGCGCGGTTAATCGGGTCGTCCAGCATATCCTTTACGAAACTTCCATCGATCTTGAGGAAGTCTACAGGCAAATGTTTGAGATAAGCGAACGACGACATTCCCGCACAAAAGTCATCCAGGGAAAAATGGCAGCCCAAACCCTTGAGTTCATTTATAAAACGGATCGCACTGCCCAAATTGGCAATTGCACTGGTTTCAGTAATTTCAAAACAGATCATCTTCGGCGGTACGCCATAGACCACGAACTGCTCTCGCAGGAAGTCGAGAAACTCGTCGTCGCCAATGGTGGTACCCGACAGATTGATCGCACACATCGCCATTGGTCCTTCCCGGCCCTCGGCAATGCACTGGGCGATGATCTTGAATACGTTCTGTACCACCCAGCGGTCCAGAGAGGTCATCAGGCCGTAACGCTCCGCCGCCGGAATGAAGCTGTCCGGCAGGATCATCCGGCCGGCCTCGTCGTGCAGGCGCAGAAGAATCTCGATGTGCCCACCATCATGCTCGGTACGACCTAGGGCGGTGATTTCCTGGGAATAGAGGCAGAAGCGGTTTTCCTCGAGGGCCATGTGCAGCCGCTGAACCCAGGCCATCTCGCCAAATCGCAGGGACAGTTCTGAATCGTCGGCATGATAGACCTGCACCCGATTGCGACCTTTCTCCTTTGCCATGTAACAGGCCATATCCGCTGCCCGCAACGACGCCTCAAGCGTGGTGGGAGTCTGGGCGATATGCACCAGCCCAATGCTCACGGTGGTCACGAATGGCCGGCCCTTCCAGACGAAATGCAGGTTCTGCACAGTCTGACGCAGCCCTTCGGCAATCTTCTCCGCCGCCTCCGGCGAGCAGTTCTCCAGAAGAATCCCGAACTCGTCCCCGCCCAATCGCGCCAGGGTGTCACCTTCGCGCAGCCCCGACTGCAGCAACGCGCAGATGTGCCGCAGCAACTCATCCCCAGCCGCATGGCCACAGGTGTCGTTGACCAGCTTGAACTGGTCCAGGTCCAGAAACATCAGCGCATGCCTGGCGGGCTGGCGGATCAAGCCGTGCAACGCCTGCTCCAGGCGGAATTCGAACTCCCGGCGATTGGCCAGGCCGGTCAAGGCATCGTGGGTCGCCTGCCAGGACAGATTGGCGATGTACTGCCGCTCCTGGGTCATATCGTGCAACACCAGTACCGTGCCACTGACCTTCCCGGCATTGCGGATCGGCGCACCCACCAGGGTCACCGACACCGTACTGCCATCCAGGCGCTGGATCAGCTTGGAATGCTCGCTGCCGCCACTGAGCTGGCCACTGAGGATGTGTTCGATCAGAGTGAAGCCGTCGGCCTGGGCGTTTTCGTCCAAGAGATTGAACAACGCCGCCAGGGGCAACCCCACCGCTTGCTCGGCCTTCCAGCGAGTCAGTTCTTCCGCCGCCGGGTTCATGTAGGCAATAGCGCCCTCGACATCCGTGGTGATCACCCCGTCACCAATGGACTGCAAGGTGATCTGCGCGCGCTCCTTCTCCAGTTGCAACGCGTCGGCAAAGGCATGCCGCTGGGCCAGCAGCTTGTGGGTACGCAGCAAGGCCAGGGCAATCAGGATCAGCGCTGTGGCCAGGTTGGTCACCAGCAAGAGGCGCAGGATCACCCGCGAGCCTTCCCCCAAGGCATCGCTGAAGGCCTTGGCCGCCGGCGTGACTCCATCGTTGATAGCAAAGATCTGACTCTTCCAACGTTGCACGTCGGCTTCGCTGGCACTGTTGCTGCCGATCCCCTTGTGCATCTCTCGGGCTACCGTATCGAGCTGCAGCAGGTAGCCGTCGCCCACGGTCCACAAATCGATGGCCTTTTCCAGATAGCTGAAATGGCGGAAGTTGAGGTACAGCCAGATCAGGCTAGGAACGTCATCCGGGTGATTGCCGCCCTTGAGAATCCCCAGGCGCGCCGCCTCAAGATCCGGCGGCTGGCTATCCAGGGCCACCCGCAACTCATGCCCGCCCTGGGGTACGGCTATGGCGTTCTGGTACTTGAGGAAGGTGCCTTCGTCACGGCTGTCGGCGTACAGATTGAGGTAGTAGATGGCGTCTTTCTGGCCTTTGGACCACAAGCTCTCACCGGCAACATAGCCACGCACTGCCGACAGGACATACAGGCTGAGGCCGCCCAACAGCGCTTGAAATAACACCACGGCGATAAAGGGCCAGACGATGCCCAACAACCGCGGCGTTGCGAAAGTCCGCTTTTGCTTCATGAGGGTCCTTGCTTGCGCACTGCCAAATGAACACCCAGTAGTCCCGACTCAGACAGCACAGATTAGGCGAATTTCCATAGCTCCGACGCAGGCTGGGCAGCGTCCGGGGCGAACCTTCACGGGGAAACGGCCGCTCTCTCAAGCCGAAGCGGTTATTCCACCAGGAAATTCAAGCACTAAACACAGAAACCCGGACAAAACTCAAGACTATCGAACCTGCTGCAAATGCCCGTATAGCTTGGCATAAAGGCCGCCATCAGCAATCAGCTGCTGATGGTCGCCATCTTCGGCGATCTGCCCGCCATCGAACACCAAAACCCGGTCAGCCTGTTTAACCGCCGACAGGCGATGAGCAATGATCAGCGTAGTCCGCCCACGCAGAAAACGCGTCAAGGCTTGATGCAGGTTGTACTCGGTGGCTGCGTCCAGAGCGGACGTGGCTTCATCAAGAATCACCACCTTGGGTTCGGCCAGTACCATCCGCGCAATAGCCAGGCGCTGGCGTTGCCCACCGGAAAGACGCACACCTGAGCGCCCGACCACACTGTCCAGGCCCTGGGGCAGCGCCCTGACGGTGGGTTCGAGCTGTGCAATTTCCAGGGCCTGCCAGCAAGCGCTATCACTGCGCTCACGGCCCATGGTCAGGTTGGCGCGAATCGTATCGTTGAACAAGGCAGGATGCTGCAGCACCACGGCGACGTGATCCCGTACCGTTTCCAGGCCGATTTCCTGCTGAGTGGCACCGCCAAAGCGGATCACCCCGGTCTGCGGCGTATACAGCCCCAGCAACAGCTGCACCAGGGTACTCTTGCCCCCACCACTGGCACCGACAATAGCCACCTTTTCACCAGGCGCAATCGACAGATTCATGTTGTCCAGCACCCGCTCATCGCCGTAGCCGAAGCTCAGGCCGCGGACCTCGATGCCGACGGTTTCGCGCCCCTGGAACGGATCCACGCCACCGCTGTACTGCGGCTCATCGGCCCGCGCCAGCAACTCGTTGATCCGGGTCAGGGCCCCGCCCGCGGCGTAATAGGCGTATTGCAGGTTCAGCAACTGCTCCACCGGGCCGATCATGAACCACAGGTAGCTGAACACCGCCAGCATCTGGCCGATGGACAGGTCGGAGAACAGCACTGTGAGCATCGCCGCCGCACGAAAAATGTCGATACCGAACTGGAACAGCAAACCACTGGCCCGGCCCGAGGCGTCGCTTTTCCACTGCGAGGCCACGGCGTAGTCCCGAACCTCCTCGGCACGCTGGCCCAAGCGTCCAAGAAAGTAGCCCTGGCGGTTGCTGGCGCGGACCTCCTGGATCGCCTCCAGGGTCTCGGTCAGGGCCTGGGTGAAACGCGAAGTGCTGTCATTTTCGAGCTTCTTCAGGTGCTTGACCCGCTTGCCCAGTTGCACCGTGGCAAAAATCACCAACGGGTTGAACAGCAGAATCAGCAGCGCCAGCTTCCAGTGCATCCACATCAGAATGCCGGCCGTACCCACCAGGGTCAGCATGGCCACCAGGAATCGGCTCAGGGTTTCACCGACAAACTTGTCCACCGTGTCCAGGTCGGTGACCAGATGCGTAGTGACCGTGCCTCCCCCCAGGCTTTCGTACTCCCCCAGGGAAATGCGCTTGAGCCGTTCGATCAGGCGCACGCGGATCCGATAGACGATGTCCTTGGCCAAACCGGCAAACAGCCGCGCCTGGACCACGTTGAACACCAGGGCGGAGCAACGCAGGATCAGGGTGATCAACAGCATCAACCCGATATAGCCCGCCGCAGTTTGCCAGCCATCGGGCAATAGGCGGTTCATCACTTGCAATGCGCCATCGCCATGGCCCAGCAGCACCTCGTCCACCAGCAACGGCAGCAACAGCGGAATCGGCACACTGCACAGCGTCGCCAGCACGGCCACCCCATTGGCAATCCACAGCGACTTTCTATGTTGCAGGGCCAGGCGACGGATTTCCCCCCAGCTCAAACGATCTACGGTTTTACCGGTGGGGCTTGAATCGACTGAATCAGGCACAGGCGGCGCGCTCCAACCAGCGTCCCAGCAACGGCGACAACTCGCTCAGCGGCTGATAGCCGTTGGTCAGCAAGGCCAACTGGCCGTTGCGTTCCGCCAGCAAGGTGGGAAATCCGGCGATCCCCAGGTCCTGGACCCAAGTAAAATCCGCCGCCGTGGCGGCATGCTGCTCGGCGCGATCGAAGGCTTCGGCGAACTCGATCCGAGGAACCCCGGCCTGCTCCGCCAACTCCACCAGCACACTGGCCAGGGTGACATCGCGGCCTTCGACATAGAACGCCCGCTGGATCAACCCCAACAGTTTCCAGGCACAGTCCGGAGCCAGGCTGCGAGCAGTGACGATGGCGCGACAAGCCGGCTCGGTGTCATAGACAAAGCCATCGGGCAAGGCACCCTCGAAGGTGAACGGCTGGCCGGTGGCCTGATGCACCGCCTGCCAGTGTTCAAGGATGTAGCGCCGGGTATTGGGCTCCAGTGCCGCCCCGCTGCCGGTGCGCAAGCCGCCCACCACCAGATGCAACTCGACTCCGGCGGCCTGGGCCTGCTCCGCCAGGGCCTGGGCCACGGGCGCAAAGCCCCAGCACCATGAACACATCGGGTCCATCACATAGAGCAGGCGGGCAGACATGGCTCAAGCCTCGGAAGGTGATTGCTTGTAGTTGTAACCAATCGGGTGCGGCAAGTTGCGGGCCTTGGCCAACTCAATCTGTTTCTGCCGATCGATGGCGCTGCGGCGAGTCTTCTCGCTCAGCTTGTCCCAGCAATGAGGGCAACTGATGCCCGGCACATAGTGCTTGGAAGCCCGATCCTCGACGCTCACCGGAGTACGGCAGGCATGACATTGATCGTAGTCGCCTTCGCTCAGGTCGTGGCGCACAGTGACCCGGTTATCGAATACAAAGCAGTCGCCCTGCCATTTGCTCTCTTGCTGCGGTACCTCTTCGAGGTACTTGAGGATCCCGCCCTTGAGGTGGAACACCTCGTCGAAGCCTTCACTGAGCATGTAGCTCGACGCCTTCTCGCAACGGATGCCACCGGTGCAGAACATCGCCACTTTCTTGTGCTTGCTCGGGTCGAAGTGGGCTTTGATGTAGTCCGGAAACTCGCGGAAGCTGGTGGTCTTGGGGTCGATGGCGCCTTCGAAGGTGCCGATGGACACTTCGTAGTCGTTACGGGTGTCGATCAGCAGCACTTCGGGATCGCTGATCAGGGCGTTCCAGTCCTGAGGCTCGACGTAAGTACCGACCTTCTTGTTGGGGTCCACGCCGGGCACACCCAGGGTGACGATCTCTTTCTTGAGCTTGACCTTGGTGCGATAGAACGGCTGCTCGTCGCAATACGACTCTTTGTGATCGATATCCACCATGCGTGGATCGTTCTTCAGCCAGGCCAGCAGCCCGTCGATGCCTTCACGACTGCCAGATACCGTGCCATTGATGCCTTCTTCGGCGATCAGCAGGGTGCCCTTGATGCCGTTGTCGAGCATGGCCTGCAGCAGGGGCTCGCGCAGGCTGACGTAATCTTCGAGGGTGACGAACTTGTACAGTGCCGCCACGACAATGGGTTGTGTCATGGGAAATCTCTCCAGGTGGCTACCCTCGTAAAGGGTGAACCGGATGCAAAAAAAAACGCGCCGGCATAAGCGGCGCGTTGCGGATTCTATCAAAAAAACCGCGATTAATGCTTACTGCCTCCGGCGCAGGTCGGCGAAGCCGGAGCCACACCGATCTTCGACCATTCCTCGGGTGTGTAAGTATGCAGCGCCAACGCATGGAACTGGCCCATCAGCTCACCCAGGGTGGCGTAGACCTTCTGATGACGCTTGACGCTGTTGAGGCCGGCGAACTGCTCGCTGACCAGTACCGCCTTGAAGTGAGTTTCCAGGCCACGGCTGTGCATGTGGCTTTCATCCAGCACTTGCAGGTGCTCGGGCTGCAAGGCCCCGAGCGCCGTTTCGATACGTTGTTGCATGGTCATTGCAGGCTCCGCTTACTTCTTCTTCGCCGGAGCAGCCTTAGGCTCGAGCTCGGCGGTCATGTCGGCCAGCAGCTTATTCACCACCGGTACCGCGCTTTCCAGCTTGGCCTGGGTCATCTGCGCCGATTGCTGAGTCAGCTGAGGCATTTTTTCCAGGACTTTCTTGCCCAGTGGCGACCGGTAGAACGCTACCAGTTCCTTGAGCTCTGACTCGCTGAAGTTGCTGGTGTAGAGCTTGACCATGTCCGGCTTCAGCTTGTTCCAGCCAATGGCCTGGTCCAGGGCCGCGTTGGCCTTGGCCTGGTAGGTTTCCAGCAGGGCGCGTTTGGATTCCGGGGCTTTGGTCTGCTCAAAACGCTGGGCAAACATTTGCTGGACTTGCATGTACACCGGCGTACCGAGCTTGTCCGCATGGGCCAGGGTCAGGAAGGCCTCGGCACTGGCGTTGTGGCTGGCGGTATCGGCAAGAACCTGGCCGCTGGCACACACCAGAACAACCGCGGTACAGATGGCACGAAAACGGGTCATCGAGTTTCCTTTATCTAGCAGGCGAGGTAGAACCCCAAGGGCGCCCATTCTGCGCCTATTAATCCGCGTCCCTCAACCCCACCCCCTGGCGCCCCCTGGTTTTGCCCGGGCGGCGGGCGGAAAACCCCTTCCACGGAACCCGAGCCGCAGATCAGGGCCTAAACTGGCCAGTCAGACTTGGAGGAATGCCACGATGAATCGAATCGAAACCGACAGCCTGGGCCAGGTTGAAGTCCCGGAACAAGCCTATTGGGGCGCACAGACCCAACGTTCGCTGGTCAATTTCGCCATCGGCAACGAGCGCATGCCTCTATCCGTGCTGCATGCCCTGGCCCTGATCAAGAAAGCCGCCGCCCGAGTCAACAATCGCAATGGCGACCTGCCCGCCGACATTGCCCGGCTGATCGAACAGGCCGCCGACGAAGTACTGGCCGGCGAGCATGACGACCAGTTCCCCCTGGTGGTGTGGCAGACCGGCAGCGGCACCCAGAGCAACATGAACGTCAATGAGGTGCTGGCCGGCCGGGCCAACGAACTGGCGGGCAACCCACGCGGCGGCAAGTCCCCGGTACACCCCAACGATCACGTCAACCGCTCGCAAAGTTCCAACGACTGCTTCCCGACCGCCATGCACATCGCAGCAGCCCAGGCCGTGCAGTTCCAGTTGCTGCCAGCGATCAGCGAACTGTCCGGTGGCCTGGCCGAGCTGTCGGCCCGGCACATGAAGCTGGTGAAAACCGGCCGCACCCACATGATGGATGCCACCCCGATCACCTTTGGCCAGGAAATCTCTGCCTTTATCGCCCAACTGGGATACGCCGAACGAGCCATCCGCAGCGCCTTGCCTGCGGTGTGCGAGCTGGCCCAGGGCGGTACTGCCGTGGGCACCGGACTGAACTCGCCCCACGGTTTTGGTGAAGCCATCGCCGCCGAACTGGCCGCCCTTTCCGGCCTGCCCTTCGTCACCGCCCCCAACAAATTCGCCGCCCTGGCCGGCCACGAGCCGCTGACCACGCTGTCCGGCGCGCTGAAAACCCTCGCCGTGTGCCTGATGAAAATCGCCAACGACCTGCGCCTGCTGGGCTCTGGCCCGCGAGCGGGACTGGCGGAGGTCAAGCTGCCGGCCAACGAGCCGGGCAGCTCGATCATGCCCGGCAAGGTCAACCCAACCCAATGCGAAGCCCTATCGATGCTGGCTTGCCAGGTGATGGGCAACGACGTGGCAATCGGCTTTGCCGCCAGCCAGGGCCATCTGCAACTGAACGTGTTCAAGCCGGTGATCATTCACAACCTGCTGCAATCGATCCGCCTGCTGGCCGATGGCTGCAGCAACTTCCAGCAGCACTGCATCGCCGGGCTGGAGCCCGATCCCCAACAGATGGCCGAGCACCTGGAACGAGGCCTGATGCTGGTGACCGCGCTCAATCCCCACATCGGCTACGACAAGTCCGCCGAAATCGCCAAGAAGGCCTATGCCGAGAACCTGACCCTCAGGGAAGCGGCGTTGGCCCTGGGGTACCTGACGGATGAGCAGTTCGATGCCTGGGTGCGACCGGAAAACATGCTGGAGGCTGGAAAGCAGGGTTAGCGCAGCGTCTTTTTCGCTGGCAAGCCAGCTCCTACCGCCACACTTCTGTAGGAGCTGGCTTGCCAGCGAAACTCACCCCGCAGCGATCCGCTGCCGTCGGGCGCGCAACCCCGCCATCAGCGACGGCCCCAACGCCGTCAAGGCCGACCCCAGTACCACCAGCAGCGCCCCGCCATAACCCAGGCCATTGATCTGTTCGGCGTGTACATACTCTGGCCAGAGCCAGGCCGCCCAGGCCACCGCGGCAAAGGTCACCAAGGGCGTGATTGCCAGGGTCGCACTGACCCGCGACGCCTCCCAATGGGCCAGGGCTTCGGCAAAGGCGCCATAGGCGATCAGGGTATTCAGGCAACAAGCCAACAACAGCCAGCCCTGCAACGGGCTCAGTTCCAAGGCTTCCAGCGGATGCGCCCAAGGCGTCAGAAGCAAGGCACAGAACAGGTAGATCACCATCATCACCTGCAAGGAATTCCACACGCTCAACAATTGCTTCTGGCCCAGGGCATAAAAAGTCCAGACCGCCGAAGCCGCGAGAATGGTCAGAACTCCGGCGGTGTAGTCACTCAGGGAGGTCAGCAGCTCGGTCAGGCGCTGATTGAAGAACAGCCCGAAACCGAGCAACAGCACCAGCAGTCCCAGGCCCTGCCCCAGACTGAAGCGCTCCTTGAACACAAAGACACTGGCGATCAGCAACAGGATCGGGCCCATCTGCACCACCAGTTGCGCCGTGCCCGGGCTCAGCAGGTTCAGGCCCATCAGGTACAACACATAGTTGCCCACCAGCCCCAAGACCGAAATCGGCACCAGCCACACACCCTTGGGACCGAGCGCGCGCCAACGCGGCAAACGCCCCACCGCCGCCAGATAGAAAAACAGACAGCCGCCGGACACCAGCAGGCGAAACCAGGTCACGGTCACCGGGTCCATCACCAGCAGCACTTGCTTGAGCTTGATGGGCAGGATGCCCCACAACAACGCGGTCAATAAGGCGAGGAACAAGCCATAAACCCAACGACCGGACGAGACATGCATGCGAACCCCACAAAGCCTGACGAGCAAGGTCCACATTCTAGGCCCGGGCCAGGGGCCGACACAGAGACAGTTGGCAGCAAAGCGCAAACACGATTGTGCCGGTCGTAAACAGCACAAGCCGTCCCCCATAGGGGCCGGCTTGGTCGGTGATGCACTAGAAACCTAACGGACTGCCTCAAACAACCCGGTGGCGCCCATGCCGCCCCCCACGCAC
Source organism: Pseudomonas sp. 50_B (assembly GCF_017491625.1). NCBI lineage: Bacteria > Pseudomonadati > Pseudomonadota > Gammaproteobacteria > Pseudomonadales > Pseudomonadaceae > Pseudomonas > Pseudomonas sp. 50_B. Next base: position 198,810 of record NZ_JAFGYX010000002.1, read on the forward strand.
ATGGTGACGATGCCATACCGCAGGTTGCGCCGCTGCAACTCACGCACCAGATGCCCCACCTGACGGGAACCGGTCATGCCAAACGGGTGGCCAATGGCAATCGAACCGCCATTGACGTTGTACTTGGCGTTATCAATCTCCAGCCGGTCGCGGGCATACAGGCACTGGGACGCAAAGGCCTCATTGAGTTCCCACAGGTCGATGTCATCCACCGTCAGCCCCTTGGCCTTGAGCAGCTTGGGCACCGAGAACACCGGGCCGATACCCATTTCATCAGGCTCGCAGCCGGCCACGGTAAAGCCGCGGAAGAACGCCTTGGGCTTGAGTCCCAGGGCCAGGGCCCGCTCCAGGCTCATCACCAGGGTCATCGAGGCACCATCGGACAGCTGCGAAGAGTTGCCCGCAGTGACCGAACCATCCTCGGCAAACACCGGCTTGAGCGCTGCGAGATTCTCCAGAGTGGTATCGGGGCGGTTGCAGTCGTCACGATCCACCACGCCGTCAACCATCTGCACCTGTCCGGTGTTCTTGTCCTCGACCTTGTACTTGACCGTCATCGGCACAATCTCGTCGCTGAACAGACCATCAGCCTGGGCCTGGGCGGTACGTTGCTGGCTTTGCAGGGAGTAGAGGTCCTGGGCCTCGCGGCTGACGTTATAGCGCCGGGCGACCACTTCGGCGGTCTGGCCCATGGGGAAATAGATGCCCGGCACCTGCTCCTTGAGCAGCGGGTTGATCAGGTTGTCGGTATTGACGCTCTTCATGGTCAGGCTGATGGACTCGACGCCACCGGCGACGATGATGTCGCTGCAGCCGGAGGCGATCTGGTTGGCGGCGATGGCGATCGCCTGCAGGCCTGAAGAACAGAATCGGTTGAGGGTCATGCCCGCGGTGCCAGTGCCCAGAGCCGAGAGCACGGCAACGTTGCGACCGATATTGAAACCCTGGGCGCCTTCATTGGAGCCGGCGCCGACGATGCAGTCCTCGACACTGGCCGGGTCGATGCCGTTGCGGGCGAGCAGCGCATTGACGCAGTGAGCGGCCATGTCATCCGGACGGGTCTGGTTGAACTTGCCGCGAAAGGACTTGGCCAGGCCAGTCCGCACGCTGTCGACGATCACCACTTCACGCATGACGCACCTCACTGTTGTTGGCGGCAGGAAAGAGCATCGAGCATAGATCCCCCTCCTCGCCCACCGCGACAATCATTCACTGGGCGTATGCGCGACCATCGGTCTACTTCTTGTCCTTCTTCTGTTTCTTGTCGTGCTTGTCGGAACGCTCGAACGCGGTCTCCAGGGCCCGATTGATGGTGCGCAGGACCTTGACCCGTGCCCAGCGCTTGTCGTTGGCCTCCACCAGCGTCCAGGGCGCCACTTCGGTGCTGGTCCGGTCCACCATGTCGCCGACAGCGGCACGATAGTCACCCCACTTGTCGCGGTTGCGCCAATCGTCCTCGGTGATCTTGAAGCGCTTGAAGGGAATCGCCTCCCGTGCCTGGAAGCGCTCCAGTTGGGTGTCCTTGTCGATGGCCAGCCAGAACTTCACCACGATCACCCGGGCATCGGCCAACTGCTCTTCGAAGTCGTTGATCTCGCTGTAGGCCCGCAGCCAGTCAGTGGGCTGACAGAAGCCCTCGACCCGCTCCACCAGCACCCGGCCGTACCAGGAACGGTCGAAGATGGTGAACTTGCCGCGCGCCGGAATATGCCGCCAGAAACGCCAGAGGTAAGGCTGCGCCCGTTCATCTTCAGTGGGCGCGGCAATCGGCACGATGCTGTACTGGCGCGGGTCGAGCGCCGCCGCGACGCGGCGAATGGCGCCGCCCTTGCCGGCCGCGTCGTTGCCTTCGAACACTGCCACCAGGGCATGCTTGCGCATGCGCTTGTCCCGCAGCAAACCAGCCAGACGCGCCTGCTCGGTAATCAACTGTTCCTCGTAGTCGTCCTTGTCCAGATGCTGGGTCATGTCCAGGCTGTCCAGCAGACTCAGTTGATCCACCGCTGTCGGCAACGGCGCGGCGTTGACCTGGGTCGACTTCAATGGCTGACGGCTCAAGGCATTCTGCAATCCTTCCAACAGAATCCGGCCCACAGTAAGGCTGCGGTAATGCGGATCGACGCCCTCGATCACATGCCAGGGCGCGTAGTCACGACTGGTGCGGCGCAACACCCGCTCGCCGTACTTGACGAACTTGTCGTAGGTTTGCGACTGCTGCCAGTCCAGCGGGCTGATGCGCCAGCTGTGCAGCGGGTCATCCTGCAAGGACTTGAGGCGGTCCTTCATCTGTTTCTTGGACAGGTGAAACCAGAACTTGAAGATCAACGCGCCTTCATCGCAGAGCATCTTTTCCAGGCGTTCGGCGCCATTAATTGCCTGGTCCAGGCGCGGGTCCTTGATCTGGCCATGCACCCGGCCCTGGAGCATCTGGCTGTACCAGTTGCCGAAAAACACCCCCATGCGCCCCTTGGCCGGAAGCATCCGCCAGTAACGCCAGGCCGGTGGCCGGGACAGTTCCTCGTCGGTCTGCTGGTCGAAGGTGCGCACCTCGATCAGCCGCGGGTCCATCCATTCGTTGAGCAGCTTGACCGTCTCGCCCTTGCCCGCGCCCTCGATACCATTGATCAGCACGATCACTGGAAACTTGGCCTTCTGCCGTAGCTCGAACTGGGCTTCGAGCAAGGCCTCGCGCAGGGCCGGCACCTCGGCATCGTAGGTTTCTTTGTCGATGGCGTGACCGATTTCAGCGGATTCGAACATGGGTGGCTCCCTTCCAAGAATTGTCCAAGACTAGCGGATGGACCTGCGCCAAGGAAAACAAATCCCTGAACCCGCCGCGGCTTGCCGTGGATCAGGCACGGGGCCGGTGATCGGCTAGAATGGCCGCCTTGCGCCAAACGAGCCGAACATGACACCTGAACTGCCCCACGCCCAGCTCGACTGGGACGACCAAGGACGCCCGCGCTCGCGGGTCTTCGATGATGTGTACTTCTCCAGCGACTCGGGCCTGGATGAAACCCGCCATGTGTTCATCGAACAGAACCGCCTGCGGGAGCGCTTTGCCGCGCTCGAGGCAGGCGAAAAATTTGTCATCGGTGAAACCGGCTTCGGCACCGGGCTGAATTTTCTCTGCGCCTGGCAGTTGTTCCAGGAGCAGGCGCCGGCCACTGCCCGGCTGCATTTTGTCAGCGTGGAAAAGTACCCCCTGAGTCCGGCCGACCTGCAACGGGCCCTGGCCCTGTGGCCGGAACTGGCGGACCTGAGCCAACCGCTGCTCAAGCACTACGTCGCCGTGCACGCTGGCTTCCAGCGCATCGTGCTGGACGATGCCCGGGTCACCCTGACCCTGCTGATCGGCGATGCCCTGGAGCAACTGCCGCAACTGGACGCCCAGATCGACGCCTGGTTTCTCGACGGCTTCGCCCCGGCAAAGAACCCCGACATGTGGACCCCGGAACTGTTCGCAGAACTGGCGCGCCTGGCGGCGCCGGGCTCCACCCTCAGCACCTTCACCAGCACCGGCTGGGTACGCCGCCTGTTGAACGCGGCGGGCTTCAAGATGAAGCGCACCCCGGGCATCGGTCGCAAATGGGAAGTGCTGCGCGGCGACTTCCTCGGCTGGCCGGAAGACGCGCCGCCGCCAGCCCGAGCCAAGCCTTGGTTCGCCCGCCCGCCGGTCCAGGCCAAAACCGCGCTGGTGATCGGCGGCGGGCTGGCCGGTTGCGCCAGCGCCGCCAGCCTCGCTGCCCGCGGTTGGCAGGTGCAATTACTGGAACGCCATGAGCAACTGGCCCAGGAAGCCTCGGGCAATCCGCAAGGGGTGCTTTACCTCAAGCTTTCAGCCCACGGCACCGCACTGTCGCAGATGATCCTCAGTGGCTTCGGCTACACCCGACGCCAACTGGAACACCTGCAACGCGGCCAGGACTGGGACGCTTGCGGGGTGCTGCAACTGGCGTTCAATCCCAAGGAGGCCGAACGCCAGGCGCAGTTGGCCGCGGCCTTCCCCACCGACCTGCTGCGGCGGCTGGATCAGCCAGAGGCCCAGGCCCTGGCCGGCATCGGCCTGGACCACGGCGGCCTGTTCTATCCCGAAGGTGGCTGGGTGCATCCGCCCGCCCTGTGCCAGTGGCAGGCCAAGCATCCGCAGATCCGGGTCCTGACTCATCAGGACGTGCTGGAGTTACGCCGGGTCGACCAGCAATGGCAAGCCTGGGACGGCGAACGGATGCTGGCCAGCGCAGCGGTGGTGATCCTTGCCGGTGCCGCCGAAATCAAACGCTTCCCGGCCAGCGCCGAATTGCCCCTCAAACGTATTCGCGGGCAGATCACCCGCCTACCACAAACCGAGCACAGTCAGAGCCTGGCCACCGTGGTCTGCGCCGAGGGTTACGTCGCTCCGCCGCGACTGGGCGAGCACACCCTGGGCGCCAGCTTCGACTTCAAGAGCCAGGACCTGACGCCGACCACTGCCGAACATGCCGGTAACCTTGCGATGCTGCGGGAAATTTCCAGCGACCTGCTGCAACGCCTGAACGCCGAGCAGTTGCCCCTGGACCGCCTGCAAGGCCGCGCGGCCTTCCGCTGTACCAGCCCGGACTACCTGCCCATCGTCGGTCCTCTGGCGGACCCGGAAGCGTTCGCCGACACCTACGCCGCCCTGGGCAAGGACGCGCGCCAGGTGCCGGACCTGCCCTGCCCCTGGCTCGACGGCCTGTACATCAACAGCGGTCATGGTTCTCGCGGGCTAATCACCGCGCCGCTGTCAGGCGAACTGCTGGCCGCCTGGCTGGAAAACGAGCCGCTGCCACTGCCCAGGAGCGTGGCCGAAGCCTGCCATCCCAATCGCTTCGCCCTGCGTCGCCTGATTCGCGGCCAGGCCTGAAGCAGAGCGGCGGCGCTGATTTTTCAGCGCCGCCCATGACCGCTAGCCAGCACGACCGACTCCATCCAACAGCCCGCCCTCGCTCAACTGCTTATAACCGATTGATCTAAAACTCCCGAGTTATGCACAGGTCAGTTTCCAGGTAGCCGCCCTTTTGGCGACTGCAGATTGACTCTCCCCAACGGAAAAACCGGTAAGGACTTATGTGCGGATTAGCTGGCGAATTACGCTTTGATCATCAACCTGCCGACCTGGCAGCGGTTGAACGAATCACTCATCACCTGGCCCCCCGTGGCCCCGACGCCTGGGGCTTTCACAGCCAGGGCCCGATCGCCCTCGGCCATCGGCGGCTGAAAATCATGGACCTGTCGGATGGCTCGGCGCAGCCCATGATCGACAACCAGCTGGGGCTGTCCCTGGCCTTCAACGGCGCGATCTACAACTTCCCCGAACTGCGCGCCGAACTGGAAGCCCGGGGCTATGCCTTCCACTCCGGCGGTGACACCGAAGTGCTGCTCAAGGGCTACCACGCCTGGGGCGCCGACCTGCTGCCCAAGCTCAACGGCATGTTCGCCTTCGCCATCTGGGAGCGCGATGCCCAGCGCCTGTTCATCGCCCGCGACCGCCTCGGGGTCAAGCCTTTGTACCTGTCGCGCACCGGCCAGCGGCTGCGCTTCGCCTCAGCCCTGCCGGCCTTGCTCAAGGGCGGCGACATCAACCCGATCCTCGACCCGGTGGCGCTCAATCACTACCTGAACTTCCACGCCGTGGTGCCGGCGCCACGCACCTTGCTGGCGGGCATCGAGAAACTGCCACCGGCCACCTGGATGCGCATCGAAGCCGACGGCCGCAGCGAACAGCAGACCTGGTGGTCCCTGCCCTACGGCCCCCGTGCCGACGAAGCCCGGCTGACGCTGGAAGACTGGACTGACCGAGTGCTCGAAAGCACCCGCGAGGCGGTGGCCATCCGGCAACGGGCGGCGGTGGATGTCGGCGTGCTGCTGTCCGGCGGTGTCGATTCCAGCCTGCTGGTAGGCCTGCTGCGGGAAGTCGGGGTAGACGACCTGTCGACCTTCTCCATCGGCTTCGAGGATGCCGGCGGCGAACGCGGCGACGAGTTCCAGTACTCGGACCTGATTGCCCGCCACTACGGCACCCGGCATCACCAGTTGCGCATCGACGAGGGCGAGATCATCGACCAGTTGCCGGCGGCGTTCCGCGCCATGAGCGAACCGATGGTCAGCCACGATTGCATCGCCTTCTATTTGTTGTCCCGAGAAGTGGCCAAGCACTGCAAGGTGGTGCAAAGCGGCCAGGGCGCCGACGAACTGTTCGCCGGCTACCACTGGTACCCGCAGGTAGACGGCGCCAGCGACCCGTATGCCGCCTACCGTGCGGCCTTCTTCGATCGCAGCTACGACGACTACGCGGCCACCGTGCAGCCACAATGGCTGACGGCACACGACGCCGCCGGCGACTTCGTCCGCGAGCATTTCGCCCAACCCGGCGCCGACGCGCCTGTGGACAAGGCCCTGCGCCTGGACAGCACGGTGATGCTGGTGGATGACCCGGTCAAACGTGTGGATAACATGACCATGGCCTGGGGCCTGGAGGCGCGCACGCCGTTCCTCGACTACCGCCTGGTGGAGCTGTCGGCCCGGGTGCCGGCGCGCTTCAAGCTGCCGGACGGTGGCAAGCAGGTGCTCAAGGAAGCGGCGCGGCGGGTGATCCCCAGCGCGGTCATCGACCGCAAGAAAGGCTACTTCCCGGTGCCGGGCCTCAAGCATTTGCAAGGCGACACCCTGAACTGGGTGCGTGAACTGCTGCTGGACCCGAGCCAGGATCGCGGCCTGTTCAACCCGGCCATGCTCGATCGCCTGCTGACCGATCCCCAGGGCCAACTGACGCCCCTGCGCGGCTCCAAGCTGTGGCAACTGGCGGCCTTGAACCTGTGGCTCAGCGAACAAGGAATCTGACCGATGAAAGCTCACGCCACGGCTTACAGCCAACGCCTGCTGCGCGGCCAGGCGCCGTCCTATGAACGTCTGCAAGCGCGCTTTGCCGAAGACGGCAGCGAACCCGGCAATGAACCCATCGCCGTGCATTGCGGCTGGGGCCGACTGCTGATCGGCCATACCTTTCCCAACCCCACCCGCCTCGCCGAGGAGTTGCTCAACGAGCGTCCCGGCGAGCGCGACATCGCTCTGTATGTGGCGGCGCCGCAACAGGTGCTCGGGCTGGAACCGGCGCAACTGTTCCTTGACCCTTCCGACACCCTGCGTCTGTGGTTCAGCGACTATCGCCAGGCCACCCGGGTGTTTCGCGGCTTCCGTATCCGTCGGGCCCAGAGCGAATCGGACTGGCAGGCCATCAATCAGCTGTATCAGGCCCGGGCCATGCTGCCCATCAATCCGAAGCTGCTGACTCCGCGCCATCAGGGCGGTCCGGTGTACTGGCTGGCCGAGGACGAAGACAGCGGCGCGGTGATCGGTAGCGTCATGGGCCTGAACCACCACAAGGCCTACCAGGACCCGGAGCACGGCAGCAGCCTTTGGTGCCTGGCGGTGGACCCCGATTGCAGCCGCCCGGGCGTGGGCGAAGTGCTGGTGCGGCATCTGATCGAACACTTCATGAGCCGCGGCCTGAGCTATCTGGACCTGTCGGTGCTGCACGACAACCGCCAGGCCAAGAACCTCTACGCCAAGCTGGGCTTTCGCACCCTGTCGACCTTTGCCATCAAGCGCAAGAACGGCATCAACCAGCCGCTGTTCCTCGGCCCCGGGCCCCAGGCGGACTTCAACCCCTATGCACGGATCATCGTCGAGGAGGCCCATCGCCGTGGCATCGATGTCCAGGTGGATGACGCCGACGCCGGGCTGTTCACCCTCAGCCACGGCGGGCGCCGGGTGCGCTGCCGGGAATCCCTGAGCGACCTGACCAGTGCCATCAGCATGAGCCTGTGCCAGGACAAGAGCCTGACCCACAAGGTGCTCAAAGAGGCCGGCCTGAAGCTGCCCGCCCAGCAATTGGCGGGCAACGCCGACGACAACCTGGAGTTTCTCGACGAGCACCAGCGGGTGGTGGTCAAGCCGTTGGACGGAGAACAGGGACAAGGCGTGGCCGTGGATCTGAGCACGATTGAAGAGGTGCAGCGCGCCATCGACCAGGCCCGCCGCTTTGACAGCCGAGTGTTACTGGAAAGCTTCCACGAAGGGCTGGACCTGCGCATCCTGGTGATCGGCTTTGAAGTGGTGGCCGCGGCCATCCGCCGTCCCGCCGAGATCATCGGCGACGGTCGGCATTCCATTGGCGCCTTGATCGAGGCCCGCAGCCGCCGACGCCAGGCGGCCACCGGCGGCGAAAGCAAGATTCCCCTGGACGCGGAAACCCAGCGCACCCTGCATGCCGCCGGTTACGACTACAACAGCGTGCTGCCGGCCGGCGAGCGGCTGTTCGTCCGGCGCACCGCCAACCTGCACACCGGCGGCACCCTGGAAGACGTCACCGGCATTCTCCATCCGACCCTGGCCGACGCCGCCATCCGCGCGGCCCGGGCCCTGGACATTCCGGTGGTCGGCCTGGACCTGCTGGTGCCGGCAGCAGACCAGCCGGACTACGTGTTCATCGAAGCCAACGAACGCGCCGGGCTGGCCAACCACGAACCGCAGCCCACCGCCGAGCGTTTTATCGATCTGCTGTTTCCCCACAGCCAACCGGCGCCTTGATCCTTCGCCGGCCAGCCGGCTCCTGCCCCATTGGTAGGAGCTGGCTCGCCAGCGAAGGCGCCCCCCCAGGCCCTCCATCCATGCCCTCATCGAAACCATCGATGGCCTTTTTTCATCAGGAGTTTCCATGACCCGCCCGATGCCCCAACCGGACCTCGCCTACCTGCAGAAAGTCCTCCTGGAAATGCTCGCCATTCCCAGCCCCACCGGCTTTACCGACACCATCGTGCGCTACGTTGCCGAACGCCTGGAAGAACTGGGCATCCCCTTCGAACTGACCCGGCGCGGCACCATCCGCGCCACCCTCAAGGGCCAGAAGAACAGCCCCGACCGGGCCGTCTCGGCGCACCTGGACACCATCGGCGCCAGCGTCCGTGCGGTGAAGGACAACGGCCGCCTGATCCTGGCACCCGTAGGCTGCTGGTCCAGCCGCTTTGCCGAGGGCAGCCGGGTCAGCCTGTTCACCGACAACGGTGTACTGCGCGGCAGCGTGCTGCCGCTGATGGCCTCCGGCCACGCCTTCAACACCGCGGTGGACGAGTTGCCCATCAGTTGGGACCACATCGAACTACGCCTGGACGCCTATTGCACCACCCGCGCCGATTGCGAATCCTTGGGTATAGGCGTGGGCGACTTTGTCGCCTTCGACCCGCTGCCGGAGTTCACCGAAAGCGGCCACATCAGCGCCCGGCACCTGGATGACAAGGCCGGCGTCGCCGCCCTGCTGGCAGCGCTCAAGGCCATCGTCGACAGCGGTGAAAGCTTGATGATCGACTGCCACCCGCTGTTCACCATCACCGAGGAAACCGGCAGCGGTGCGGCGGCGGCCCTGCCCTGGGACGTCAGCGAATTCGTCGGCATCGACATCGCCCCGGTCGCACCGGGCCAGCACTCCAGTGAGCACGCGGTGAGCGTGGCCATGCAGGACTCCGGCGGCCCTTACGACTATCACCTGTCCCGGCACCTGCTGCGTCTGGCCGCCGAGCACGAACTGCCGGTGCGCCGCGACCTGTTCCGCTACTACTTCAGCGACGCCCATTCGGCGGTCACCGCCGGCCATGACATTCGCACCGCCTTGCTGGCCTTCGGTTGCGACGCCACCCACGGCTACGAGCGCACCCACATCGACAGCCTGGCGGCGCTCAGCCGCTTGCTCAGCGCCTATATCCTCAGCCCACCGGTGTTCGCCAGCGATGCACAGCCGGCCCAGGGCTCCCTGGACCGTTTCAGTCATCAGCTGGAACACGACACACAGATGGAAAGCGACACTCGGGTGCCCTCGGTGGACAGCTTGGTGGGCAACAAGTCCTGAACCGCAACCCGGGGTTTGTGCGCGCTACAACTGGCGGCATACCCCCGGGCGCAGTAGCATCCGGGATTGTTTTTCGGAGGCCCCCCATGCTGATTCCCCACGACCAACTTGAAGTCGACACCCTGACCCGTCTGATCGAAGACTTCGTCACCCGCGAGGGCACCGATAACGGCGATGAGACGCCTCTGGAAACCCGCGTGCTGCGGGTTCGTCAGGCCCTGAGCAAGGGCCAGGCGGTGATCGTTTTCGATCCAGACAGCGAACAGTGCCAGTTGATGCTCAAGCACGACGTGCCCAAGGAGCTGTTCGACTGATGCCTGGACCGGCCCAAACCTTTGGGCCGGGATGCTCAACCGTTGGAAAAGCGCGGGCCGAACAGAATCACACTGGCCCCGATCACACACAGCAACAGCCCCAGCCAGTCCGAGCCCAGGGGCCGCACCCGCTCCACCACCGCCAGCCAGCCAATGGACGCAACGATGTAGATGCCACCGTAGGCGGCATAGGCGCGTCCGGCGTAAGTGGCTTCGACTTTGGTCAGCAGCAGGGCGAACAGGGTCAGGCTGATCAGGGCGGGAATCACCCACAAGGCGCTCTTGCCCTGGCGCAGCCACATCCAGAAGGCATAGCAGCCGGCGATTTCAAACAGCGCGGCGAGGAAGAACCACAGGTAATTGAGCATGCAAGGTCTCGTCAGGATTGCCAGGTGCCGGCAACCCTAACGAGGCCAAGGGGGTGGAGCAAGCTCAAGGAGCGCTCTGTTTGGCCTTGGCGCGCATCTTGTCGGCCATCAGGGTCATTTCGTCGTACAGCGCCTGAGGGTTCTGCTGCTTCAGGGCCCAGGCCATGCGTCCCTGCTCGTGGGGCAGGATCATGAACTGACCGGCGTTGACCTGGGTGTGGATGTAATCGGCAATCTGGGCGGCGGTAATCGGCGAGCTTTCCAGCAATTTGCCCACCTGGGCCTTCATCGCCGGGGTCGGACCACGGAAGGAATCCAGCAGGTTGGTCTGGAAGAACGACGGGCAGACCACGTGCACGCCGATTTCCTGCTGCGCCAGCTCGACCAGCAGGCTCTCGGACAGCGCCACCACGCCGGCCTTGGCCACGTTGTAGTTGCTCATCGCCGGGCCCTGCATCAAGGCGGCCATGGAGGCGATGTTGATGATCTTGCCCTTGCTCTGTTCCAGCAGCGGCAGAAAGGCCTTGCAGCCCTTGACCACGCCCATCAGGTTGATCGCGATCTGCCAGTCCCAATCCTCCAGGGACAGCTCGCTGAAGAAACCGCCCGAAGCCACACCGGCGTTGTTGACGATGATGTCGATGCCGCCGAACTTGACTTCGCAAGCCTGGGCAAACGCCGTCAACTGGCTGTAGTCACGCACGTCGCAGCGCTGCACGAAGCCGTCGCCACCAGCTTCGCGGACCCGTTTCAGGGTTTCCTGCAGACCCGCTTCGCTGACATCGGACAAGGCCAGCCGCCAGCCATCGCGGGCCCAGCGCAAAGCGATTTCGCGACCCAGGCCGGAGCCCGCGCCAGTGATCATCATGCGATTGTGCATAAGAGTTGCCTTGTTGTTCCGGGGAAGATGGGCCGCAGTGTAGCGAAGGCCCCTGCGCCACCCACGCACCATCAGGCTGCTGAATGCCCCGGGCAAACCACTGGCCGGGTGCACGGTGCCGCGCGACCGATGACAGACGCAAAGGAAATAACCCGGGCAGCGCAATGCATTAAAAAATTTGGAATTATCTCGATAGGCGCAGAGTCGGATTTATTAAGCGCTTGGCTTTATTCATAAAGCCAAGTTGTCCTTGAACAACTGTGTTGTTCAACTCTATTCAATTCAAGGAAACCACCATGGGCACCATTCTGATCGTCATTCTGATTTTGCTGCTGATTGGCGGCCTGCCTGTATTCCCCCACTCCAGAAGTTGGGGTTATGGCCCTTCGGGAATCATCGGCGTCGTGCTGGTGGTGCTCTTGGTGTTATTGCTGCTGGGCAGGATTTGAATCAGCCAGACCGCTTTAGCGTGAACTGACTACTGAAACAGCCAGCGTCCTGACGACAGGACGCTGGGCAGGGTTCACAGACGAGTGAAGAACCCCCGTTCATTCATACATGAACGTAACCGTGGCGTTGGCCAGGACATCGCCTGCCGTTACTTCCGGACCGTACTGAAAATAAAAGACGGTGAGCGGGATACTCAGCAATTCGCCATCGACAGTGGTTTGCGAAGTCTTGAATTCAGTGCGGGTGCTGAGCTCTTGCAGAATCGGGCTGCTGGCATCACCTTGTACCAGGAACAGGCCCACGCCCTTGGCCATGCCCTTCCCCTCGCTATTTTTTAGAATATGCAGGTTGCTGTTGAGCCCGGTGATGTAATAGGCAACCTTGACGCCTTTGTCACACTCAAGATCGATCGCAAACGACTTGGGGCCGATCGGAGTGGCATCCGGCTTGAACTTGCCCAGTGGAACAGTGGGCATGGTGACCGTTTGCACCGGACGGGCGACAGTACACCCCCTGCTCTGAGCGGTGTAGGACACGTTATTGAACAAAATCTCATTGCTCAGTTGGTTGTGATAATAAATCCTGATCTTGTGATCGATAAACTTTCCCGAACTGATGGTGCCGGTCTTCACCAGTTCGAACTTGAACTTGTGCGGTGGTAAATAGGCGTTGGGGGTTATTCGACGCTCGAACCTGGGCCAGTCCATATAAACCCCTCCCTCGTTGTACCAGTAAATCCGCATGCCAATCCCAGGCACTCCCGTCTCATAGACATGTTCATAGGCGGTCTTGGTAGCGCCACCGACAAAGCCGTAGTCAAACCAGAGTCCATCGCCGTTGCAGTTCATGGTGGTTTTGCCCTGGTCTATCTCCTTGACCAGGATAGTGCTGCCCACCGGAATATCGCGCGGAGGCTTGAGCATGGCGAAATCGGCACTGGTGAAGTGCGTCGCCAATGGCTCTCCGATGCATTTATTGGCCCAAGCGTGACCGCCATGAATGGTGGCAAGCAGTAACCACGCCATTAAGGACCATCGATTGTTGAGCAGGACTTTGATACTCATCCCTTACCTACCTGTTTAAGATTGCGCGCCCTTATGGCAGGGCAACTCCAATTGCTGGTAATACTCGTCATTCGAGGAGGGGTCGGTGGGCATGCGATAAGAGGCCAGGCAACTCTGCCCTGCCCCCCACTGAATCAACAACTGGCCCTGACCTTCCAACCCCCGAACAAAGGCTCGGCCGCCCTGTCCGACCTGCGTCAACACCGCCCCATTGGCACCGAGAACTTGCGCGCCCAAGGGAATCATCTGGCCATCATCGCGTACCAGTTTGAGCAGCACGGCCGTCCCCACCACGGTCGGATAACGCAACATGACCACCGCCCCCGCACGCGGAGCTGTCTGTTGCGAGGTCATCTCCAACTCGACATCCCGGGAAGTGCCCTTAGGGTCCAGGGCCATATCGTTGCGTCGATAAGGCGTAAGTCCGGTCACGACTGCATAACCGTTATCAGCGATCCGCGTGTTGGCGTTACTCAGGACCTGAGCCCCTTTAGCCCCGGCGGCTTCGAGCACGGCCATGGTTTCGCCCTGCCCCGAAGTGGCGTTGATGCCGCCCGGGTGGGCGACCAGGGTGCCTTGCATGGCGAAGCTGGCTTGCTGATAGTTCTGGCCACGGCTGGCGCTCAGGTTGTAGTTGGCATGGGCCGCGTCATAACGCAGGTTGCCGCCATAGTTGCTGTTGCTTTGCCCCGCATAACGATCACGTGAGCCGTAGAGGCTGTAACCGACCTGAGCGTTTTCGCCGAGACTGCCACTCAAGGAGCTATTGACGCCGTGATTGCCGCTGCCGTCGTAGTTGATGGACGAGCTCAGGTAGGGTGAATAGCGGCTGCGTCCCAGAGGCAAACTGATACTGAGCAGGTATTGATTGTCCATGCTGCCCCCTCCGCTGCGGGTGCGGGCGGCGCTGAAACTGAAACTTCCCCAGCTGTAACTGTTGGAGTACCCCACCTGATAGCTCAGATCCCGCCCCTGATCGCGACGCCAGTAATCCTGCGCCAGACCGGAAAAGTTCAGCTGCCCCATGCGCTCGCCTATCGGCTGGCTCAGGCTCAACTGCAGCCGACTGCGTTGCTTGAACGACCGGTCTTGCGACGGGCTGTCCCGCAGGCGAGCGTACTCGTCGAAGTTCAGATAACCCTCACTGGAGAACCGATAGGCCGCCACGCTGAAGTTGGTGGCAGTGGTTTCAATCAGCTTGTTGTACGACAAGCGCAGGCTGCGACCACTGAGTTGCGTGAGGCCGTCAGCCTCTGAATCGTTCAAGCCCGAGGCCTGGGAATGGGTCAGATCCAGCGCCACCGCTCCCAGGGAAGTGCTCAAGGCCACCCCGCCCTGCCACGCTCGATAATCCTGAGCCAGGATACTGCCGCCATAACCGGTCCACAGATTGGACAAGCCGTACTGATAGGTTCCCTGGACAAAACCGGGCAGCGTATCCAGGCTGTCATCGCGGTAGCGGCCGGCGCTCAGGCTGAAGCGCGAACTGCCGGGTCGCAGTAACTGGGCCATCGAGGCATAGGGCACCACAAAACTTTTGGTCCGCCCATCGGCTTCGGTGATGGTGACATTGAGGTCACCGGCGTAACCGGCGCTGTTCAGGTCATCGATGGCAAACGGCCCCGGGGGCACCGTAGTTTCATGCAACAGGTTCTGGCCCTGGCGCACGCTGACCTTGGCGGTGGTATCGGCGACGCCACGCACCACGGGCGCAAACCCACGCATCGAATCAGGCAACATGCGCTCATCGCTGCGCAGTTGTACGCCGGTAAAGGAAAAACTGTCGAACAGACTGCCGGGGGTATAGAACTCCCCCAGGGTCAGCTGGGCCTGGGCCGCGGTGATATCGCGCTGCACATAGCTGCTCAAGGCGTTGTACTGGCTGCGACCGCCGGAACCTGACTGATCGTCATAACTGTAGGAGCCATTGTGTCGCAGGCGCCATTGGCCCAGGTTGAGCCCCGTATTGAGGCCGCTATAAAACTGGCGACTGCGCTGTCCGTTGCTACGGTTCTCGGACAGGTTGTTGCTGTAGCCGAGAAAGCCTGCATTGACCCCCGCATCCCACTCTTTGGGAGACACATAACCGCGCTGGGTCCGGCTCAGGTACAACTGAGGAATGGACAGATCAGCGCGCAAGTCGGCCATGTCCACTTCCAGGCGCCCCTGAGGCACCATTTCGTCGGGCCCCAGGCACTCGGCGGCGCGGGCCCGGTTGGCCTGGTCCTCGGGCAGCCGGGTGAAATCGACGCCCAGTTGCTCCAGCAAAGCGGGCGGCAGGCAGGGCTCGACCCTTGAACCATCGGCCACAGTCCTGAGCAGGATCTCTTGAGTCCCAACCCGGTTTTGATTGAGATACACATCAAGGCGATAAGTCCCGGGCGTCAGCGGATTACCTTGCTCATACCTGGACAGGTCCAGCGTTTCTCCACGACTGTTGCCAAAGAACGCCGGATTGAAACGAATCGGCTCGTCAGCCGCGCTGACATCAATAACCATCCACGATCCGATCAGCGTCATGCTGCCCAGAATAAAACCATCACGCACAACCAAACACTTTCTAGAGTAAGCAAGTACGTAATTCATAACTAACAACAACTTTTTTGACAAAGCACTCATCTAACCTGCCCGAACAGTCAGTACGATGGGTCAATGACGAAAATACCGAGGCAAATGCCTCGGCACGAACATTAAGCAAGGGATAAAACCAAGAACTTTCCTGGAGCACTTTATTATTTAAGCTTGGCCTCAACACGCATATTGGCTCCAAAATCGTTGATCCATTCGTACATCACACCCACCCCGACATCCGAGGCTTTGGGTGTTTGTTCAAAAACAAAATCAGCAGATGATTTTGGAGCGACCATATGACTTTTTACTGTTAGAGCCCGACCATTGTTGAGCTTTAACTCAACCGACTTGAAAGACACATGAAAGGCTCCATCATTGTGCACCTGCAAGACAGTGTCCTTGCCAGATCTGAATAAGTTCCAGCGCAGTTTCTCCGCGCTTTCAGTGGAACTTCCCGGAAGATCCGCAGGGCGGAAAAACAACTTCAGACGCGTACGAAACGCCAATTGCATGTGATTGCCGACCTGCGCACTCGCCAATGGGGGTACATCCAGCACATTGAGCCAGAACACCGACTCACGATCCTTGGGCAAATGAGTTGACGGTACAAAGGCAATCCGCAGCGACTGCCCCTTGTCGGGATCGATCCGCACCATGGGCGGCGTCACCATGAAAGGTGTATCCACCTCATCCGGCTTGGCATCGACGCGGCCATCGTCGATCCAGGTCTGTACCAGCGCTGCTTGTTGCCCCTGATTGCTCAGTCTGAGAGAAACCTCGCGCTCCTTGGCTGGATAGACAATTCGCGTGGCATCAACCACCACGCTGGCTTGGACGGAGAGAGAGCACAGCAAAATAGCGATACAAGTGATCAGACGCGAAAAGAAACAACAAAACATGGGCTCTATCGCTCACAGGATTAAGCCTTGAAGCTCAGGCTTCAAGGCTTTGATTTCACTCGTAGACAAGGTCAAAGGTTAGTTCGGCTTTAACATCACCTGCTGTGACCGGGACATCACCTGCCAAGTACCGAGCAGCTAGTACGAATTGCGCGGCATTTGCACTTACAGACAGAGGCGCAAAATAGGGCTTACTAATAGAATCGAGCATTAGATCAATAGGTTTACTTTCATGATCAAGCAGTTGAATCATAGCCGTGGAGCCATCGGGCACACTGTTTTTAAGGGCGCCTGTTTTATGGTCAACTTTAGAAAAATCAGGACTAAACATCCCTTTCAACTTAGTGCCATCACACCCCGACACGCTGATAAAAAAGACCTTTTCACCTGCGTAACCACCTGGTTCTTTAAGAGCCTCGGTACTAACGGGGTTCATTCCAATTTCATTAAGTCCGTCCACTTGACATGTTGTGGGCACGACCTTCCCCTCAAACTTCAACAGCACATCATATGCAAAAGCACTGTTTGCCGCGAAGAGTAGAGCCGATACAACACCAGCCGCCAAACGAAACTTTTTCATTTAACTCTCCCTTTAACCATCATCATGGCGTACTACCCAGCACCCCATTTAATAATCAATGCTACGTTCCAGGTCTGGAGTTTTGCGTGTATCAGTCCAGACCGAAGCGGATGCGATCATTACAGTCTGTTGTATTGGCTAACATCAGATGAATCCTAAAATCCAAGAAATTTCCCATTTAAACGCGAGAAATCGACTAATCACCGAGAAACTTTTCCCAAGAAGAACGGGAAATACCTCAAGACAAATCAATGGCCTCATCTGTCGACAGGCAAAAAAAAACACCCCATCAGGGGTGTTTTCTTTATCAGCAAGGTCTTGCCAACGCTCTACAAGCGCCGACAAGTCCAAGGGTCAATCCGGCTTGCCGTTGACCACGCCGGCGGTGTTGTCGATCAGGCTCTTGGTCGCCGTCTGCAGGAAGGATTCCAGCTTCTGCTTGAGCTGCGCCTCATCGGCGGCTCCGGAAATCAGCTCGCCGCCAGGGGTTGCACCCAGCTCGTACTTGTACAGCCTGGGCGGCATTTCCTTGGGCAGGACCAGCACCCGATCCGCCGTCAGCAGCGCCACGGTCTGATCGCTGCCCGACGGTTTGACCACGCCAAAGCCCTTGTCGCCTTCGGGCAGGTTGAGCAGGTCACGCCCCCAGCACTGGTGCAACACATCACCACCGAGGCGGCCCATGATGGTCGGCACGATATCGATCTGCGTGCCCACGGTGTGGTCGCGCTGGCCGAACTTCTCCTGGATACCGGGTGCAATC
This sequence comes from Pseudomonas sp. 50_B, assembly GCF_017491625.1. NCBI lineage: Bacteria > Pseudomonadati > Pseudomonadota > Gammaproteobacteria > Pseudomonadales > Pseudomonadaceae > Pseudomonas > Pseudomonas sp. 50_B. The sequence goes on from NZ_JAFGYX010000002.1 coordinate 216,621, forward strand.
ATCAGCATCGGCACGTTGAAACGACCCAGGTCCATTTCGGTGATCTGTTGCTCATTGCCGAAACCGTGATCACCGACCACGACGAACAGCGTCTCCTTGAAGTACGGCTCCTTGCTCGCCTTCTCGAAGAACTGGCCCAACGCCCAGTCGGAATAGCGCATGGCGGTCAAGTGCTCATTGAGGCTACCGCGGTCGGTGACCTTCTCCACGGGCAATGGCGTCGGCAATGCGTACGGGGTGTGGTTGGACAGGGTCTGCAGCAGGGCGTAGAACGGCCCCTTGCCTTCACGGGCCTTCAACTCTTCCAGGCCACGGTTGAACATGTCTTGGTCGGACACACCCCAGGTCGGGTCGGAGAACACCGGATTGACGAAGTCATTGCGACCAATGAAGTTGGTCATGCCCTGGTTGCTGAAGAACCCCGACTGGTTGTCCCAGGCAAAATCACCGTTGTAGACATACACATCGTCATACTGGCGGGCGCTCAGCAGCTGCGGCAGGCCAGACAGTTTGTGGCTGCCTTCCGGGGTCTGCATCAGGTATTCAAAGCCTGGCAGGTTGGGGAAGCAGGCCATGGTGGCGAACATGCCCTGGTGGGTATGGGTGCCATTGGAGAAGAAGCGGTCGAACAGCAGGCCTTGTGTCGACAGTTTGTCGAAGTAGGGAGTGATCTCCCCAGGACGTCCCAGCGCGCCCACCGAATGCCCGGCGAAGCTTTCCATCAGGATCACCACGACGTTCTTGATCGGCAGGGTCTTGTCCGCATCCGGCGTGTAATTACGGCGCACGGCGGCGATGTCCGCATCCACCAGTTTGTCGTTCGGCACCAGCAGCATGTCGCGTACGGTCTGTTGAGCCAACGGCTGAGGCAAGCTCGCCTTCCAGATATTGGTGCGGTCTTCGGAGAAGCGATCCTTGGCTGCCGCCATCAACTGCAGGGTGCCGTTGAGGCCCAGCTGGTTGGCGAAGTTCGATTCGGTGGTGTAGACATCCCCCCAACGCATCGGCGGACCCTGGCGCAGGGTGCCACGAGCCGCCACCACACAGATCAGCAGGCAGACCACGAATACCGCAATACGTGCATACCAGGGCGCAACCTGGCGTGCGCCGACATTGCCACCGCTGAACGGACCGCGAGGCCGAGTGGCACGGTCGGCCCACTTGAACGCCAGGCTGAGGATCCAGGCTCCCACGACCCAGGCCAGCAGGTAGCGAACCACAGGGAAACCGTACCAGAGCATGCTCATCACGGTTTTCGGGTCCTCCTTCACATACTGGAAGACCAGACCGTTGAGACGCTGGTGGAACTCACGGTAGAAATCCATCTCCATCAGGCCAAGGAACAAGGCAATGCTGGAGGTCACCGTCAGCCACAAGCGCAGCAGCCCGCGAGCCGCCATGGCCCGGGCACTGAGCATGGCCAGCACCAGCGGTACGCTGAGGTAGACCACCAGCCGCAGGTCAAAACGCAGCCCATTGGCAAACGCTTCGAGGAAGGTCGAAGCCGGGGTGTCGAGAATCATCTCGCGGTTGTAGATCAACAGCGCGACGCGCAACAAAGAAAACATCACCATCATGACCAGCGCGCACAGCAGCGTGTAGGCCAGATGGGATTTGACGGTCGGTTGCAGCAGGCGATTCGAGGATCGCTGCTGACTCAGGGCATCCGAGTTTGCCATGTGGTTTTAGGACCCATTGGAAGTTTAAGTTGCAGAGAAAAAGTGGCGTTCTGCCCTCTTTTTGTCGCCAGGGCGACGGGGATTACGCGGTGCGCAGATGTTGCACGATCACTGAAGGCATTGCCATTGATTAGTGGGCGCTCCCCACAAGCCCAGCTCCTACGGCTCTGGAACAACAGATTGCCGGGATTCGCACCAGGGGAAAAATGCCGGCGAATTGTCTTTGAGGCCTTGTGAAAATTTCGTTCAACGCATGTTTAGTCACACAAAAAAGGGCCTGGCGGCCCTTTTTTTCCATCGCCGGCCATGATGCCGGGGCTGTTCGTCACGTGTCCTGGTTCAGAGCCTGACATTACCTCGGGGACCGGCAATGGCCCAGATGATCAACCCAAGTACGGGAAGGAAGATGATCAACAACACCCAGACAATCTTCATCCCGGTTTCAGCGCTGCTTTTCAGCACGTTGATGATGGCCCAGATATCCAGGGCCAGAATGATCAGGCCAACCAGGCCATTGAAGGTGGAACCCATGGTGTCGCTCCCAAATGAAGGTGTGCCTCTTTAGGATAGTCGCGCTGAATCAGGGTTCCGTTTTATTCCACCGCTATGGCGGATTCAGACGTGCACGGCAATCTTCAACGCTTCCAGGGCCGGCGCTGCGGCGATACCGACTTCGGCACACAACTCCAGCACTCGCGGCAGGTCATTGCCGTAGACCAGCACCATCTGCAGTTCGTCATCCAGCAACTGGCTGAAATTCATCAGCACATAGCCGCCGTTTTCCGGGTTCATGCTGCCCATCTGGATTTGGATGCGGTTCAAGGCCGTCAAGGCTTCGATCTTCGCCAACTGCTTGGGCTTGATGTTGAAAGGCACGTCCTTGCCGAAAGACGCGACGATCTGTGCGAACAGATCAACATAAGTGTCGGCCTGAAACAGCACAGTCTCCGGCAGGCTACCGACCACCACCCACTCGCCCAGGGGAATGGGGAAGCTGTCGTCGTAGTTGATGTCCGGATTGGCCGCCAGGAACGCCTGGGGATCGGCGTAGGCCTGGGCCGCTTCGTCGGCGATCTGCTGGATCTCGGCATCGCCCATGCACCCGGAGCTGATTTTGCTGATGAGTTCGATAAGGGCGGTTTTCATGGGGACATCCTGAAGACAAGGAAATTCGAGGGCGCGAAGGATAGCCTAAAGTGCGCCCCCAGACCTACGCCTGTGACGCGGGCCTGGCGCCCTCGCCCCTCGAACCTTGACGGCTCAGGCCAGGAGTTTTTCCAGCTGTGCGGCAGTGTCCTGCGCACCCATGGTCTTGGCGGCTTCCAGGGCACTGACACCATTGCTGTCGCAAGCCTTGGGATCGGCGCCCTGGCTGATCAGGTAAGTGACGATTTCCGTGCGGTTGAACATCGCTGCCATCATCAGCGCGGTACGCCCGTCAAAGGACGAACCTTCCACTTGAGCTCCGCCTTCCACCAGGGCCTTGACCACCGCCAGGTCGCCCTTGAAGGCGGCGCCGGCGATCGGGCTCTGGCCATTGTCGTTGCGAATCTCGGGATCGGCCTGGTGCTTGAGCAGCACCTGCACGGCGTCCACATGCCCGTGATAGGCGGCCAGCATCAGCAAGGTGTCACCCTTGTGGTTGCGCAGGTTGACCGGCAGGCCACTGGCCGCCAGCTTGTCGAGCATCTGTGCGTCGCCCTGACGGGCCACGTTGAATACCTGTTCGACAAACTGGGCGGCCTCTTCTTCAGTCATCTGGCGGCTTTTGTCGGTCATCGGAAACTCCAGGTTCGGCAAATCGGAAAGGCGCTAGTTTCCCCAAGCCGGCCGCAGCCTGTCATCCCTTTTTTCCCAAGAGCCGCCATAGGCAGAATCAATAACGCAGACGCCCGCCCTGGATATCGGCAAAAATCTGCGGGGTCAGTTGCACATAGGTATCCGACCCGGGAAGCCAGGCATAGACCGGATCGTCGCCGACCCGTTCGAGGTCGAACGCCTGCTCCTTGAGTCGGCTCTTCTGATATTTGAAGGTGCCAGTGGTGTCCATTTTCACCTTGATCCGCAGGAACAGCGGCACCGCGTAAGCCGGAAGCTGCTGCCTGGCATATTGCAGCAACTCACTGAAATCCAGGGTTGCCAGCGACTCCGCCGGGGTAATGGCCACCATTCCGGCACGGCCGTTGGTGTTGTGGATTTCGACGCCATAGGCCACCACCTCGGCCACTTGCGGGTGCCCCAGGAGAATGTTTTCCACCTCGGTAGTGGAGACGTTCTCGCCCTTCCAACGATAGGTGTCCCCCAGCCGATCGACGAACTGCACATGGCCAAAACCGATGTCGCGCAGCAAGTCACCGGTGTTGAAGTAGCAATCGCCCTTCTCGAACACATCCTTGAGGATCACCTTGAGGTTCTTTTCCGGATCGGTGTAGCCATCCAGCGGCGCCTTGTCGTCGATCTTCGCCAACAGCAGGCCCTGACCGCCCTTGGCGACCTTCTGCATGAAGCCCTGGCTGTTGCGCAATGGCGCCCCGGTGTCGTGGGCGTACTCCACCAATGCCCAGGGGATCAGGGAAAAACCCACGGTGTTGTCGAAGTTGAGGATATTGCTGAAGCCGATATTGCCGTCGCTGGCCGCGTACAGCTCACAGACATGACCGACGCCGAAACGCTGCTTGAACTCGCTCCAGACTCCCGGACGCAGGCCATTGCCGATCATCTTCAACACGCCATGCTCGGTATCCCGGGCAGTGCTGGGCTGATCGATCAGGTAGCGACACAACTCACCGACATAGCCCACAGTCGTCGCCTTGAACCGACGCGCATCGTCCCAGAACTGACTGGCGCTGAACTTGCGGCGAATGGCGAACCCCGAGGCGCCGGTGATGGCCGAGCCCCAGCAGACACACAGTCCGGTGGCGTGGTACAGCGGCAAGGTGCAATACACCACGTCGCCGGGCTGCATATCCAGGGCGATGGTGCCGAAACCGGCAGAGGTGCGCATCCAGCGCCCATGCTTGAAAATCCCCGCCTTGGGCAGGCCCGTGGTGCCGGACGTATAGATGTAGAAACAAGGGTCGTTGAAGAAGATGCGCTGGGTCTGCAGCAGATTGTCCGCTGGATAACCGGCGCTCTCGGCCATCAGGTTGACCAGGTCCTGCGGAGTCGGTCCAGGGTCGACGAAGGTGTCCTGATCGGCCACGAACCAGGTGCGAGCCGGATCGATATCCACTTGATCGCGTACTGCGGAAAAAGCCGCCAGCAACTCACCACCGACCATGATGCCCACCGGCTTGACCAGTTCCAGGCTGTGCGCCAGCACGCTTTGGGTCTGCGCGGTGTTGAGCATCGCGCAGATCCCGCCAAGCTTGGCCACCGCCAGCACCGTGACCAGCAGCTCAGGGCGATTCTCGATGAAAATCGCCAGCACATCGCCCTTGCCGATGCCCTGCTCCCGCAGGTAAGCAGCGATGCGGTTGGCCCATTGATTGACCTGGGAGTAACTGAGTACCCGATCGCCATACAACAGGGCCGGCCCCTGGGGATTGCGCAGGGTGGCCTGCTCGAAACTCCAGCCCAGTCCACAGGGTTGGTCAGGGTTGTCGATGTTCCCTGCCCTCATGCCTCGCACCACCCGAGGTAGCGCCTTGGCAATGGACGGCACCTTTCGCAGCATCATGCCCCAGGTGATCATGTCGCTCTTGTACTTGTTCATGGTGGCTCCGGTTCGACAGCAAAGGTCTGTGCCCGGGCCAGGCCGGGCGTTGGCAACAGCCAGCGCAAGGCTCAACCGGGGTTGGCGACCCAGGGTTCGGCAACCGGCAAGCGAAGACTGCGGGGATCACCCGCAAAGGGATAAAGGCAGGGCAAGTGCAGCGCTGCTGACAGCACCGGCACTAATGCAGTGGGACCGTTCATGGAGGGCGTCCTGTTTCTTATTATTCGTCGGGCAGGATCGCTGGATCGCGCCGCAACACATTCCATGTCGCAGAAACACCTTTCAAACCTGTTCGGCGGGGTCGCCGAGGCAGCATTGAAACGGCGTGACAGGCTGGAAAATACGTCAGCCGTCGCGGGCCTGTACACGGAGTTTTTGCAAACTTTTGTATCTCCCCGCCGGTTATCTCCAGGGCCCTCCAGCCCCGTCCATAAACGATTGAATTTTCTCTCGGGGCCAGCGGTCATAACGCTGTAGCCACGCCCACGGTCAATCGCCGCCAACCTGCAAAATGCAGGATGCACGATGGCCATTCATGCAATTTGCACGAGATCGGAATTCCATAGAAATTATAAGCTATTGATTTATAAGGATTTTATAAAAAAACAATACTGGCACAATCGCTGCACCTATCACTCCACGCTTGCCCTTCAAGAGCTAACGGAGCTGATAGACATGAGCCTGATCCAAGAAAAGTTTTCTTCCCTGTTCTCCAACTTCGAAGTGACCACTCAACCCCGTCCTGACGGTGGCATCCTGCTCACCCTGCGTAACAGCGAAGGCAAACAGTTCAAGCGTTCGATTTCCTACGCGCAGCTGCATGCCGCCGACCAGCTGTCCTGGGTCATCAGTGCAATTCGTCGTGACTTGGCCGAACAGGCCAGTGAGCTGCCGCAGATTTCCATGCTGCAAAGCCAGAACCGCTTTGCCTTGCCGACTTACCACTCCGCGTAAGCCAGCTTCGGTTTCCTGCTCGGGCCGGCCCACCTTGCGTGGGACCGGCCCGTTGACGTAGCGCTTCCCGCTCAATCGTCCAGGCGTGGGAACTGGCTGGCGATAGCGTCGCCGGTCAGGCTGGCCGACCAGCCTTGGGGATTACTGAACAGGCGGATGGCGACCAGGTGCGGCTCCTCCCCCATATCGAACCAATGGGCAGTGCCCGCCGGCAGCGAAATCAGGTCGTTTCTTTCGCAAAGAACGGCATAGACGTAGTCGTCGATGTGCAGATTTAGCAGTCCACGTCCGGCGACGAATAACCGCACTTCATCCTCGTCATGGCGATGCTCGTCGAGAAAGCTGGCACGCAACTCGGCTCTTTGTGGATGGTCACGGTTGAGGCTGATCACATCCACGCTGACATCACCCTGCTCGGTCATCAGCCGATCGATCTGCTCCTGATAGGCCGCAACCACCTCTTCCTGGCTGGCCCCCGGCTCGATCCGCGTCGAGGCTGGCCAACGATCAAAGCCAATCCCCTGTTCGGCCAAGGTCGCAGCGATATCGTCAAAGTGGGTCAGAACCTTGTTCGGCAGGTCCGGGCTGGATACGTGGTAGACGGACAGGCTGCTCATGACGGCAACTCCTCTTGCATGCGGGTGGCAATGATAACGGCTGCGGCCAGGGCGGCGACGCTAGCAATACTAAAGGTCAATGTGGCGCCCAGGGCGTTCCAGCTGTAGCCGGAATACAGGGCGCCCAAGGCACCTCCGGTTCCCGCCAGGGCGGCGTACAGCGCCTGGCCCTGGCCCTGCTGGCGAGCACCGAAACTGCGTTGGACAAAATGAATGGCTGCGGCGTGAAAGCTGCCGAAGGTTGCCGCATGCAGCACCTGCGCCAACAACAGTGCCCCGAGATGCTCCGCCAGGCTGCCCAGCAGCAGCCAGCGCAAAGCCGCCAAGAGAAAACTCGCCAGCAACACCCGGCGCACGGAAAATCGCGCCAGAATCCGGCTCATGGCCAGGAACATCAGCACCTCGGCCACCACACCCAGAGCCCAGAGCATGCCGATCAGGCCACGGGTATAGCCCAGGTGCTCCAGGTGCAGGGTCAGGAAGGTGTAGTAAGGACCGTGGCTCATCTGCATCAGGGCCACACACAGGTAGAAGGCCAGCACCCCGGGGCCGCGCAGCTGCTTGATAAAGCCCTCCCCGGCCAACCGCGGCCCCTGCACCACAGGCTGGGCGTTGGGCACCCACAGGCTGCTGAGCACAATGCCGCCCATGATCGCCACCAGTGCCGCCGGGTAGATATCCAGGCTCAACCACTCGAACAGGCGCCCCAAAGCCACCACGGTAAGAATAAAACCGATGGAACCCCAAAGACGGATCTGACTGTAGCGTGAGGTCTGCCCCTGCAAGTGCGCCAGGGTGATCACCTCAAACTGCGGCAGGACTGCGTGCCAGAAAAATGCATGCAGGGCCATGACCATCGCCAGCCAGGCGTAGCTCTTGCTGACGAAGATCAGCGAGAAACAGATCAGGGTGCAGATGGCGCCACAACGCACGATCGCCAGGCGCCGGCCAGTGTAGTCCCCCAGCCAGCCCCAAAGGTTGGGCGCCACGCAGCGCATGAGCATGGGAATGGCCACCAGCTCACCGATCCGCGCGCTGGAAAACCCCAGGTGATCGAAATACAGCGCCAGAAACGGCGCCGTCGACCCCAGCAGAGCGAAATAGAACAGGTAGAAACTGGAAAGCCGCCAGTACGGCAGCGCCGCCACGGTCATCAGACCGTAGCGACTGGCAGAACCGCCATTACAGCTGGCCCAGTACCGGCGTGCTGACGCGCACGTCGGCATTCTGGCCGCGGTGACGCAGCAGGTGATCCAGCAGCACGATGGCCATCATGGCTTCGGCAATGGGAGTGGCACGAATGCCCACGCAAGGGTCGTGACGGCCCTTGGTGATCACGTCCAGCGGATTGCCATCAACGTCGATGGAGCGACCTGGCGTGGTGATGCTGGACGTCGGCTTGAGCGCCAGGTGGGCAACGATCGGCTGCCCCGAGGAGATCCCGCCAAGAATGCCGCCGGCGTTATTGCTGAGGAAACCTTGCGGGGTCAGCTCGTCACGGTGTTCGGTGCCGCGCTGGGCGACGCAGGCGAAACCGGCGCCGATTTCCACGCCCTTGACCGCATTGATGCTCATCAACGCATGAGCCAGTTCGGCATCCAGCCGGTCGAAGATCGGCTCGCCCAGGCCCGGCATCACGCCTTCGGCGACCACGGTGATCTTCGCTCCCACGGAGTCCTGATCCCGGCGCAATTGGTCCATGTAGGCTTCAAGCTCCGGAACCTTATCCGGATCGGGGCTGAAGAATGCGTTGTCCTCCACCGAATCCCAGGTCTTGAAAGGAATCTCGATCGGGCCCAACTGACTCATGTAACCGCGCACCACGATGCCCTGGCTTGCCAGGTATTTCTTGGCGATGGCCCCGGCCGCCACGCGCATGGCGGTTTCCCGCGCCGAGCTGCGACCGCCGCCACGGTAATCACGAATGCCGTACTTGTGGTGGTAGGTGTAATCGGCGTGAGCCGGACGGAACAGATCCTTGATCGCCGAGTAGTCCTTGGACTTCTGGTCGGTATTGCGGATCAACAGGCCAATGGAACAGCCCGTGGTCTTGCCCTCGAACACCCCGGAAAGGATCTCGACTTCATCGGGTTCCTGGCGCTGGGTGGTGTGACGGCTGGTGCCGGGCTTGCGCCGGTCCAGGTCACGCTGCAGGTCTTCCAGGGACAGCTCGAGGCCCGGCGGGCAGCCGTCGACAATGGCGACCAACGCCGGACCATGGCTTTCGCCCGCGGTGGTGACAGTGAACAGCTTGCCGTAGGTATTGCCGGACATGCGGGGAGCTCCGTGAAATCAGCCGAAATAACTCAATCAGGATTACTGAAGGGCGCAAGTATACGCAGGCTACCCAACTAGTTCATCCTCGAACCTTCTGCCCCTGCCCGAGTCCAACCGGCACCTTATACATGATGGCGTGATGATGCTGCGAGTCCTTCTCTTGAGCCTTTCCCTGTTCACCGGCCTGGTCAACGCGGCCGTCCTGCAACGCCCCGTAAGCCTGGACACCGGCCACGGCGAGCTGTATGGCTCGATGCTGCTGCCCAAATCCGCGCAGCCGGTGCCGGTGGTGCTAATCATCTCAGGCTCCGGCCCCACCGACCGCGACGGCAACAACCCCGACGGCGGGCGCAACGATAGCCTCAAGCGCCTGGCCTGGGTGCTGGCCAAGCACAACATCGCCAGCGTGCGCTACGACAAGCGCGGTGTGGCGGCCAGCCTCGCGGCGACCCCGGATGAACGCAACCTGACCCTCGACGCCTATGTGGCCGACGCCGTGGCCTGGGGCAAGCAGCTCAAGGCCGACCCGCGTCTGGGCCAACTGATCGTGCTGGGCCATAGCGAAGGCGCGCTGATCGCCAGCCTCGCCGCCGCCCAACTGGACGCCGCCGGCGTGATTTCCATCTCCGGCACCGCCCGCCCCGTGGATCAGGTGCTGCGCCAGCAACTGAGTTATCGCCTGCCGCCGGCGCTGATGGTGCGCAGCAACGAACTGCTGGACAGCCTCAAGGCCGGTCAGGTCGACAACGATGTGCCACCAGCCCTGCAAGTGATCTTCCGCCCCAGCGTACAACCCTATCTGATCACCCTGTTCCGCGAGGACCCGGCCGCCGCTTTCGCCCGCCTGAAAATGCCGGCGCTGATCATTCAGGGCAGCAATGATATCCAGGTCAGCGTTGACGACGCCCGGGTGCTCAAGGCGGCAAAACCGGATGCTCAACTGACCTTGATCGACGGCATGAACCATGTTCTGCGTATCGTACCCAACGATCTCAAGCGCCAATTGGCGTCCTACAAGGACCCGCAATTGCCCCTGGCGGCGGAACTGGGCCGATCCATCATCAGTTTTATTGACGGACTTCACACCCGTTAGGCTGTTTTTACCCTCCAGTCCTGAAAAAAACGGCCGATAAGCCTTTGCCGGCCGTTCGATTGCTGTCGGCGCGCAGCGATTGGACAGGACTTGCCGTTATGACTGATACCTCGAATTCACCCGCCACCGAGCAGGAAGCCGCCGTACCGGAAGCGGCGCCGTTGCCGTGGGCGGACGTCCAGGCTGAACATCACAAGATGCTGCGCCTGGCGCCCCTGCAGACCGATCGCGCCACCGGCGGGCGCCCTTTGCGTTTTGTCGAGTTCGGTTATGCCGAACGCAACAACAAAGAGCACAGCCTGCTGCGCATGACCATCAGCCTGCCCGGCCAGCGGGTGCGCAAGGAACAGAATCACCTGGATGTCTGGGTCGAGCACGACACCCACCGGGTGCACTTCGAGCCCGAAGGCGGGCTGCAGATCGAACCACTGAACCGTGGCATCGGACGCTTCCTGCTGGCCCAGGCCGCGCAATGGGCGCAGAAGAAGTGGCCGCACTACCGGGTCGACGGCTTCGAGCTCGCTAACAAGGACGCCCTCAATGAGGACACTCGCCTGCGCCGCGATCATGTGCTGCGTACCCTGGGCTTCGACGTGGTGTATGCCGATGCCCAGCATCTCAAGGGCAGCGTCAAGGATGTTCAAGTGGGCGAGCTGCTGAGCCAGTGGAACACCGAGAAACTGCAGTTCGTGGAGATACTGGAAGCCGCACAGATGCTCCAGCAGGCCGAGCAGAACCTGGAGGAGCTGGAAGTCAAACTGCGCAAGCAGGAAGAGAAAGTCACCAAGTACAAACGTGAAGACACCGGTCTGCGCTTCACCATCACCTGCCTGGTAGCCTTTGCGGTCTTCCAGGCGGGTCTGCTGATCTGGATTGCGACTCACCGCTGAGTCGCAACCTCTTCAGGGATCAAGGCCCGCCTTGCGCGGGCCGGCACATGGCTCAGGCGCGGGCGGCGAACAGCGCCTGATGCTCGCGGCACTGCTCCGCAGTGAGCATGAACACACCGTGACCGCCGCGCTCGAAGTCCAGCCAGGCGAAGTCGACTTCGGGGTACAGCGCTTCGACGTGCACCTGGCTATTGCCCACTTCGACAATCAGCAAGCCTTTCTCGGTCAGGTGATCAGCGGCCTGGGCCAGCATGCGCCGCACCAGATTCAGACCATCATCGCCACAGGCCAGGCCCAGCTCGGGCTCATGCTGGTACTCGTCCGGCATGTCGGCAAAATCTTCGGCATCGACATAAGGCGGGTTGGAAACGATCAGGTCGAAACGCTGCCCCGGCAAGCCATCGAAACCATCGCCCTGCACGGTGAACACTCGCTCATCGACACCGTGGCGCTCAATGTTCTGGTTGGCCACTTCCAAGGCTTCGAAGGACAGGTCGGCCAGCACCACTTCGGCCTCGCGGAACTCATAGGCACAGGCAATGCCGATGCAACCGGAGCCGGTGCACAGATCGAGAATCCGCGCAGGCTCAGTGCCCAGCCAGGGTTCGAAGCGTTTCTCGATCAACTCGCCGATGGGCGAGCGGGGAATCAGCACACGCTCGTCAACGATGAACGACATGCCGCAGAACCAGGCCTCGCCCAACAGATAGGCTGTGGGCACGCGTTCTTCGATTCGGCGCTTGAGCAAGTGCTGAAGGTGGACCAACTCGTCGTCTTCCAACGCGCAGTCCAGGTAGCTGTCGGCGATTTCCCAGGGCAGATGCAAGGCTCCGAGCACCAATTGGCGGGCCTCGTCCCAGGCGTTGTCGGTACCATGGCCGAAGAACAGATCCTCCCCATGAAAGCGGCTGACAGCCCAGCGGATATGGTCACGCAAGGTGCGAAGGCGGGAAGTGATCACGGGACAGAACTCCTGAAAAAACGACCGGCAATTCTAACAGCCAAAGCGCCTGCCGACGACGAATGAAAAACCACCGCCGTACAATCGCCTGACCGACCGCTTTTTGCCCGGCAAGCCAAATACCTTGCCCCTCTTGACAAGGCTGCAGGCCAACAACGGCGCACCTTACGTTAGTAGCGATTCACAGAAGCGCTCCGCCAGAGGACAATGTCGCAAAAGCCCCACTCACAGGAGCCCCAGAATGTCCGTTCCAAAGACGATGTTTCAACTCAGCGGTCGTGGTTATGCAGCGGCCAATTTGAGCCACGCGACCCTTGTGATCATCGACGCCCAGAAAGAGTACCTCAGCGGCCCCCTGGCCCTGTCCGGCATGGACAAGGCAGTGGCCAACATCGGCCAACTGCTGGCCGCAGCCCGGGCTGCCGGCCGGCCCATCGTGCATGTGCGCCATCTTGGCACCGTCGGCGGCCTGTTCGACCCTCAGGGCGAGCGCGGCGAATTCATCCCCGGCCTTGAGCCCCAAGGCGACGAGACCATCATCGGCAAGCTGCTGCCCAGTGCCTTCCACGGCACCGAACTGGAAAAGCGCCTGCAGGATCTGGGCTCCCTGGACCTGATCGTCGCCGGTTTCATGAGCCACTCCAGCGTCAGCACCACCGTGCGAGCAGCGAAGAACCTGGGATTCCGTTGCACCCTGGTAGAGGACGCCTGCGCCACCCGTGACCTGCCCTACAAGGGCGGCATTCTCAGCGCCGAGCATGTTCAGCAGACTGAAATGGCGATCATGGCCGACAACTTTGCCACTCTCGCCCAGACCGCAAGCCTGATCTGACCAGCCTTGGTGAGCGGCTGGCGGGCCGCTCATCCATAAACGCCTCGCATTTGCAGCAATTGCCTTAGCCTCAGGAACCACCCGGTCAACTCCCGGTCGAAGGGCCGATACCCATTGAGGAAGGTCGGAATGAAGATATCCGATGGTTTTGACGCACGCCGATTGCGGCCCAAAAGCCCGCGAAACTGGCGCCTGCGCCTGGGGGCTGGATTCTCTGCATTGCTGGCGACCTTCGGCGTGCTGCTGGCCCTGGCTGGGACCGCAAGCCTGCTGGGACGCGCTCCGGCGCTAGGAGAACTCAACGCCAGCCCACTGGGCTCGGCGCTGATCCTGCTGATCGGCCTGCTACTGCTGTACATCGGTGTGCGCCTGTGGCGGCGTTGCCGGCGCCGAATGCGCCAGCCCCTGGCACTGAACATGGCGCCACACCTGATGAAAAAACACGACTGACGACCCTGGGCGCGATTTGCGCGCCTTAAGGTGTTCCGAGTTGGGTAAACTAGCCGCCCTTCGCGGAGGCTGACATGCAAGACGACGATTTTTCCCTGTTCAAAAACGAGATCCGCGGCGTCAAGCCGATCAAGCACGATCGGGCCGACACAGGCAAACCCAAGGCCGACCGCGCACAGATCGCCAAGCTGCGCCAGGCTGCCACAGTGCGTAGCGAGACCACGACGGTGGACGGGCTGTCCGATCAGTTCGTCATCGATGTGGGACCTGAAGATGAGCTGATGTGGGCCCGCGACGGGGTTCAGGAAAGCCAGATGCGCAAGCTGAAAATCGGCCAGATTCCCTTTGAAGGCAGCCTCGACCTGCATGGCATGACCGTGGAAAAGGCCCGCGAAACCCTCTGGGCGTTTCTCGCCGAAGCCACCCGATTCGAGATCCGCTGTGTACGCGTCACCCACGGCAAGGCCGTGCGCCTGGACGGCAAGCGCCCCATGATCAAAAGCCACGTCAACACCTGGCTGCGCCAGCATCCACAAGTGCTGGGCTTCACCTCCTGCCAGGCTAAACATGGCGGCACCGGCGCGCTGTACGTAATGCTCAAACGCACCATGATGGAAGGCCGCGACGAATAAAGCCGCTGCACTAAGCTTGCAGCGCCGTGTCTGCCACCGTACCCTTGCCCTTTGCGTAAAATCCCACAGGTAGTTTCATGTCCCTGGAACAGAATTACACCGCGATCCTCGGCCAACTGGGCGAGGACGTCTCCCGCGAGGGCCTGCTCGATACGCCCAAGCGCGCCGCCAAAGCCATGCAGTACCTTTGCCGCGGTTATGCCCAAACCCTGGAAGAAGTCACCAACGGTGCCTTGTTCAGCTCTGACAACAGCGAAATGGTGCTGGTCAAGGACATCGAGCTCTACTCGCTGTGCGAACACCATCTGCTGCCATTCATCGGCAAGGCTCACGTTGCCTACATTCCCAGCGGCAAGGTCCTGGGGCTGTCGAAAGTCGCGCGCATCGTCGACATGTATGCCCGTCGCCTGCAGATCCAGGAAAACCTCAGCCGGCAAATCGCCGACGCCGTTCAGCAAGTGACCGGCGCTCTGGGGGTTGCAGTGGTGATCGAGGCCAAGCACATGTGCATGATGATGCGCGGTGTGGAAAAGCAGAATTCGTCGATGATCACTTCAGTGATGCTGGGCGAGTTCCGCGAAAATGCCGCGACTCGCAGCGAGTTCCTCAGCCTGATCAAGTAACAGGCCCTGAGTGAAAAAACCGGCGTTGATCGCCGGTTTTTTTCGTCCGGCAAAAATCAGGTAAGCTGCCGCCCCTTCATTCATGGGCAAGAGGCAATACCGTGATCGTCAAAGCGCTGCGAGTCGGCCTGGGCCAACTCATCATTTTCATCGACTTCATCACCCGCCCGCGCAAGCAGAAGCGCGCTGCCGCCGCTCAAGCGCAGGTCGAGCAGGCCGCCAAGGGCCTGACCCTGTATCAGTTCCACGCCTGCCCGTTCTGCGTGAAGACCCGCCGTACCCTGCACCGCCTGAACGTACCGGTGGCCCTGCGCGACGCCAAGAACAACGAGCAGGATCGCCAGACCCTGCTGGAGCAGGGCGGCAAGATCAAGGTGCCATGCCTGCGTATCGAAGAGAACGGCCAGACCACCTGGATGTATGAATCCAAGGTGATCATCGATTACCTGAACCAGCGCTTCTCGGCGGCCTGAAGCCTCTCCCCGGGACGATGCTGTCCCGGGTCAGTTGCCCCCTCGGAAAATCCGCTCAATCGAACATCCCGACATGCCGCGGATGGCTCTGTACGCGCTGGACCCAGGCCTGGATACCCGGATAGCGGGTCAGATCGAAACCGCCTTCATGGGCCACATGGGTGTAGGCATACAGCGCGATATCGGCAATGGAATAGTGCTCGCCCACCAGATACGGCGTGCGGCTCAATTGTTTTTCCATCACATCCAGCGCCTTGTAGCCACGCTTGTGCAGCTTCAGGTATTCGTCCCGGCGCTCTTCGGGCAAGCCCTCGTACTGTTCAATGAAGCGCGCCACCGCGATGTAAGGCTCGTGACTGTACTGTTCGAAGAACTGCCATTGCAGGACCTGGGTGCGCAGGCGCGGTTCGCTGGGCAGGAATTCGCTGCCGTCGGCCAGAAAGTTGAGAATCGCGTTGGACTCCCACAGGCAGGTGCCGTCTTCCAGTTCCAGTACCGGTATCTTGCCGTTGGGATTCTTTGCCAGGAAGGCTTCGGTCTGGGTATCGCCTCCGAGAATGTCCACCGCCTGCCACTCATAAGGCAGCCCCAGAAGACTGAGCATCAGCTTGATCTTGTAGCAGTTGCCCGAACGGTAATCGCCATAAACCTTGTACATGGCCCTCCCCTTAGGCTGCCTGTGCAGCCTGTGCTTGACGTATCACGGTGGCCAGCCGCTTGAGGCCTTCGTCCAGCCGTGCCGGATCGATATGGCTGAAATTCAACCGCAGATGCCCATGATTGCGCTCCGGTTCAGAGAAGAACGGTTCGCCGGGCATAAAAGTCACGTCTTGTTCCAACGCGGACTTGAGCAAAGTGCGGGTATCCAGGGGTTGTTTCAAGCTCAACCAGAAAAACAGACCTCCCTGGGGCACCTGCCAGTCCGCCAGATCGGCGAAATGAGTCTGCAGCGCGATCTGAAAGGCATCACGGCGCAGACGGTAGAAACTGCGCAGTTCACCCAGGTGCTGCTGGAACTGATCGCTGCCGATCCATTGCATGGCCTGCCACTGGCCGACGCGGTTGGTGTGCAAGTCCGCGGACTGTTTCAGGCGCAGCAGATGAGGGAACAGGTCCGGACTGGCGATCAAGTAGCCAACCCGCAATCCCGGGAGCAGGGTTTTCGACACGGTGCCGGTGTAGATCCAACTGGCCTTTTTCAGGCGGCTGACAATGGGGGTCGCGCTGCCACCGTCGAAGGTCAGCTCGCGATAGGGCTCGTCCTCGATCAGGGTCACGCCGAACTCGTCCAGAAGGGCCGCCACCGCCTCGCGCTTGGCTTCGCTGTAGCGCACCGCCGAAGGATTCTGGAAGGTCGGAATCAGGTAGACGAAGGCTGGACGATGCTGTTCCAGGCGAGCGCGCATCTGCGCCAGATCCGGACCGTCCGCCTCCAATGGCACAGTCAGGCAGTCGGCACCGAACAACTGGAAGATCTGCAGGGCAGCCAGATAGGTCGGAGCCTCCAACAGGATCTGGGTGCCCTTGTCGATGTACAGCTTGGCCGCCAGGTCAAGGGTCTGCTGGGAGCCGCTGACCACCAGGACCTGGCTCGCCTCGCAAGGCACGCCGAGCTTGCGCGCCTCGGCAGCCAGGGCTTCACGCAACGACGGCTCGCCTTCACTCATGCCGTATTGCCCCATGGACAAGGGCATGTCTTGCCACTGCACCTTGGGCAGCATCACCTCGGCCGGCAGCCCGCCTGCGAACGACATCACTTCCGGGCGCTGGGCCGCGGCAAGGATTTCACGGATCAAGGAGCTTTTGAGGCGCGATACACGTTCGGAGAAGGCCATGGAGGTCACCGCTAGCAAAGGTCGGAGGAAATACGTCAAACTGCTTGACCGAAATTACGCCGACTCTCGCAGATACGTCAATATGCTTGACCTTAAAAACCAGACCTCGCAACAAGCCGCCATGGAAGCCTTCTTCTTTGGCTATCAGGCCTTTACCGCCAAGGCCGACGAAATGCTCGAACGCCGAGGCTTGAGTCGCGTGCACCAGCGCATCGTGTTTTTCATTGCCCGTTACCCCGGCCTGAGTGTGAAAGAACTGCTCACGCTGCTGGGGGTGAGCAAGCAGGCACTGAATACGCCTTTGCGCCAACTCATGGAAATGCACCTGGTAGACAGCATCGCCCCAGCCAGCGACAAACGAAAACGCCTGTTGCAACTGACCGACGATGGCGCGCGCTTTGAACACTCCCTGCGTCGCGAACAGGTAAAACTGCTGCAACGGGCCTTCGCCGAAGCCGGAGAAAGTGCGGTCAATGGCTGGCTGGCCGTAAACCAGGCCCTGGCGGGAAAACCTGCAGACGACTGATAGCCCCTTCCTCTCGGCGCGCCCTCCCAGACCGCCGAACAGACTCTGACCAACCCTCCGCACTGCCCGGCATAAAGGGCGATGGTGATATAGCCAAGTCCTCAGATTTTTCGCACACAAAACCAAAAACATTATTTGCTTTCTTTGTATACAAAAGCATAATTCGCCACGTGTGAGTTCTTGACCCAAAGGTCAACAAACCCCACAAGCCCTGCCTGCCTCAAAGAGCCGCTGCCCACCCTCCCGTGCCCGGTTCTGGAAAAAACAATAAAACTCTTGAGGAGTACTCGCTGTGGAAAGCCGCAAATCCGAAGCCTCTCCGCTGGACCTCTCGCCCTCGCTGAACAGCGGCTGGCTGGAGCGCATCTTCAAACTCAGGTTGCATGGCACCACGGTGAAGACCGAGCTGATTGCCGGTGTGACAACCTTCATCACCATGGCTTACATCATCTTCGTCAATCCCAACATCATGGCCGACGCCGGCATCGACCACGGCGCCGCCTTCGTTGCCACCTGCATCGCTGCTGCCCTGGGCTGCCTGCTAATGGGCCTGTACGCCAACTGGCCAGTGGGCCTGGCCCCGGGCATGGGTCTCAACGCCTTCTTCACCTACACCGTGGTCGGCACCATGGGCTACAACTGGGAAACCGCCCTCGGCGCGGTATTCATCTCCGGTGTGCTGTTCATGATCCTGACCTTGTCGCGGATTCGTGAATGGCTGCTCAACAGCATTCCGGTGAGCTTGCGCTTCGCCATGGGAGCGGGTGTCGGGCTGTTTCTCGGACTGATCGGGTTGAAAACGGCGGGCATCATCGTCGACAGCCCGGCCACCCTGCTCAAGCTCGGCTCCCTGCGTGAACCGGGTCCGCTGCTGGCGGCCATCTGCTTTCTGATGATCGCAGTACTCAGCTACCACCGAGTGTTCGGCGCAATCCTCATCAGCATCATCGCCGTGACCCTGGCCGGCTGGGGCCTGGGGCTGGTGCACTACAACGGCATCCTGTCCACCCCGCCGAGCCTGGCGCCCACCTGGATGGCCATGGATGTTGCCGGGGTGTTCAACATCAGCATGATCAGCGTGGTACTGGCCTTCCTCTTCGTGCACATGTTCGACACCGCCGGCACCCTGATGGGCGTGGCCCAGCGTGCCGGCCTGGTGAAGGCCGACGGCAAGATCGAGAATCTCTCGCGCGCCCTCAAGGCCGACAGTGCTTCAAGCGTCTTCGGCGCAGTAGTCGGGGTGCCGCCGGTGACCAGCTACGTGGAAAGTGCCGCCGGTGTGGCCGCGGGCGGGCGGACTGGCCTTACCGCCGTCACCGTAGGTGTGCTATTTGTTGCCGCCATGTTTTTTGCGCCGCTGGCAGGCATGATCCCTGCTTACGCCACAGCAGGTGCCTTGATCTATGTTGCGATGCTGATGATGGGCGGCATGGCCCATATCAACTGGGACGAAGCCACCGACAGCATTCCGGCGATTGTCACGGCAATCATGATGCCCCTGACCTTTTCCGTCGCCGATGGCATTGCCCTGGGTTTCATCACCTACGTGGTACTGAAGGCAGGAACGGGCAAGCACAAGGAAATTTCCATCAGCCTGTATGTGCTGTGCGCGATCTTCATCGCCAAGTTCATTTTCTTGTAAGCCACACCTGCTCTCACCCGCCCCATCCCTTCGGATGGGGTTTTTGTGTATTGGGAGAATGCAATGAGTCTGGAAACCTGGCTGCTGTTCAGTGGCGCTACCTTGGTAGTGATCCTGATTCCGGGTCCCTTGTCGTTGCTGATGATCAGCAACAGCCTGAACTATGGCCTGCGCCGCTCATACCCGGCTTTTCTCGGCGGGGTCCTGGCCTCGATCTGCCTGTTGAGCGCATCCGCGCTGGGCCTGGGCGCACTGCTACTGGCTTCGAAGCAACTGTTCAGCGCCCTGAAGATCGTCGGCGCCCTCTATCTGTTCTACCTCGCCTGGCAGAGCTGGCAGCAATCGCGGCAGCTTTCCCACGGCGCGGTGGTACCGGAAGTCGCACTGAAACCGCGCTTTCGTGCACTGTTCGGACGCGCTTTTGTCCTGGGGGCCAGCAACCCGAAGGACATTCTGTTCTTCGCCGCGTTCCTGCCGCAGTTTCTCAATGCCCAGCAGCCTTTCCTGCCCCAACTGCTGACCATGATCGCTACCTGGACCCTGCTGGACCTGAGCTGCAAGTTGGCCTACGGCTTCAGTGCCCATGGCGCCGCGCGTTACTTGCGCAGCGGCAAGGGCCAAAGCTGGTTCAATCGCATCAGTGCCGGGCTGTTCACAGGGGCTGGAGCCGCATCCCTGTTGAGCCGTTAAGCGCTTCGCCGACAAGCCGGCTCCTGCAGCACTCAGCCAGGAACCGACTTGCCAGCGACGACTTTATAACCGGCGAAAAAAAGCCCGCAGTGTGAGCGGGCAAGGACCAAAGAAGCTATTTGCGCAGGATTCTTGGGGGGAAAGTCCTAGCTTCCTCTGTAGGTCGAATAGCTGTACGGCGAGATCAGCAGCGGCACGTGGTAATGCTCCTGCTCGGCACTGATACCGAACCGCAGCACGACTACATCAAGGAACGCCGGCTGTGGCAGTTGTACACCCCGGGCGCGGTAGTAATCGCCAGCGTGGAAATGCAGTTGGTAAACCCCGGAACGGTAGTCATCGCCCTGCAGCAGCGGCGCATCGCAACGGCCATCGCTGTTGGTCAGGGTGCTGGCGACCAATTCCATCTGCGCCCCGTCAACCCGATACAGCTCAACCTTGATAGCGCTGCCAGGGCAGCCATGTGCGGCGTCCAAAACGTGTGTAGTCAAACGTCCCATTGATTCTGCGTGCCTGTCACAACTGGTGCGCCCAGGCCTCGCGCCTCCCGGAGTCAGTGATTGAAAGGGGGCCACAGCATTTCGGCGGGTGAAAAGCTGCGGCGAGGTCACGATTAAGACACTTTTCAAAAAAATTGTACACAATAATAATCACAAATATTCACTCCGGCAGCGCTGTACCCACAAGCCTGTGGATTGACCTCAACACCACAGCAGCAGACGACTTGCGATCCATTAGCTGACCATATAGGCAAGTTTCTTGCAGGTGCAGGCCATAGCGACAAAAGCAGAAAAATGCAAAAAATCAGGCTTACAAAGTGAATATAAACTTGTATACAATCAGCCCATCGCAGTGACGCTCACCTGGCTTTCCGGCTTCAGGTTCCGCCACGCCACCGTTATCACGAACAAGAAGGAAGACTGCAGTGAGCGCTGACTACCCTCGCGACCTGATCGGTTATGGCTCTACCCCCCCTCATCCTCACTGGCCAGGCAATGCTCGTGTCGCCCTGTCCTTCGTGCTCAATTACGAAGAAGGCGGCGAACGCAACATCCTTCATGGCGATAAGGAATCGGAAGCTTTCCTCTCGGAAATGGTTTCGGCGCAGCCGCTGCAGGGCGAGCGCAACATGAGCATGGAGTCGCTGTACGAATATGGCAGCCGCGCCGGCGTCTGGCGGATCCTCAAGCTGTTCAAGGAATTCGACATTCCGCTGACCATCTTTGCCGTAGCCATGGCTGCTCAGCGCCATCCGGACGTGATCCGCGCCATGGTCGAGGCCGGCCATGAGATCTGCAGCCACGGCTACCGCTGGATCGACTACCAGTACATGGACGAAGCGCAGGAACGCGAGCACATGCTCGAGGCGATCCGCATCCTTACCGAGATCACCGGTGAACGCCCACTGGGCTGGTATACCGGCCGTACCGGCCCGAACACCCGACGCCTGGTAATGGAGGAAGGCGGCTTCCTCTATGACTGCGATACCTACGACGACGACCTGCCCTACTGGGAACCCAACAACCCCACCGGCAAGGCGCATCTGGTCATCCCCTACACCCTGGATACCAACGACATGCGTTTCACTCAGGTCCAGGGCTTCAACAAGGGCGACGACTTCTTCCATTACCTCAAAGATGCCTTCGATGTGCTCTACGCCGAAGGTGCCGAAGCCCCGAAGATGCTGTCCATCGGCCTGCACTGTCGACTGATCGGTCGCCCGGCCCGCCTGGCATCCCTCAGGCGCTTCATCGAATACGTCAAAGGCCATGAACAGGTGTGGTTCACCCGTCGTGTCGATATCGCCCGCCACTGGCAACAGACCCATCCTTACCAGGGAGCGGCGAAATGACTGCTTTCCAGAGCCTCAAGCCATCGACCCTGAGCCGTGAAGCCTTCGTCGAGGCTTTCGCCGATATCTATGAACATTCGCCATGGGTGGCTGAAAGAGCCTACGACCTGGGTGTTGACGCCTCCGTCGACCAGATTGAAGGCCTGCATCAGCGCATGAGCGATATCCTGCTGAGCGCCGATCACGCCAGCCAGTTGGCACTGATCAACGCTCACCCGGATCTGGCCGGCAAAGCCGCCGTCCAGGGCCAGTTGACCGAAGCCAGCACCAACGAACAGGCTGGCGCCGGTATTCACCAATGCACAGCCGAAGAGTTCCAACGGTTCACCGAGCTGAACGATGCCTACAAGGCCAAGTTCAAGTTTCCCTTCATCATGGCGGTGAAAGGCAGCAACCGGCACCAGATTCTCGCCGCGTTCGAAACCCGCATCCACAACTCAGTGGACACTGAGTTCAAGTGCGCACTGGCGGAGATCAACAAGATTGCATTGTTCAGATTGCTGACCCTGTAGCGACCCGCTCCTGAGGATAGCCCCGAGAACCTGGATGCCCCCGCGCCACTCCCGGTTCTACGTGCATCCCAAGCCACCTATTTCAAGGCAGACAAGAAGAATGAAAGCTTACGCCGCCCCTTTCGAGAAGTTCGTCAACCTGGCCGACGCGCGCCTGGGCACCAAGATCATCTCGGTCACCGATGACTGGTTCGCTGACGCGAACCGGCTGTTCCAGCCAACCCCGGCTGTCTGGAAGGAAGGCGTGTTCGATGACAACGGCAAGTGGATGGATGGCTGGGAATCCCGTCGCAAGCGCTTCGAAGGCTACGACAGCGCAGTGATCCGCCTGGGCGTGCCAGGCTCGATCAAGGGCGTGGACATCGACACCTCGTTCTTCACCGGCAACTTCCCGCCATCGGCGTCCCTGGAAGCCTGCTTCCTCAGCGAAGGCGAACCTGGCGAAGACACCCAGTGGGTCGAAGTGCTGTCTGCTGTCGAGCTGCAAGGCAACAGCCATCACTACCACGAGATCAACAACGATCAGCCCTTCAGTCACCTGCGCTTCAATATCTATCCGGATGGCGGTGTAGCGCGCCTGCGGGTCTACGGTACGCCGTACCGCGACTGGTCGGCCATCGCTGACAACGAACAAGTCGACCTGGCTGCGGCCCTAAACGGCGGTCGTGCCCTGGCCTGCTCCGACGAACACTTCGGACGCATGGGCAACCTCCTCAACCCGGGCCGCGGCATCAACATGGGCGACGGCTGGGAAACGGCCCGCCGTCGCACTCCCGGCAATGACTGGGTGATCGTCGCCCTGGGCCATGCCGGCGAAATCGAGAAGATCATCGTCGACACCCTGCACTTCAAGGGCAACTACCCGGACAGCTGCTCGATCCAGGGCGCATTCGTCAAGGGTGGCACCGACAGCCAGATCGAAACCCAGAGCCTGTTCTGGCGTGAACTGCTACCCAGCCAAAAGCTGGAAATGCATGCCGAGCACAGCTTTGTCGAGCAGATCAAAGCCCTGGGGCCGATCACCCATATCCGCCTGAACGTGTTTCCGGACGGTGGCGTCAGCCGCTTGCGTCTCCTGGGCAAGGTCGCGAAATAGACGTCCCCCATCGCAGGCCAGCCCGCACCTGTTGGAGCAAACTGGCTCGCGATGACCGCAAAACAGACAAAACACACTCAAGATAAGAAGAACAGCATGCGCACATTGATGATTGAACCCCTGAGCAAAGAAGCCTTCGCCCCTTTCGGTGACGTGATCGAAACCGACGGCAGTGATCACTTCATGATCAACAATGGTTCGACCATGCGCTTCCACCGCCTGGCAACGGTTGAAACCGCCCAGCCGGAGGACCAGGCGATCATCAGCATCTTCCGCGCCGACGCGCTGGAAATGCCGTTGACCGTCCGCATGCTGGAACGCCATCCGCTGGGCAGCCAGGCCTTCATTCCGCTGCTCGGCAACCCCTTTCTGATCGTGGTCGCGCCACTTGGCGATGAACCTGTATCAGGCTTGGTCCGCGCCTTCGTCAGTAATGGCAGGCAGGGCATCAATTACCATCGCGGCGTCTGGCACCACCCGGTGCTGACGATCGAAAAGCGGGATGACTTCCTGGTGGTTGATCGCAGTGGCAAAGGCAATAACTGCGATGAGCATTTCTTCAAAGAGGATGAGTGTTTGATCCTCGCCCCCCACCAATAAGAGAAGGTCTGATCACCCGACAACAAGGGTGACAGGCAAGAGGTAAAGACTGTGGAAGCACATCTGTTGGAATGGCTCAACCTGAGCGTGCGTTGGGTACATATGATCACTGGTGTGGCCTGGATCGGCGCATCGTTCTATTTCGTCTGGCTGGAGAACAACCTCAATCGCGTCAACCCCAAGGACGGCCTGTCCGGCGACCTCTGGGCGATTCACGGTGGCGGTATCTATCACCTGGAAAAATACAAACTGGCCCCGCCCTCGATGCCGGAGAACCTGCACTGGTTCAAGTGGGAAGCCTACTTCACCTGGCTGTCGGGGATTGCCCTGCTGTGCCTGGTGTTCTACTACAACCCGATGCTCTACCTGGTTGCCCCCGGCAGCGGCCTGACCGGCCCTGAAGGCGTGGCCATCGGTATCGGCGCGTTGATTGCCGGCTGGTTCGTCTACGACTTCCTCTGCGATTCGCCATTGGGCAAGAAACCTGCCCTGCTCGGCTTCATCCTGTTCGTTCTGCTGATTGCCGCCGCTTACGGCTTCAGCAAAGTGTTCAGCGGCCGTGGCGCATACCTGCATGTGGGCGCCATCATCGGCACCATCATGGTGGGCAACGTGTTCCGCATCATCATGCCGGCCCAGCGCGCACTGGTGGCGGCGATCGCGGAAAACCGCACACCGGACCCGACCCTGCCGGCCAAGGGCCTGCTGCGTTCGCGTCACAACAACTACTTCACCCTGCCTGTGCTGTTCATCATGATCAGCAACCACTTCCCGAGCACCTACGGTAGCCAGTACAACTGGTTGATCCTGGCCGGGATCGCGGTCCTGGCGGTGCTGGTACGTCACTACTTCAACACCCGGCATGACAGCCACAAGTTCGCCTGGACCCTGCCCGTTGCTGCACTGGGCATGATCTGCCTGGCTTACGTGACTGGTCCGACGCCAGCTCCCAGCGCCCCCGAAGTAGCCAAGGCCGCCGGCCAGATCGAGTACCAGCCCCTGCCGGAAACTGCACTGGGCGGTGGCGCCAAACCCGCGGCGCCAGCCAGCGCAGAAGCCCCGGCGGCTCCAGCGGCAAGTCCGGCACAGGCATCCAGTGTCGGGCCATCCTTCGACAAGGTGCATAACGTGATCCAGGAGCGCTGCACGGTTTGCCATTCGGCCAAGCCCACCAGCCCCCTGTTCAGCACGGCACCGGCCGGGGTGATGTTCGATACCCCGGAACAGATCCGCCTGCAAGCCGCACGTATCCAGGCCCAGTCCGTCGCCAGTCAGATCATGCCATTGGGCAACATCACGCAGATGACCCAACAGGAACGTGAACTGATCGGTGCCTGGATTGCCCAGGGCGCCCAGACCAACTGATCAGCGCCTGTCGCCGGGCCGATTCGCGAGCAAGCTCGCCCCTACAGAACCGGATTCATCTGTAGGGGCGGGCTTGATTGCCATCAGCCGCTCAAGCTTCGCCCGTTGCAGACACGCTGCGCGTAAAGACGCAGCGGTTAAATCACAAGAATAAAAAGATCCGAGGTGTTGCATGTCCGATTCATCCGAACAGTGCGTCCCCGATGCGCCCGCCATTCAGCGTCTGCCCTTCTTGCAACTGATCCTGGTCGGTCTGCAACACGTTCTGCTGATGTACGGCGGTGCAATTGCGGTGCCGCTGATCATCGGACAGGCCGCGGGCCTGAGTCGTGAAGAAATCGCCTTCCTGATCAATGCCGACCTGCTGGTAGCGGGGATCGCCACCATCGTCCAGTCACTGGGCATCGGCCCCATGGGCATTCGCATGCCGGTGATGATGGGGGCCAGCTTCGCCGCCGTCGGCAGCATGGTGGCCATGGCCGGCATGCCCGGGATCGGCATGCAGGGGATTTTCGGTGCGACCATCGCCGCAGGGTTCTTCGGCATGCTGATTGCGCCGTTCATGTCCAAGGTGGTGCGTTTCTTCCCGCCCCTGGTCACTGGGACGGTCATCACCTCGATCGG
Source organism: Pseudomonas sp. 50_B (assembly GCF_017491625.1). NCBI lineage: Bacteria > Pseudomonadati > Pseudomonadota > Gammaproteobacteria > Pseudomonadales > Pseudomonadaceae > Pseudomonas > Pseudomonas sp. 50_B. The sequence goes on from NZ_JAFGYX010000002.1 coordinate 242,562, forward strand.
TTTGTCACTGTTTCCAGTGGCGGTGAACTGGGCCGGCGGCGGCAGCGCTGCCGCGCAATTCGGGTCACCCATCTACCTGGCTATCGCCGCGCTGGTGCTGGGCACTATCCTGTTGATCCATCGCTTCATGCGTGGCTTCTGGGTCAATATTTCCGTGCTGATCGGCATGGGCCTGGGCTACATCCTCTGCGGCCTGATCGGCATGGTTGACCTCAGTGGCATGGCCCAGGCGCCCTGGCTGCAGGTGGTCACGCCGCTGCACTTCGGCATGCCGCAGTTCCATCTTGCCCCCATCCTGTCCATGTGCCTGGTGGTGGTGATCATCTTCGTCGAGTCCACCGGGATGTTCCTGGCCCTGGGCAAGATCACCGGCCAGGAGGTCACCCCGCGCATGCTGCGCCGCGGCCTGCTGTGTGATGCCGGGGCGTCGTTCTTCGCCGGTTTCCTCAACACCTTCACCCACTCTTCCTTCGCCCAGAACATCGGCCTGGTGCAGATGACCGGGGTGCGCTGCCGTTCCGTGACCATCGTCGCCGGTGGCCTGCTGATCATCCTCAGCCTGCTGCCCAAAGCAGCGTTCCTGGTGGCCTCGATTCCTCCAGCGGTACTGGGCGGCGCAGCCATCGCCATGTTCGGCATGGTGGCCGCCACCGGGATCAAGATCCTCCAGGAAGCCGACATCGCTGACCGCCGCAATCAGTTGCTGGTGGCTGTGAGCATCGGAATGGGCCTAATTCCCGTGGTCCGCCCGGAGTTCTTTGCCCACCTGCCGCTGTGGATGAGCCCCATCACCCACAGCGGCATTGCCATGGCGACCTTGAGCGCCCTGGTGCTGAACCTGCTGTTCAACATCCTCGGCGGCAGCGAGCGCGCGGCCAACAGCGCACACCACGCTCATCAGCATTGAGTCGCCCCCCCGGGCGCCGGTTCGGCGCCCGGGGGCTGCTACACCGTTCACGCTTGAATGCAGCGCTCGGCCCCCAGGACCGAGCGCCGCCCACAGACGCCGCGCCTTGACAATAAAAACAAACAGGGAGCACTCCTATGCAGCCTGCCCAGGCCCCTCTGGCGGTGGCCGCTCCATGGCCATTGGCGCCGGCCCATCGCCCCGATGGCCAGCGATCATTGCCCGGCTATTGCCCTTCATTGCGGATACCTGCCTGATATGGCCGGCCTGCCTGCCCCAAAGTGGTTGCAAGTGCGCCGTTGCGGCGCACTTGAGCCCTGCCGTGAGAGCCAGTATTCTCCGCGGCCGCGCAAATCTGGTCTAAAAAAAAGCCCGGATGAAAAACCTGACCCAAGAGCCAACTTATCCCGGCCTGGACAGGTAACAAGGCGCCCGAAAATATCGCGAAAACACTCTCGCCCGGCTGTATCGCTACAGCTGGACGGGAGTTTTTTGCTTTTTTTCGGCCTTGGCTCAGCTCTTGCTAAAAGCAACAAAGCTGACCGATCGGATGGTTTTTTTACAGCAAAGAAAAAAGGCGCCACACCAGAGCGTCAAGCCAAAAAAAACGTGGAACTACCTACTTGGGAGCAACCGAATGAAATCGATGTGCAAGAGCCTGATGTTGGCCACCAGTCTGCTGGCCGGGGGGCAGGCCGTGGCTGGCGACCTGTTGCAATGGCAGAACAACAGCCTGACTTACTTGTATGGCAAGAACTTCGAAGTCAACCCGCAGATTCAACAGACGGTCACCTTCGAACACGCCGACGCCTGGAAGTACGGGGACAACTTCTTTTTCCTCGACCGCATCTTCTACAACGGCAAGGAAGACGGCAATGTCGGCCCGGACACCTACTACGGCGAGTTCTCGCCACGCTTGTCGTTCGGCAAGATCTTCGACCAGAAACTGGAATTCGGCCCGATCAAGGACGTGCTCCTGGCGTTCACTTACGAATTCGGCGAAGGCGACAATGAGTCCTACCTGATCGGCCCGGGCTTCGACCTGGCAGTACCGGGCTTCGACTACTTCCAGCTGAACTTCTACCAGCGCCACACCGAAGGCAGCCGCCCGGGTGACAACGTCTGGCAGATCACTCCGGTGTGGTCCTACACCATTCCCGTGGGCCGCTCGGACATCCTGATCGACGGTTTCATGGACTGGGTGGTGGACAACGACCAGAACGCCAAAGGCACCTACCACGCCAACCTGCACTTCAACCCACAGATCAAATATGACCTGGGCAAGGCACTGAACTGGGGCGCCAAGCAGCTGTACGTCGGTTTCGAGTACGACTACTGGAAGAACAAATACGGCATCAAGGATTCGCGTAACTTCGAGACCAACCAGGACACCGCCAGCCTGTTGGTCAAATACCACTTCTGATACCCCCTGAGACGGCCGGCCCTCATGTTCCGATGAGAGCCGGCCACTCAGACTGATGGGCCAGCGCGACGCTGCCTATCAGGCAAGACGTGATCCGGAGTCCCGCCAGAATCCTGGATCGGCACTCTTGAGCCGCTCCACCGCATTGTGGATGTGGCTCAGCGCTGCTTGCCGCGCCCCTTCGACATCACGCGCGGCGATGGCCCCATAGACCGCGAAATGCTCATCGCGCACCGAGTGCGCCAGGTCCCGGCGCCGCTCCTCATTGGAACGGGTAATGCGGATCGCCTCCTTGATGAACTGGGCAATGAACTCATGCAATGAGGGATACAGCGGATTGCCGGTGGCCTGGGAAATCGACAAGTGAAACGCCAGGTCCTGCTCCACGCCGTCCTGGCCGGCCTGCTCGGCCACATCGATGGCCAGCAATGCCTGATGGATCGCCTGCAGTTGCTCGGGGGTGTGCCGCTGCGCCGCCAGCGCTGCCGCCTCGCCCTCGATACCACGTCGCAGTTCAGTCACCCGCAGAACCGCCTCGATCGACCCGCGTACATCCAGATCGATAGTGAAGGCCTTGATATGCGCGCCCTCGCTGACCACGGTGCCGCTACCTTGGCGCACCTCCACCAGCCCGGCCGACTTCAAGCGCGAAATCGCCTCGCGGATGACCGTACGGCTGACCCCGAAACGCTCGCACATGACCGGCTCGGTGGGCAGCCGCGAACCCGGCAGGGCCTCGCCACTGGCGATATGCGCCTTGAGTGCCGCAGTCACTTGATCCGCCAGGGTGCCCTTGGCCGCATCCTTGAGCGTCGCCAGGGAGTCGACAGCGAGGGAAGAGTTGTCAGGCTTGGACATGGGTATCTCTGTATTCAAAGTGGCTAACGGTACTGCATTTCATGCACGCCGTCCCGCTCGGTATCCGGCCGTTGAATTCGTATGATGTATTATGATATCTAAGACACCTCAGCAAGTCCGATAAAAACAAAATCACCCAAATACAAGAAAAAAGGATGGGTAAAGACATGACTGAATCACTGTCGCAAACTGCCGCCCGCTCCCCCACCGCTTCCTTTGAAGACCTGGCTTATCGCAAAGTCGCCTGGCGCATCCTGCCGTTGCTGCTGCTGTGCTACCTGGTGGCCTACCTGGATCGAGTCAACGTCGGCTTCGCCAAGTTGCAGATGTCCGAAGACCTGCAATTTTCCGAAGCGGTCTACGGGCTGGGCGCGGGGATTTTCTTCATCGCCTACTTTCTGGTGGAAATTCCCAGCAACCTGATCCTGCATCGGGTCGGTGCGCGCCTGTGGATCGCTCGCATCATGATCAGTTGGGGCATCATTTCCTCGTGCATGGCTTTCGTCAGCACCCCTACCTCTTTCTATGTGATGCGCTTTCTGTTGGGCATCGCCGAGGCCGGGTTCTATCCGGGGGTCATCCTCTATCTGTCGTACTGGTTCCCTTCCAACCGCCGCGGCAAGATGTACGCCCTGTTCGCTACCGCAGTACCGCTTTCGGGGTTGATTGGCGCGCCGCTGTCCGGTTGGATCATGAGTGCCCTCAATGGCCACCAGGGCTTTGCAGGCTGGCAATGGATGTTCTTCCTCGAAGGCTTGCCGTCGATCCTGGTGGGCGGCCTGGTGATCTACTGCCTCAGCGACCGTATCGCCGACGCGGGCTGGTTGACCCGCCAAGAAAAAAACCTGCTGCAGGCCCGAATCGAGGCCGAGGCCGACGGCCATCAGGTTCACAGCGTCAGGCAAGTGTTCGGGCAACCCCGGATCTGGCTGCTGACCGCCATCTATTTCTGCATGATCGCCGGCTTCTACACCGTTGGCTTCTGGCTGCCCTCGCTGATTCGCCAGGCCGGCGTCAGCGACGTGTTCGAGGTCGGCATGCTCACGGCGATTCCCTATGCCGCGGCAGCGCTGACCATGGTGCTGATCTCCCGCAGCGCCGACCGCTTGCGCGAACGCCGTTGGCATCTGGCGCTGACCGCCGTGCTTGGCGGTATCGGCCTGATGATTTCCGCCACCTGGAGTGACAACTTCACGGTATCGATGATCGGCCTGACCCTGGGGGCCATGGGCGCCTTCAGCACCCTGCCGCTGTTCTGGAGCCTGCCCACGGCCTTTCTCGGCGGCACCGCGGCCGCCGCCGGCATTGCCCTGATCAACTCCTGGGGCAACCTCGCCGGCTTTGTCTCGCCCTACCTGATGGGCTTTCTCAAAGACCTGACCCAAAGCACCACCATCGGCATGTACGTCATGGCCAGCGCGTTGTTCATCGGCGCCCTGCTGGTCTTCAAGATTCCCGGAAAACTCGTCAATCGCTGAACACTTGGAGCCACTCATGAATATTCTTGTCACCGGCGCGGCCGGCTTTCTCGGACGGCGGTTGATCGAAGCCTTGCTGCAACGGGGCACACTCACCGACCGTCACGGCCAATTGCAGCCCATCAAGCGCATTACCGCATTTGACCGCGAGCCCGTGCAGGGCCTCGATGACCCACGGGTGCAGGTCAAGGAAGGAGACATTAGCGATGAACAGGTGCTGGCCAAACTGATCGACGCCGACACCGATAGCATCTTTCACCTGGCCGCCGTGGTCTCCAGCCAGGCGGAAGGCGATTTCGAACTGGGCATGCGGGTCAACTTCAGTGCGACCCAAGGTCTGCTGGAACGGGTGCGTCAGCTGGGCTCCTGCCCAAAGTGGGTGATGACCAGTTCTGTGGCCGTCTTCGGTGGGCAACTGCCGGAGAACGTCGACGATGATCAGGTCTGGGCTCCGCAAAGCTCCTACGGGACCCAGAAAGCCATGAATGACCTGCTGCTCGCCGATTACAGCCGACGCGGCTTCGTCGATGGTCGCAGCCTGCGCATGCCCACCATCGTGGTGCGACCAGGCAAACCGAACCTGGCGGCGTCCAGCTTCGCCAGCGGTATCATCCGCGAACCCCTCAATGGCCAGGCCAGTGTCTGCCCGGTGGCCCCGGATACCCGACTCTGGTTGATGTCTCCAGCCCGGGCCATTGCCAACCTGATCCATGGTCATGAACTGGCCGCAGAGCGCTTGAGTCAGGGCCGAGTGATCAACATGCCCGGTCTGTCGCTGACCGTGGCGCAGATGATCGACGCGCTGCGGGAAGTGGCCGGAGACGAAGTTGCCCAGCGTATTCAGCTACGCCCGGACGCCAGGATCGAACGCATCGTCGGCTCCTGGCCGGGAGCCTTCAGTGCCAGATATGCCAGCGAGCTGGGTTTTACCGCGGACGAGGATTTTATCGGTGTGATCCGCCAGTTCATCCAGGACTACCTGCCTCACTGACCTCAGGCTGGGAAAATCCCGGGCTCATCGGCTGAGCCCGGGCTTCAACCCTTAAGGCCCAGAAACCGCGCCAACTCCTCGCCCTTGGCCAGGGCGTCACTGCGCCCCAGTTCGATCAACTCGCTGCAATACGACGCCTCGAACAGCAAATAGCTCAGGACCCCGGCACCACTGGTCCGGGTTGCCCCCGGTCCGCGCAGGAACAAGCGCAGTGCCGCTGGCAACTCCTGCCGGTGCCGCGCCGCTATTTCGTCGATCGGCTGACTCGGGGCAATCACCAGCACTTCCACCGGCGCAATACCCAAGCCGCGATCCGCCGCACTGCCAGGTAACAGTCGACTGAAATGATTGAGCCGCTCCAGCAGTTCGATATCGCTTTCCAGGCTGTCAATGAAGGTGCTGTTGAGCATATGGCCACCAATCTGCGCCAGAGTCGGCTGCTGCCCGGTGTAAGAACGCTGCCGGGTGGCGTCTGGATCATTGCCCCGCGGGTTGCCACTGACCCCCACCACCAGCACGCGGCTGGCCCCCAGGTGCAACGCCGGGCTGATGGGCGCCGACTGGCGCACGGCACCGTCGCCGAAATACTCCTGGTCAAGCTTCACTGGCGCGAACAGCAAGGGGATCGCCGCGCTGGCCAGCAGGTGGTCCACCGTCAGCTGCGTGGGAACGCCGATGCGCCGATGACGCAACCAGGGATCGATGACCCCACCACCTTGATAAAAAGTCACCGCCTGTCCGGATTCGTAGCCGAAGGCCGTCACCGCTACCGCATGCAGTTGGCCTTGGGAAATGGCCTGGTTGATGCCCGAAAGATGCATGTGCTGATTGAGCAGGTCGCGTAGCGGCGAGTTGTTGATCAGCGCCACCGGCACCTGTGCACCGAGCCCCAACAGGCTATGGCCGACAAAACGACTGGCCTGGCGAATCACTCCCGGCCAATCGCTGCGCATCACCTGATCGCTGCGAAAGCTGCGCCAGAATGCCGTGAGGCGTTCGATTGCCGCGGGAAAATCCGTGGCCCCACTGGCCAGGCTGACCGCATTGATAGCCCCGGCAGAGGTACCAACGATCACCGGAAACGGATTGCGCGCCCCAGGCCCCAACAGCTCGGCAATCGCCGCCAGCACGCCCACCTGATAGGCGGCCCGGGCACCACCGCCGGAAAGAATCAAACCTGTGATCGGTTGCGCAACACTCATCAACTCACTCCATCCGTGGCGCACAAGGTCCGGCAATCAATGCCAGGTGGTCAACCGCGCTTCTTGTAAAGCTTGGGCTCGCCCGGTGGCCGGCTCTTGAAGCGTCGATGGGCCCAGAGGTACTGCTCGGGACAGGCGCGCAACGCACTTTCCACCCACTGATTGATCCGCAGGCAATCCTCTTCTTCAGTGGCACCGGGAAAATCCGTCAGGGGTGCATGAATCACCAGGCGATACCCACTGCCATCGGCCAGGCGCTCCTGGGTGAAAGGCACGACCAGCGCCTTGCCCAGGCGGGCGAACTTGCTGGTGGCGGTCACGGTAGCCGCCTGGATGCCGAACAACGGCACGAACAGGCTCTGCTTGGCGCCATAGTCCTGGTCCGGTGCATACCAGATGGCCCGACCGGAACGCAGCAGCTTGAGCATGCCGCGCACGTCCTCTCGCTCCACGGCCAGGGAATCCAGGTTGTGTCGCTCGCGGCCACGACGCTGAATGAAATCGAACAGCGGGTTCTTGTGCTCGCGGTACATGCCATCGATGGTGTGCTGCTGCCCCAGCAGCGCCGCGCCAATTTCCAGGGTGGTGAAGTGCAGGGCCATGAGAATCACCCCGTGACCTTCGCGCTGGGCCTGCTTGAGGTGTTCCAGGCCTTCGACATGGGCCAGGCGCGCCAGACGCTGCCTGGACCACCACCAGCTCATGGCCATTTCGAAGAAGGCGATCCCGGTGGAGGCGAAGTTTTCCTTGAGCAGGCGCTTGCGCTCTGCGGCGGTTTTTTCCGGGAAACACAGTTCCAGATTGCGTCGGGCGATAGACCGTCGATCGCCAGCTACTCGGTACATCAACGCCCCCAGGGCGCGACCGATTTGCAGGAGCACGGGATAAGGCAGCTGGACGATCAGCCATAACACGCCAAGTCCCAGCCACAGCGGCCAGAAACGTGGAGACAAGAATGCAGCTCGAAAACGCGGGCGATCCATTACAGATTCCGGGACAGACAACAAGGTCGCGCATTCTACATCGGTTCGACCTGGCTTGCGGGGCGCGGGCGATCTCGTTATAAGTCTCGGCACTTTTAGTGACAAGCCGCCTTCTGCAGACCATGAGCCAAACCGAATCGCTAGACCAAGATCCTGTGTTCCAGTTAAAGGGCAGCATGCTCGCCATCACGGTGCTGGAACTGGCCCGCAACGACCTTGAAGGCCTCGATCGCCAACTGGCCGCGAAGGTCGCCCAGGCGCCAAACTTCTTCAGCAACGCGCCACTGGTACTGGCGCTGGACAAGCTGCCTGCTGCCGAGGGCTCGGTGGATCTGCCCGGGCTCATGCGTGTCTGCCGCCAGCACGGTCTGCGTACCCTGGCGATCCGCGCCAGCCGGATTGAAGACATTGCAGCGGCCATCGCCGTCGATCTGCCAGTACTGCCACCTTCCGGTGCTCGGGAGCGCCCACTCGATCCGCCGGAAAGCGAGGTCAAGAAAGTACCGGAAAAGCCGCCTGAACCAACCGTCAAACCGACCCGCATCATCACTTCGCCAGTACGCGGCGGACAGCAGATCTATGCCCAAGGTGGCGATCTGGTGGTGGTGTCCTCGGTCAGCCCCGGCGCGGAACTTCTCGCCGATGGCAATATCCATGTATACGGCCCAATGCGTGGTCGGGCGCTGGCTGGCGTCAAAGGTGACACCAAGGCACGGATTTTCTGTCAGCAATTGAGCGCTGAACTGATCTCCATCGCCGGTCAGTACAAGGTTTCCGAAGACCTGCGGCGCGACCCTTTGTGGGGCTCTGGAGTCCAGGTCAGCCTGTCGGGTGACGTGTTGAACATCACACGTCTTTAACGGATACTGCCGCATTTTCCAAGCATCTCTAAAACGTAGCGATTACGGCTCAAACGAAGTAGGAAATTGGCAATCAGCAGAGTTTATCGACGATAAACCCTGCCGCTGACCGAGCTCCAGCCAAGGCTGTCCGACTGCAGTAGTTTTCAAGAGATGTTTTTCAGGGGCTAAAAGTCCTTTTTCCTTAGGGGTGAAACACCTTGGCCAAGATTCTCGTGGTTACATCCGGCAAGGGTGGTGTGGGTAAAACCACCACCAGCGCCGCTATCGGTACCGGCCTCGCTCTGCGTGGTCACAAAACAGTCATCGTCGACTTCGACGTCGGCCTGCGTAACCTCGACCTGATCATGGGTTGCGAGCGTCGCGTGGTGTATGACTTCGTCAACGTGGTCAATGGCGAAGCCAACCTGCAGCAAGCCCTGATCAAAGACAAGCGCCTGGAAAACCTCTACGTACTGGCCGCCAGCCAGACCCGCGACAAAGACGCGCTGACCCTGGAAGGCGTGGAAAAAGTCCTGATGGAACTCAAGGAAACTTTCGAGTTCGTGGTCTGCGACTCCCCAGCCGGTATCGAGAAAGGCGCCCACTTGGCCATGTACTTCGCCGACGAAGCGATTGTCGTGACCAACCCTGAAGTCTCCTCGGTCCGCGACTCCGACCGTATGCTCGGCCTGCTGGCCAGCAAGTCCCGCCGCGCCGAAAAAGGCGAAGACGCGATCAAGGAGCACCTGCTGTTGACCCGTTACAACCCGGAGCGCGTCAGCAATGGCGAAATGCTTGGCGTTGAAGACGTCAAAGAAATTCTCGCAGTGACCCTGCTGGGCGTGATTCCAGAATCCCAGGCCGTGCTCAAGGCTTCCAACCAGGGCGTGCCGGTGATTCTCGACGACCAGAGCGATGCGGGCCAGGCCTACAGCGACGCGGTCGATCGTTTGCTGGGCAAAACCGTGGAACACCGGTTCCTTGATGTCGAGAAGAAGGGATTCTTCGAGCGCCTGTTTGGAGGTAGATAATGAATCTTTTTGACTTCTTTCGTGCCAGCAAAAAGGTCAGCACCGCGTCGGTAGCGAAAGAGCGTCTACAGATCATCGTGGCGCATGAACGCGGCCAGCGCAGCACCCCTGATTACTTGCCCGCCTTGCAGAAGGAACTGGTGGAAGTGATCCGCAAGTACGTCAATATCGGGTCCGACGACGTGCACGTCGCTCTGGAAAACCAGGGCAGTTGCTCGATCCTGGAACTCAATATCACCCTGCCTGATCGCTGATTGATCCGACGGGAGCCACGGCGGCTCGCTGACTTCATGCACAGCATTGAGGTCGGCGAGCCGCCGTTGGCGTTTGTTACGAGGCTGTTTTAATGCCGTTGTCGAATATCCACATCCTGCATCAGGACCCCGCCGTCCTGGTGGTGAACAAACCCACCCTGCTGCTTTCAGTCCCCGGTCGCGCCGACGACAACAAGGACTGCCTGATCACTCGCCTGCAGGAAAACGGCTACCCCGAAGCCCGTATCGTCCACCGACTGGATTGGGAAACCTCAGGGATCATTCTCCTGGCCCGGGACGCAGACACCCATCGCGAACTGTCGCGACAGTTTCATGACCGCGAAACCGAAAAAGCCTACACCGCCCTGTGCTGGGGCCAGCCGGAACTGGACAGCGGCAGCATCGATCTGCCCTTGCGCTATGACCCGCCAACCAAACCCCGGCATGTGGTGGACCACGAATTCGGCAAGCACGCCCTGACCTTCTGGCGAGTGCTGGAGCGCTGCGGCGACTGGTGCCGGGTCGAGCTGACCCCCATCACCGGCCGCTCTCATCAGTTGCGGGTACACATGCTGTCCATCGGGCACCCACTACTGGGCGATGGCCTCTACGCCCACCCGCAGGCCTTGGCCGCCTGGCCAAGGCTGTGCCTGCATGCCAGCATGCTCAGTTTCACTCATCCCCAGACCGGTGAGCGCCTGCGCTTCGATTGCCCCGCGCCCTTCTGACAGCGTTCTGCAGGAGCGGGTTTTCCGGCGAAGGCCCCCTGACGACCATCCCCCAGGTCGACAACCGCTTCGCCGGCAAGCCGGCTCCTACAGTGCCCTGCTATACGTTAAACTCGCGCCACTGCTGTCTGGAGCTACTTATGCGCGAAGAGTTGAACCAAGGCCTGATCGACTTCCTCAAGGCCTCCCCTACCCCTTTCCATGCCACTGCCAGCCTTGTTCAACGTCTGGAAGCGGCAGGTTACCAGCGCCTCGACGAGCGCGAGCCGTGGACCACCGAAGCCAACGGCCGCTACTACGTCACCCGCAACGACTCCTCCATCGTCGCCTTCAAGCTGGGCCGGCATTCGCCCCTGCAAGGCGGCATCCGCCTGGTGGGCGCCCACACCGACAGCCCCTGCCTGCGGGTCAAGCCTCAGCCTGAACTGCAGCGCCAGGGTTTCTGGCAACTGGGTGTGGAAGTCTATGGCGGCGCACTGCTGGCTCCCTGGTTCGACCGTGACCTGTCACTGGCCGGCCGCGTAACCTTCCGCCGCGATGGCAAGGTGGAAAGCCAACTGATCGACTTCAAGGCCCCCATCGCGATCATTCCCAACCTGGCCATCCACCTCAACCGTGAAGCCAATCAGGGCTGGGCGATCAACGCGCAGAACGAATTGCCGCCGATCCTTGCCCAGTTTGCCGGTGACGAACGTGTGGATTTCCGCGCGGTCCTGACCGACCAACTGGCCCGCGAACACGGTCTGAACGCCGATGTGGTGCTGGACTACGAGCTGAGTTTCTACGACACCCAGAACGCCGCGGTGATCGGCCTGCACGGTGACTTCATTGCCGGTGCACGCCTGGACAACCTGCTGTCCTGCTACGCCGGGCTGCAGGCCCTGTTGACAGCCGACAGCGAGGAAACCTGCGTACTGGTGTGCAACGACCATGAAGAAGTCGGCTCCTGCTCGGCTTGCGGCGCCGATGGCCCGATGCTCGAACAGACCCTGCGCCGCCTGCTGCCCGAAGGCGACGAGTTCGTCCGTACCATCCAGAAATCGCTGCTGATTTCCGCAGACAACGCTCACGGCGTGCACCCCAACTACGCTGACAAGCACGACGCCAATCACGGCCCGAAACTCAATGCCGGCCCGGTGATCAAGGTCAACAGCAACCAGCGCTACGCCACCAACAGCGAAACCGCCGGTTTCTTCCGCCATCTGTGCATGGCCGAGGAAGTCCCGGTGCAGAGCTTCGTGGTGCGTAGCGACATGGGTTGCGGCTCGACCATCGGCCCGATCACCGCCAGCCACCTGGGCGTGCGCACTGTCGACATCGGCTTGCCGACCTTCGCCATGCACTCGATCCGTGAACTCTGTGGCAGCCATGACCTGGCCCACCTGGTAAAGGTGCTGAGCGCCTTCTACGCCAGCCACGAACTGCCCTGAGTTGTCACCGCGGGCGCCCCTCAGGGGGCACCGCCGGTTTCTGATACACATCAACCCGGGGCGCGGTAAAGCGACCTAGACTTATGAGTACTCTTCCTGACAAGGCCGTCGCCATGATCTCGATGTCTGCGTTCCACTCCATGCTCATCCCGATTCTCACGGGCATGATTCTCCTGGCCATCGGCTTCAACTTCCGGGACAAGAACCTCGGTGTGTTCAGCATGTGGATCGGCATGCTGCTGATTCTCGGCACTGTGGTTTACAAAATCCTCGCCAAACTGGCGGAATAAATGCCGCGCTCGCCCTCGCATTGAATTTGGCGGCCTCGTACACTCGGTTGATCCGATTTTCTCCGAGGTTGACCGCCCAGTGTTCGCTCGTCTTTTCGCCCTGCCCTGCTTTGCGCTTGTCTGCCTGCTGACCCTCCTGCCCCTGAGCAGTGCGCAGGCGGTTGGCCTGCCGGGCCTGCTGGGCAACCAGAGCAAACCGCAACCACAGGCCGAAGAGCCCCTGGGGCAGTCTTTGGACGAGGTGATCAAGTCCCTGGAAAACGACCAGCAACGCGCCAAGCTGCTGGCTGATCTGAAAAAGCTCCGGGACGCCACGAAAAAAGCCCAGCCCGCCACTGAAGAAGGCGTGCTCGGCCTGATCGGCGGCACTCTGTCGAGCCTGGAGAAACAGTTCTCCGGCGCTGATAGCCCCTTGAACCGCTGGACCGACGAGTTCGATCAAGCCCAGGAAGAACTGTCGGCGTTGATGCTGCCAGCCAGCCAATGGCTACCGATCATTTTTGCCTTTGCCCTGATTCTCATGGTCTGGAGTCTGCTGGCGGCGGCGCTGATCTGGCTCAGCCACCGGGTGCGCCTGCGTTTCGGTCTCACCGAGGAACTGCCCCAGCACCCCAAGACCTGGGACTTGCTGCGCTTCGCCCTGCGCAAGCTCGGCCCCTGGCTGATCGCTCTGCTGATCACCGTCTACATGACCTACTCCCTGCCCTCGTCATTGGGCAAGGACCTGGCCATGGTCCTGGCCTACGCCCTGGTGGTGGGCACCTGTTTTTCGGCGATCTGTGTGGTGGCGTTTTCCGTCCTCGATGGTCCGCATCGTCATCGTGCCCTGTATATCCTGCGCCGCCAGGCGTTCCGACCACTGTGGTGGATCGGCAGCTTCGCCGCGTTCGGCGAGGCCCTGAGCGACCCTCGGATGGTGGCCAGCCTCGGCCAACACCTGGCCCATACCGCAGCGACTTTCGCCAATGTCATGGCGGCGCTGTCCACCGGGGTATTCATCCTGCGCTTTCGCCGGCCGATCGCGCACCTGATCCGCAACCAACCGTTGTCCCGGCGCCTGACCCGCCGCGCCTTGAGCGACACCATCGAAATCATTGGCACCTTCTGGTATCTCCCCGCCCTGGTGCTGGTGGGCATTTCGCTGTTCGCCACCTTCGTTTCCGCCGGCGACACCAGCACGGCCCTGCGCCAGTCACTGTTGTGCACGGTGCTGCTGGTGCTGTGCATGGTGATCAACGGCCTGGTGCGGCGCCACGCCCTCAAGCCCCAGCGTGGGCACAAGCGCCATGCGCTGTATTCCGAACGGTTGAAAAGCTTCTTCTATACCCTGGCCCATCTGGCGGTGTGGCTGGCGTTCATCGAACTGGGCCTGCGGGTGTGGGGCATGTCGCTGATCCGCTTCACCGAAGGCGACGGCCATGAAGTCAGCGTCAAGCTGTTCAGCCTCGCAGGCACCCTGATCTTCGCCTGGCTGATCTGGATCTTGAGCGACACCGCGGTGCATCACGCCCTGACCCGCTCGCGCAAGGGCCTGGCCAACGCCCGCGCACAGACCATGATGCCGCTGATCCGCAACGTGCTGTTCGTGGCGATTTTCATCATCGCCACCATCGTCGCCCTGGCCAACATGGGCATGAACGTCACACCGCTGCTGGCCGGTGCCGGTGTCATCGGTCTGGCCATCGGTTTCGGCGCCCAGTCGCTGGTGGCAGACTTGATTACCGGTCTGTTCATCATCATCGAGGACTCCCTGGCCATCGACGATTACGTGGATGTCGGCGGTCACCTGGGCACCGTCGAGGGCCTGACCATCCGTACCGTGCGCCTGCGGGACATCGACGGCATCGTGCACACCATCCCGTTCAGCGAAATCAAGAGCATCAAGAACTACTCCCGGGAGTTCGGCTACGCGATCTTTCGCGTGGCGATTCCCTACAACATGGAGATCGACGACGCAATCAAGCTGATGCGCGATGTGGGCCAGAAGATGCGTACCGATCCCTTGCAACGACGCAACATCTGGTCGCCTCTGGAGATCCAGGGAGTGGAGAGTTTCGAGTCCGGCAGCGCCATCCTACGGGCCCGTTTCAAGACCGCGCCGATCAAGCAATGGGAAGTGTCCCGGGCGTTCAACCTGTCCCTCAAGCGTCACCTGGACGAAGCCGGACTGGACCTGGCCACCCCGCGCATGAGCATCCAGGTGATCACCCCCGGCAGCGCCCCGGAAAAGCAATGACCCCGTAGGCGCCGTCTTGCCGGCCAACGGCACTGGCGTCTAAAGAACGTCAACGCCCACGTGAATTGCGTCATGCCGCCAGAATTCCAGATCACAGTCGATCAGCCGCTCGTGCTGGTCATAGTTGACCCGGGCGATGCGCAGCCCGGGGCTGCCCACCGACACCTTCAGGGCCGCCGCCGCTTCCGGCTGCAATGAGGTGGGCACGATCTCGAAGCGCACCCGCCCGTAATGCAGGTCGTAATGCCGGGCATAGAGCTCGGTGATCGACTGGTTCAAATCCAGGTCGAGAATGTGTGGAAAGTACTTGGGGTTCAGGTAGTGCTCCACATACAGCACCAGCCGGTCATCGATGCGCCGCGCTCGACAGATCTGGATCACGCTGGACAGTGCCGGTAATTGCAGCCAGGCGCAGACCGCCGCCGACGCCGGTTGCAGGCGCGCCGAGATCACCTCAGTGGAAGGCACTCGCCCCTGGGCGCTGACCATGGCGTGAAAGTGACTGCGCTGCATCAGGTTGTAGGCCAGCCGCGGCGGCGAAACGAACCAGCCCCGGCGCTCCTCGCGGTAGATCTGCCCCTGGGCCTCCAATTGCAGCAGGGCCTCACGCACGGTGATGCGGGTGGTGGCGAACAACTCGCTGAGCTTGCGCTCGGCCGGCAGCTTGCTGCCGGGTGCCAACAGACCATGGGCGATCTGCTCCTGCAGAACCTGGCCGATGGCTGTCACCGCTTTGGTTGCATCAATACGCATCAACGTTACCTATCTGGACTAGACCAGCACTGTTTCAGGGCAGCGCAGTGGTCGGGACAGCGCTCTGCAGCCGTGTCCAAAGCCTAGGCAATGCATATGACTGATAGATGACAACGCCGCTGAGCGAGCCTCTGGTGAACCTGCAAATTGCCCGCCAGAACCTTGCAGAACGGGTGTTTGGGCATGGTCTACGCTTATTTCGCAGCGCCGAACCTGCGCCCGAATCCATGCGCCGACCGTTGGCACCGACATCAAAGTGTCATCCAACACGCCTAAATTGGCTCAGGTATTGCTGACCTAGACCAACCCACCGCAAGACCGTCGATAACAACGCAGCGTTGAACACGCCCAAAGGAGCTTCGGATGAAACAGCTTTTCCTGGCATCACTGTTAGGTTCGACCATTGCCCTGTGCACCGCCGCCATGGCTGCTGACAACGATTTGAAAACCCTGGAAGCCGCTGCGAAAGCAGAAGGCGCGGTGAACAGCGTCGGCATGCCCGACGACTGGGCCAACTGGAAAGGCACCTGGGAGGACCTGGCGAAAATCTACGGCCTCAAGCACATCGACACCGACATGAGTTCGGCCCAGGAGATCGCCAAGTTCGCTGCGGAAAAAGACAACGCCAGCGCCGACATCGGCGACGTCGGCGCCGCCTTCGGCCCCATCGCAGTCAAGCAGGGTGTGGCCCAACCCTACAAACCCAGCACCTGGGCCCAGGTCCCGGACTGGGCCAAGGACAAAGACGGCAACTGGGCGCTGGCCTATACCGGCACCATCGCCTTCATCATCAATAAAAAGCTGCTGCACGGGTCTGAGGCGCCGAAGAGCTGGGCAGATCTGGAGAAAGGCAAGTACAAAGTCTCCATCGGTGACGTGAGCACCGCAGCCCAAGCCGCCAACGGCGTGCTGGCCGCGGCCATCGCCAAGGGCGGCGACGAAAAGAACATCCAGCCGGCGCTGCTGATGTTCGCCGAGATCGCCAAGCAGGGGCGCCTGTCCCTGGCCAACCCGACCATCGCCACCATGGAGAAAGGTGAAGTGGAAGTGGGCGTGGTCTGGGATTTCAACGGCCTGAGCTACCGCAACAAGATGGTCAACAAGGATGACTACGAAGTGCTGATCCCATCCGACGGCTCGGTCATCTCCGGCTACACCACCATCATCAACAAATACGCCAAGCATCCCAACGCCGCCAAGCTGACCCGCGAGTACATCTTCAGCGATGCCGGCCAGACCAACCTGGCTCGCGGCAATGCGCGCCCGATCCGGGCCGAGCATCTGACTCTGCCGGCGGACGTCCAGGCCAACCTGCTGCCCAACGAGCAATACAAGCACGTAACCCCAATCAAGGACGCCGATGCCTGGGAGAAAACCTCCAAGTCCCTGCCGCAGAAGTGGCAGGAAGAAGTGATCATCAACATGCCGTAATACTGCATCAGTCGTAGGAGTCGGCTTGCCGGCGAAGGCCTGTACGAGCGTGCAGGCACCTTCGCCGGCAAGGGCAATGCCGTCCGGCCGCTCCTACAGGTTCCATGCGTTGCCTGATCCCGGAGTTCCCCCGTTCATGAAGCACAACGTCATCCTTGTGGTGCTCGACGGCCTCAACCACGAAGTTGCCCGACACGCCATGGGCCACCTGCAAGCCTACGTCGGCGCAGGCCGCAGCGCCCTGTACAAGCTGCAATGCGAATTGCCGGCCCTGTCCCGGCCGCTGTACGAGTGCATCCTCACCGGTGTCGCGCCGATCGACAGCGGTATCGTCCACAACCAGGTCTCGCGCCTGTCCACCCAGCGCAGCATTTTCCACTACGCCCGCGAGGCCGGCCGCTCCACTGCCGCCGCGGCCTATCATTGGGTCAGCGAGCTGTACAACCGCAGTCCCTTCAATGCACCACGGGACCGGCACACCGCCAATCCCGAGTTGCCGATCCAGCACGGCCATTTCTATTGGAACGATCACTATCCCGACTCCCATCTCTTCGCCGATGCGGAGAGCCTGCGCCTGCGGCACCAACCGGATTTTCTCCTGGTGCACCCGATGAACATCGATGACGCCGGGCACAAGCACGGCCTCGACAGCACCCAGTACCGCAACAGCGCGCGTTCGGCAGACATCATCCTCGCCGACTATCTGCAAGGCTGGCTCGATGCTGGCTACCAGGTGTTGGTGACCGCCGACCACGGCATGAACAACGACCGCTCCCACAACGGTCTCTTGGCCGAGGAGCGGGAAGTTCCGTTGTTCGTTCTCGGCAATGCCTTCAGTCTCGACCCAGGTGCCACGCCAAAGCAGACCGAACTGTGCGGCACCATCTGCCAACTACTGGGCGTGGCCCATGACAAACCCTTCTGCCGGGAGCTGTTGCAGTGAATTCAGTCACCCGCGGCAAATGGCTGGCGGCACTCTGTCTGGTGCCTTTTGCCCTGTTCTTCATCGTGTTCCAGATCGCCCCGCTGGTGTGGGTGCTGATCAACAGCCTGCAGTCGGAAGAGCTCGGCTGGGGCCTGGCCAACTTCAGCAAGATCTTCAGCTCGAAGTTCTACCTGCAGGCCATCCAGCACAGCCTGGAGATCAGTTTCTGGTCCAGCGTGTTCGGCATCATCATTGCGGTGCTGGGCAGTTACTCCTTGCGCAGGGTGGACTCCAAACTGCGCAACTTCGTCAACGCCTTCGCCAACATGACCAGCAATTTCTCCGGCGTGCCCCTGGCCTTTGCCTTCATCATCCTCCTGGGCTTCAACGGCACCATCACCATCATGCTCAAGCAGTCGGGGATCATTCAGGACTTCAACCTGTACTCCAAGACCGGGCTGATCATTCTCTACACCTACTTCCAGATTCCCCTGGGGGTGCTGTTGCTGTACCCGGCCTTCGACGCCCTGCGCGAAGACTGGCGTGAATCCGCCGCGCTGCTGGGCGCCAACGGCTGGCAGTTCTGGCGCCACATCGGGCTGCCCGTGCTGACCCCGGCATTGCTGGGCACCTTCGTCATCCTGCTGGCCAATGCCCTGGGCGCCTATGCCACGGTCTACGCCCTGACCACCGGCAACTTCAACGTGCTGCCGATCCGCATTGCCGCCATGGTTTCCGGGGACATCTCACTGGACCCGAACATGGCCAGCGCCCTGGCCGTGGTGCTGGTAGCGCTGATGACCCTGGTCACCATCGTCCATCAGCTGCTGTTGAAGAGGAGCTACCATGTCTCGCGCTGAACCCGGCTCCGCCGCCCTGTACCACCGGGTGGTGGTCTACCTGCTGTTCGCCATCCTGTTGCTGCCGCTGCTGGGGACCCTTGTCTACTCCATCGCCAGCAGTTGGTCGGCCACCATCCTGCCCAGCGGTTTCACCTTCAAGTGGTACCTGCAGCTGTGGAGCGACCCGCGCTTCCTCAATGCTTTCGGCCAGTCGCTGCTGGTCTGCGTCGGCGCGCTGGTGCTGTCGGTGGTGCTGATCCTGCCGCTGCTGTTTGTGGTGCACTACCACTTTCCCAAGCTCGACGCCTTGATGAACATCCTGATCCTGCTGCCCTTCGCGGTGCCGCCAGTGGTGTCCTCGGTGGGCCTGCTGCAGCTCTATGGCTCAGGGCCCTTCGCCATGGTTGGCACGCCCTGGATCCTCATCGGCTGCTACTTCACCGTGGCGCTGCCGTTCATGTACCGGGCCATCACCAACAACCTGCAAGCGATCAACCTGCGCGACCTGATGGACGCCGCCCAACTGCTCGGCGCCAGCACCTGGCAGGCAGCCTTCCTGGTGGTCCTGCCCAACCTGCGCAAAGGCCTGATGGTGGCGTTGCTGCTGTCCTTCTCGTTCCTGTTCGGCGAGTTCGTGTTCGCCAACATCCTGGTGGGCACCCGCTATGAAACCCTGCAGGTCTACCTGAACAACATGCGTAACAGCAGCGGCCACTTCACCAGCGCCCTGGTGATCTCCTACTTCTTCTTTGTGCTGGTTCTGACCTGGGCCGCCAACATCTTGAACAAGGACAAAAGCCAATGAGCTTCGTCAGCGTCCAACACCTGCAAAAGAACTACGCAGGCACCACGGTGTTCAGCGATATCAATTGCGAAATCCAGAAAGGCGAGTTCGTCACCCTGCTGGGCCCGTCCGGCTGCGGCAAGTCCACCCTGCTGCGCTGCATCGCCGGACTGACCCCCGTGGACGGTGGCAAGATCCTTCTCGATGGCCAGGACATCGTGCCCTTGAGCCCACAGAAACGCGGGATCGGCATGGTGTTCCAGAGCTATGCATTGTTTCCCAACATGACCGTGGAACAGAACGTCGCCTTCGGCCTGCGTATGCAGAAGGTCAACGCCGACGACAGCCGCAAGCGGGTCCTTGAAGCCTTGCAACTGGTGGAGCTCAATGACTTTGCCAGTCGTTATCCACACCAACTGTCCGGCGGCCAGTGCCAGCGGGTGGCTCTGGCCCGCTCCCTGGTGACCCGGCCGCGCTTGCTGTTGCTGGACGAGCCGTTGTCGGCCCTGGATGCACGTATCCGCAAGCACCTGCGTGAACAGATCCGCAACATCCAGCGGGAACTGGGCCTGACTACCATCTTCGTCACCCACGACCAGGAAGAAGCGCTGACCATGTCCGACCGGATCTTCCTGATGAACCAGGGCAGGATCGTCCAGAGCGGCGATGCTGAAACGCTCTACACCGCACCGGTGGATGTATTCGCGGCGGGTTTTATCGGCAACTACAACCTGCTGGACGCCGAAAGCGCCAGCAAGCTGCTGCAGCGCCCGGTCAGCGGGCGTATCGCCATTCGCCCGGAAGCCATCGAACTCGGCAGAGAGGGCCAGCTTGATGCGCTGGTCCGCAGCCACAGCCTGCTGGGCAATGTGATTCGCTACCGGGTCGAGGCTCGCGGCGTGGAGCTGGTGGTGGATGTACTCAACCGTTCGGCCGATGACCTGCACGCTGACGGCCAACGTCTGGCGCTGACCATCGATCCTGCCGCCCTGTGTGAGGTAGCCTGATGGCTTTCACGCAATTGATCCTGAAGAGAGAGCTGTACTGATGGCCTTGGCAATTTTTGATCTGGACGAAACCCTGATCCACGGCGACTGCGCCACCCTCTGGAGCGCACAGATGGGCCGCCTTGGCTGGGTCGACAGCGAGTCGTTCATGCGTCGCAACAACGAACTGATGGACGCTTACAGTCACGGCAAGCTGGCCATGGAAGAGTTCATGAGCTTCAGCCTGGAACCCATGGCAGGGCGTACCCCGGAGGAGGTGGCGCACCTGGTGGAGCCTTGGGTGGAAGAGGTGATCGAGCCGATCATTTTCAGCGACGCCTGCAAGACTATCGCCGCTCACCGCCAGGCCGGCGACCGGATCCTGGTGATTTCCGCCTCGGGCACCCATCTGGTGAAGCCGATTGCCGCCCGCCTGGGCATCGACGAAGTGCTGGGCATTGAGCTGGAAGTACTGCACGGCGTATATAGCGGCAATACCCTTGGCACTCTGACCTACCGCGAAGGCAAGATCACCCGCCTGCTGGAATGGCTGGACGCCGAGGAAGAAAACCTGGAAGGCGCGACGTTCTACTCCGACTCGCGCAATGACCTGCCGCTGCTACTGCGGGTAGACCATCCCCAGGTGGTGAACCCGGACCCGATACTGCGCGAACATGCAGAGAAGTCCGGTTGGCCGATCCACCACTGGAAGTAACCCTTGGCCCTGAAATGCCCGGACAGCCAGCTTCTATAGAAGCTGGCTGGTGTAGGAGCCAACTTGCCAGCCAAGCGGATTGCAACACCCTTTCGCCGGCCAGCCGGCTCCTACGCCAGCAATCACGTCAGGCTGGAGTCGATCACCAGCACCAGCTTGCCCGAGACCTGATTGGTCGCCAGCTCGGCAAATGCCGCTTCGGCGTCCCTGATCGCAAAGGTTTTGGCCAACTGTGGGCTCAGGCGTCCTTCAGCGAACAGCGGCCAGACGTTCTGCCCGAGGTCACGGAAAAGGTCAGCCTTGAACTGTTCGTTGCGGCTACGCAGGGTCGAGCCCAACAGCTGGATACGCTTGGCCAGCACCTGAGCCAGGTCCAGTTGCGCTTCACGCCCGCCCATCAGACCAATCAGCACCCAGCGCCCATCAACGGCCAGCAGCTTGAGGTTGCTGACCGCGTAATTGGCCCCTACAGGATCGAGGATCACGTCAAATGGACCGAAGTCCCGCAGCGCTTCCAGCCCCTCAGTCCGCACCACACCGCCTTGGGCGCCGAGACTTTCGCAATAGGCCAGGCGATCGGCGGAGCCGACACTCACCCAGCATGGATTGCCAAACGCCTTGCACAGCTGGATCGCGGCCGAACCGACACCACTGGCTCCCGCGTGCAACAGCACCTTCTCGCCAGGCTTGAGCGCCGCCAGTTGGAACAGATTGAGCCAGGCCGTGCTGTAGACCTCGGGCAACGCCGCAGCTTCGGCCGAGGACAACCCCTCGGGCACCGGCAGCACATGACGTGCATCAACCACCACTTCCTCGGCCATGCCGCCACCGGCCAGCAGCGCGCACACCCGGTCACCGATCTGCCAGGAAGAACCCGGCCCCACTTCGCTGATAATCCCGGAACACTCCAGGCCCAGGATCGGGCTGGCTCCCGGAGGGGGCGGATAGAGCCCTGCACGCTGTAACAGGTCGGCCCGATTGAGACCCGCAGCCGCCACCCGAATGCGAACCTGCCCTACATCACAGGCAGGGCTTGGCTCTTCAACCCACTCCACATGACCTTCAACGCCTTGCAATGCTTTCACAGTGCCTCCATAGTGAGTCTGGACTGAGCCCGGAGCGGTAGCACCGGGCTTTTTGCATTATGCGACCGGTCCTTATGGAACCGGCGACTTCAAAGACGGCCTAATATGCGTTATCAATTGCCCCCGCGTCGAATCAGCATGAAGCATTTGTTCCCCAGCACCGCCCTCGCCCTTTTCATTGGTTTCGGCCTTCTGCCGATGTCGAGCAATACGTTCGCAGCCAATAGCTGGGATCAACTTCAGCCCGATCGCGATGAGGTAATTGCCAGCCTCAATGTTGTAGAACTGCTCAAACGCCACCACTACAGCAAACCTCCGCTGGATGATGCGCGCTCGGTGATCATCTATGACAGCTACCTGAAGCTGTTGGACCCATCGCGCAGCTACTTCATGGCCAGCGATATCGCGGAATTCGACAAATGGAAAACCCAGTTTGACGACTTCCTCAAGAGCGGCGACCTGAATGCCGGCTTCACCATCTACAAGCGTTATCTGGACCGGGTCAAAGCGCGTCTGGATTTCGCCTTGGCGGAGCTCAACAAAGGCGTCGACAAGATCGACTTCAACGCCAAGGAGACCTTGCTGATCGACCGCAAGGACGCCCCTTGGCTCAAGACCACCGCAGAGCTTGACGACCTGTGGCGCAAACGCGTCAAGGACGAAGTGCTGCGCATGAAGATCGCCGGCAAGGAGCCCAAGCAGATTCAGGAGACGCTGACCAAGCGCTACAAGAATCAGCTGGCGCGCCTGGACCAGACCCGGGCCGAAGACATCTTCCAGGCCTACATCAACACCTTCGCCATGTCTTACGACCCGCACACCAATTATCTGTCGCCGGATAACGCGGAAAACTTCGACATCAACATGAGCCTGTCGCTGGAAGGCATCGGCGCCGTGTTGCAGAGCGACAACGACCAGGTCAAGGTCGTGCGCCTGGTGCCGGCAGGCCCGGCAGACAAGACCAAGCAGATAGCTCCCGCAGACAAGATCATCGGTGTCGCCCAAGGCAACAAGGAAATGGTCGACGTAGTGGGCTGGCGCCTGGACGAAGTGGTCAAGCTAATCCGTGGTCCGAAAGGCACCCTGGTCCGCCTGGAAGTGATTCCGGCCAGCAATGCGCCAAACGACCAGACCAGCAAGATCGTGCCTATCACCCGCGAAGCGGTGAAGCTCGAAGACCAGGCAGTGAAGAAGTCGATCCTCAACCTCAAGCAGGATGGTAAGGATTACAAGCTCGGAGTGATCGAGATCCCGGCCTTCTACCTTGACTTCAAGGCGTTCCGCGCTGGTGATCCGGACTACAAGAGCACCACCCGCGATGTGAAAAAACTGCTGACCGAGCTGCAGAAAGACAAGGTCGATGGCGTGGTCATCGACCTGCGCAACAATGGCGGTGGCTCCCTCCAGGAAGCCACCGAACTGACCAGCCTGTTCATCGACAAAGGGCCGACAGTACTGGTACGCAACGCCGACGGTCGTGTGGATGTGCTGGAGGATGAAAACCCCGGCGCCTTCTATAAAGGCCCGATGGCACTGCTGGTAAACCGTCTCTCGGCCTCGGCCTCGGAGATTTTCGCTGGCGCCATGCAGGACTACCACCGAGCGCTGATCATTGGTGGACAGACCTTCGGTAAAGGTACGGTGCAAACCATTCAGCCACTGAACCATGGCGAGCTGAAACTGACCCTGGCCAAGTTCTATCGGGTTTCCGGCCAGAGCACCCAGCATCAGGGCGTTCTTCCGGACATCGGTTACCCGTCGATCATCGACACCAAGGAAATCGGTGAAAGCGCTCTGCCTGAAGCCATGCCCTGGGACACCATTCGCCCGGCCATCAAACCGGCTGTGGATCCGTTCAAGCCATTCCTGGCCCAGCTCAAGGCCGAACATGAAAGCCGTTCAGCGAAAGATGCGGAGTTCGTGTTCATCCGCGACAAGTTGGCCCTGGCACAGAAACTGATGGCGGAAAAAACCGTCAGCCTCAACGAAGCGGATCGTCGGGCACAGCATGCCGACATCGAAGCCAAGCAACTGGCTCTGGAAAATGCTCGTCGCAAGGCCAAGGGTGAAGAGCCGCTCAAAGAGCTGAAGAAAGAAGACGAAGATGCACTAGCAGCTGCCGAGCCAGACAAGACCAAGCCGGAAGACGACGCCTACCTGAGCGAAACAGGGCGCATTCTGCTGGACTATCTGAAGCTCAACACCTCGGTAGCCAAGCACTGAAGATGATGGCAATTTAATTCGATCGCTCCTCGGAGCGTCATTAAACAGTCATCATTCTGTCGTGAAATAAAGGACCGGGCGCCGCTCTTGAATCAGGAGCGGCGCCCGGTCCTTTTTTTATCGACAGAGATCGCCATGACCACGACCGAACAGCTGAGTGCATTGAGTTCAATCCTGGCTCAAAGCGGTTTGCACAGCCTGTTCCAGCCGATCATTTCTCTCTCGCAGCGACGTATCCTCGGATACGAAGCCTTGAGCCGTGGCCCTTCCAACAGCCCCCTGCACTCCCCGGTCGCCCTGTTCGCGGTGGCCCGCCAGGCCGGGCGCCTGAGCGAACTGGAGTTCGCTTGCCGCCACAGCGCCTGCAAACGCTTCAGCGAGCAGCAATTACCCGGCAAACTGTTCCTCAACGTATCGCCGGAATCCCTGCTGGAAGCGACCCATCAACCTGGCCGGACCCTGCAACTGCTACAGGACGTTGGCATTCCTCCAAGCCAGGTGGTGATCGAACTCACCGAACAGACCCCCATCGACGACTTTCAGCTGTTGCACAATGCCCTGCATCACTACCGGGACATGGGATTTTCCATCGCCCTGGATGACCTCGGCGCCGGTTACTCCAGCCTGCGCCTGTGGTCCGAGCTGCGACCGGACTATGTAAAGATCGACCGGCACTTTATCGATGGTATCCATCAGGACGCCCTAAAGCGCGAATTCGTCGGTTCAATTCTGCAGATCGCCAAGGCGTCTCGCGCCCAAGTGATAGCCGAAGGGATAGAGATGCTCGAGGAATTGGTGGTGCTCAGCGAAATGGGAGTGGATCTAGTCCAGGGCTACTTGCTGTGCCGGCCGCAGGAACAGCCGCCTCGGGATGCCCGGGCAATGATGCCCAAGCATGACCAAACCAGCGTGGCACTCAACGATGAAGGCAGTGACCTCAGCGCGCTGCTCAACGAACAGCCCGCCGTGGCCCGTAATACCCCGACAGCCAACGTGCTGGAAGCCTTTCGCCGGCAAGCCAACCTCAACTCTCTGGCAGTCCTCGACGAACAGGGCCACCCCTGCGGGATCGTCCACCGGCATTCGCTTTCAGATGCCCTGCTCAAGCCATTCGCTACCGATCTTTTTGCCCGCAAACCCATCAGCCGCCTGATGAATGACGACTTCCTTGCCGTCGAACTCAGCCAGTCCCTGCAGCAGGTGAGCCGCCTGATCACCAGTCGCGCCCGGCAACGCATCGAGGAAGACTTCATCATCACCCTCAACGGTCACTACCTGGGACTGGGACGGGTAATAGATGTGCTCAAGCTGATCACCGAACTGAAAATCCAGCAGGCGCGCTATGCCAATCCCCTGACCCTGTTACCGGGCAACGTGCCCATCCAGCAATGCCTCACCCGCCTGCTGCAACAAGGGCAAGAGTCAGTGATCTGTTACGTGGACATCGACAGCTTCAAGCCCTTCAACGATATCTACGGCTATGGCCGTGGCGATGAAGTGCTGCTGTGCCTGGCCCAATGCCTGAATGATCGGGTCGACCCGAGTCGTGACTTCGTCGGGCATATTGGCGGGGATGATTTCTTGCTGGTGCTCGGACCTGAAGACTGGCAAAGGCGCCTGAACCAGTTGCTGGACGACTTTCACAGTCAGTGCCGACGCTTCTACCGCAGCGAACACCTGGAGGCCGGTTGCTTTGTCGCCCCCAACCGTCAAGGAGTGCGTCAGGAGTTCCCCTTGTTGTCACTGTCCATCGGCGTCGTGCACTTGTATCCACAGGCTTGTGGACTACTGGATTCCAGCCAATTGGCAGAGCTGGCATCCCAGGCCAAGCATCATGCCAAGAATGTTCAGGGCTACAGCATCCACGTAATCGACAGTTTGGACGCTGCAGCCCGCATGGGAAGCGAGGCGCTCAACGAACCGATGCGGGATCGGAATCCGCCGCCTGATTCAGCTGCATCAGCTTGAGCTCCGCCAGTGGATGCCCGGCCTTGGCCGAGAGCGTCCACCAACGGCTTGCCTCGGCAGCATCAGGAGCCTTGCTGGCGGAGCCGGCGAGGCTGATCACCCCCAATTGATAGGCGGCTTTACCGTCACCGGCCAGAGCCGCCAGGCGCAGCAGGCGAATGCCCTCCTCCCGCGCCCCAAGCCCATGCCCACGAAAAGTCAGGATGTGCCCGTAGAAACTTTGCGCGTCGACATCCCCCAGATTGGCCATGCGTGCGAATTGCCCCTCCATCCACCGCCAACTGCGAGGTTCGCGGATAAACCACGGCCAATGAAACAACCGGCGCGCCAGCCAATAGCTGAGTCGTGCCTTGAGTCGCCAGAACATTCAAGCCTCCGCTGATTCGGGGTATTCATACTCGAACACGCGCACCACTTCCGATGCGTGCCATGACGCAGCGGCCACGCCATCGGATGGCCCGGAAAAACGTCCCAAGCGCTCCACACACTCAAAGAACCCGGTACGAGGTAAACGGCTAGCGCCTTGGCTGATCACCAATGAACTGCGCAATGGCTGTTCGGCCCGGGCATCCAGGGCCGCCAGATGCTCCAGCGCGGCCGTCAGGGTTTGCATGGCTGGGCTAGGCAGCTGCAATCGCTCAAGCAATGCCCGGTAGGTTAAAAGATGGCGTTGGCGACGGGCTTGATCCAATTCGCCCAACAGCCCATCCCAGTGCTGACGACTGATCCTTACACTCACGATTGCTCCCTCCACCCCGGCACCGTCAACTCCCAGGCCAGGCTGCGGCGAATCGCAGCGTCGGGTTGACGCTCGCCACTTTCAATCAGGGCCAGGTAAGACGGACTGATACCTACTTTGCGGGCCAGCGCCTCGATGGCGATGCCCTTCCCTTCGCGCAGATTGCGTAGTTGATCCAGGCCCGGAAGACTCTGGGCTGGTGGTGCCGCCTGAGAGGTTGCAGCGGCGTGTGGTTGTTGTTTGGTGAGGCCTGCGGCTGTCAATAAAGCTTGATACTGAGCCCACGGCAGAACCGCATATTCGGGCTCGCCATCGCGTTCAATAATCTGAATATCCATTACTACCCCGTAGGACAACGACTCTTACCGAGTCGGACTTTTCCCTTGAAGTGTAATCCTAACAGCGGCGGCGGTCGCGGGGAGCATGATTGTTGAGAGAGCCAGTCAATCGCCTCAGCTTTTCCGCGGCCCCTCCAGCTGCAGCTGTTCCGGTGTATCCGGCAGGCGTTCAACCACTGCCAGTTTTTCCGGCATCTGGCGGTTGCGCCAGGCGCGGAAGGCACCAAGTTCGTCATCCAGGGTCTTCATCAACCACGCCAGCACGGCGATGTCGTCGAGCATGCCGAATACCGGGAGAAAATCGGGGATCGCGTCCACCGGGCTGAGGAAATACATCAACCCTGCCACTACCGATAGCAAAGCCTTGGGGCTCACAGCGCGATACTCACCTCGCCAGTAAGCCAGACACAGTGCCTGGAGCAGGCGCAGATCCTCTTTGACCTTGCCCAGACGGCCACCCTGGCTGGCCCCCTTGCTGGCCACGGCAAACAACAGCGTCGGTAAACGACCGCGGCTCAGCAACCGACCAGCCAGGGGCAGGAATCGAGCAAAACTCCAGGGTGCTTTCATCATCACTCCACTGAAATGTTATCCACACAAATTGTGGATAACCTTGTGAACAGAGCTATTTTTCACAGCTGAAAGCCCCGTTTCATAAGGGCTTAGCTCAGATCGGGCGTTTTTTACTCACATAAAAAAACCCATAATTTCATTGACTTGGCGGCCTTCACAGACTACCCACCGCCGATACCCAGTTCTGACCACCTACGATGGCGCCGGTTCGGAATATTTACCAGCAGTGGCCCGCAGAAACGACAACGCCCCGTAAAAACGGGGCGTTGCTTCAGGCGCAGAGACAGGTTACTTGGCGGCGTCCTGCTTGGCTGGATCCTTGATACCCAGCAGCTCCAGTTCGAACACCAGAACCGAGTTGGCCGGGATCGACGGGCTTGGGCTTTGTGCGCCGTAGGCCAGATCGCTAGGGATGTACAGCTTGTACTTCTCACCCACGTGCATCAGTTGCAGACCTTCAACCCAACCCGGGATGACGCCACTGACAGGCAGATCGATCGGGCTGCCACGCTCTACCGAGCTGTCGAATACAGTACCGTTGGTCAAAGTACCGGTGTAGTGAACCGTGACCACGTCAGTCGACTTGGGCTGAGGACCATCAGCCTTCTTCAGCACTTCGTACTGCAGGCCGGAAGCAGTGGTAGTCACGCCGGTTTTCTTACCGTTTTCCTCGAGGAATTTCTTGCCGGCAGCAGCCGACTCTTCACTCATCTTGGCCATGCGCTCTTCGGCACGCTTTTGCAGCGCGGCAAAGGCTTCAACCAGTTCCTCATCCTTCAGCTTCTGTTCTTTCTTGCCGACGGCATCTTCGATGCCCTGGGCTACCGCTTTGGAATCCAGGTCATCCATGCCTTCTTGGGCGAGACTCTTGCCCATGTTCAGGCCGATACCGTAGGAAGCTTTTTGCGCCGGGGTTTTCAGCTCTACGCTGGTCTGCGAGTCACACCCCGCAAGTACCAGGCTAACCAGGGCCACCGCCGCCGCCAACCGATGCTGTTTCATGCTATTTCCTTGTTCATGCGCCTAAAGGGCAATCGAATAAAGCCGCGAGCTTATCAGGCGACCACGACCAATGGCTACCGGCGTAAGAGTAGTAAATGTCCGATAAGTTCACGTCTTTAAACACGTTTTATGCTTTGGGGAACGCCCGCTCAGGCGGCTCGGTGAGGCGCTGGAACGAGCGCGAATAACCATAGCGCAAGTAATGGCTACTTGCCGCGTCAGAGACGCTCAGGCATAAGGAAAGCAAATTCGACAAGGACGTACATCTTGCGCCTCATCTACCGTGTATTGCTGTTGATTGCCGTGTTGATCGGCATAGCCCTGGCCGTGGTTGTGTACTACATCGCCAACCCCAAGCTTCCCGACTATGTGCCCGTCGAGCAGGTGCACTATCTGGACCAGTGGGACGCTGCCGATCGCCAGACGTACTATTTCACCCCCCAAGGCACTCAAGTCAAAGGCCTGCGCTATGAATGGTTCACCGCCCTGGAGCTGCCCTTCTCCAAGCAGTCCTTTGCAGCGCCGGAGTACCTGGCACGCTTCGGGTTCCTGGTTCAGCCCGGACAGAAAGCCACCGCGCAGAATCCCGGCAACCTGCCAGTAGGGTTCGCCCGACACCAGAACCCAGGCAGCCCGGAACAGTACCTGGACATCACCTGCGCCGCCTGCCACACCGGGGAACTGCGCTTCAACCATCAGGCATTGCGAATCGATGGCGGATCGGCGCAACACGTCCTGCCCTCCAGCGTGCCAACCCTGCGCGGCGGCAGCTTCGGCCAGGCGCTGGTAGCCAGTCTGGCCACCACCTATTACAACCCATGGAAATTCGAGCGTTTCGCCCGCAAAGTGCTGGGCGCAGACTATGACGCGCAACATGAACAACTGCGCAAGGATTTCAAGGCCTCGCTGGACACCTTCCTCCGAGTCGCCTGGAACGACACCCATCGTGGCCTCTATCCCACCGAGGAAGGCCCGGGCCGTACCGATGCCTTCGGCCGCATAGCCAACGCCAGTTTCGGCGATGCCATTTCTGCGCAGAACTATCGGATCGCCAACGCCCCGGTGGATTACCCACAACTGTGGGACATCTGGACCTTCGATTGGGTGCAGTGGAACGGTTCCGCACAGCAACCCATGGCCCGCAACATTGGCGAGGCTCTGGGGGTCGGTGCCACCCTCAATCTGTTCGACAGCAACGGCCAGCCCCTCACCGGCGATGCCCGCTACCCGTCCAGTGTGCGGGTTCGCGACCTTAACCATATAGAAGAAACCTTGCAGCGCCTGAAGCCTCCCACATGGCCTGAGGCACTGCTGGGCACTGTCGATAAACCTCTGGCTGCCAAGGGCCGCGACCTGTTCGCCAGCCACTGCGCCGGCTGTCACCTACCGACAGTGAGCGAGAGCAACGGCCGCCCAGTGCAGCAACTGAAGATGCTCCCGGTTTCGGTGATTGGTACCGACCCGAACTCCGCCAGCAACATCGCCGACTTGCGCTATGACCTGAGCGCCCTGCAATGGGACACCGCCGAACTGGCCAAGTCCAACGTCGAACTGCACCCGACGCCCACTGAACCACTTGACCTTCGCCAACTCTCGGCCGCGAAGGGCCTGGCCTATATCACCGCCTTCGTCGAGGAACGTGCCTACCGAGATGCCAAGGTCACTCCCGAGGAACGGCCACGGCTGGATGGCTATGGCCTGCCGATCGGCGTACGGGAGCTGCGTGCCTACAAGGCCCGGCCACTGGCTGGGGTCTGGGCGACACCGCCTTACCTGCACAACGGCTCGGTGCCCAACCTGTATCAACTGCTTTCGCCCCAATCCGAACGCTCCACCACCTTCTATCGAGGCACCTTCGAATACGATCCCAAGCACCTGGGCTATCGCCCGGAAGCCTTCAAGAATGGCTTTGAATTCGATACCCGCATCAGCGGCAACCACAACAGCGGCCACGAATTCCGTGCCGGCCAGCGTGGCAACGGCGTCATCGGCCCTCTGCTGCAACCCGAAGAGCGCTGGGCGCTGCTGGAATACTTGAAAGTGCTAGGCGGACCGCTGGAGTCACAACTGCCATGAAACTCGATCTCGCAAGAAAACGACCGTCACTGCTGGCCAGGCTCTGGCTAAGCCTCAGTGCATTGCTGGGCAAGACTCTGTTATTGCTGGCTGGCATCGGCCTGCTGGGTTGGGCCCTGGGCAGCGCCTGGTTCGCCTGGCAGCACCGTGGTCCGGTGGCAGTGCAGGAGCAGATTCCCGCCGATGAAGCCGCACGCACCCAGGACATCATCCAGACCGCCGTACGCATCGTCGATCAACACCGCGAAGGCACGCGCTACCTGCGCGATGCCCACGCCAAGGCTCATGGCTGCGTGAAAGCCGAGGTCCAGGTGCTCAAGGACCTGAATTCGGAACTGCGCCAGGGTGTATTCGCCAACCCCGGCCAGACCTGGCAAGCGACCGTGCGTTTGTCCAACGGCAATGCCTATCCGCAGTTCGACAGCATTCGCGATGCCCGCGGCATGGCGATCAAACTGCTGGATGTTCCTGGGCAACAGCTGATCCCCGCGGAATCGGCGCGACGCGAGCAGGACTTCGTGATGTTCAATCATCCGAACTTCTTCGTCAGCGATGTGGCGGAGTATCAACAAAACATTGCCGCCCAAGCGGATGGCAAGAAAGTCGGCGCCTTCTTCCCTGGCTGGGATCCTCGCAGCTGGCAGATCCGCCATCTGTTCATCGCCTTGGCCACGTTGTCACCAGCACCAGCCAGCCCGACCCAGACGACCTACTTTTCGGTCTCGCCCTACAAGTTCGGTAACGCCAACGCCAAGTTCCGGGTCATGCCAGACCCGGACAGCTGCCCGGCCTACAGCTTGCCAGCGCAGAACCAGGACCTGCCCAACTTCTTGCGCAGTGCACTGACCCAGCAGCTCTCCACCGATCGGATGCCAGCCTGCTTCGTGCTGCAGATCCAGCGCCAGGATCCGAGCCGGTTCATGCCGATCGAAGACACCAGCATCGAGTGGAAAGAAAGCGACGCACCGTTTGAAACCGTGGCCCGATTGACGATCCCCGCCCAGGACTTCGACACTCCTGCGCAAAACCTCGCCTGCGACAATCAATCCTTCAATCCCTGGTTCGGCATTGAGGCCCATCGCCCTATCGGTGGTATCAACCGCTTGCGCAAAGCGGTCTACGAAGCTGTCAGTGACTACCGGCACAGCCGTAACGCCGAGCAGTAAGCCCTGAAACAAGAAAAGCGGCCTGCGGGCCGCTTTTTGGGGTGCCGGATTTGCCTAAAGCCAAACCCCAGACAGCAAAAAGCCCGCGTTAGCGGGCTTTCCGTGATGACCTGGCGTTCAGTGTTCCAGGTTATCGAATATGGCGCAGCGGACGGGACTCGAACCCGCGACCCCCGGCGTGACAGGCCGGTATTCTAACCGACTGAACTACCGCTGCGCGTAGCGTTGAAAGTAAGTGGTGGGTGATGACGGGATCGAACCGCCGACATTCTGCTTGTAAGGCAGACGCTCTCCCAGCTGAGCTAATCACCCTTTACCTTCGTTGCGGGGCGCATTATGCCACAGAAATTCTTAAAGTGTTGATTTAATTGATAATTTTATCAAAAAAATCTGAATTCCCATGAAATGCCGCACTACCCACAAACTCTTTACAGCAAAAAGCCCGCGCTAGCGGGCTTTCTGTGGTGACCTGGCGTTCAGTGTTCCAGGTTACCGAATATGGCGCAGCGGACGGGACTCGAACCCGCGACCCCCGGCGTGACAGGCCGGTATTCTAACCGACTGAACTACCGCTGCGCGTAACACTGAATGCGAATGGTGGGTGATGACGGGATCGAACCGCCGACATTCTGCTTGTAAGGCAGACGCTCTCCCAGCTGAGCTAATCACCCTTCACGTTCGGTGTGGCGCGCATTCTACGGAGCAGCCCCCACTCTGGCAAGCACTTTTTATAATAATTTTTTCAGGCCTTCCAAAGGCTTAGCGAAGGGTTGGCCTGAGCAGCAGCGAAGAGAATAATGCCCTCCTTTGTATAAAGGAGAGATTCACCCCATGTGGTTCAAAAACCTGCTGATCTATCGCCTGACCCAAGATCTGCCTTTTGATGCTGAGGCGCTGGAAACTGCACTGGCGACCAAACTGGCGCGCCCCTGTGCAAGCCAGGAGTTGACCACTTACGGTTTCGTCGCCCCTTTCGGCAAAGGTGAAGACGCCCCGCTGGTGCACGTCAGCCAGGACTTCATGCTGGTGGCAGCGCGCAAAGAAGAACGCATCCTGCCTGGCAGCGTGGTGCGCGACGCGGTGAAGGAAAAGGTCGAAGAGATCGAAGCCGAACAGATGCGCAAGGTCTATAAGAAGGAGCGCGACCAGATCAAGGATGAAATCATCCAGGCGTTCCTGCCCCGGGCCTTTATCCGCCGCTCCTCGACCTTCGCCGCCATCGCCCCGAAACAAGGGCTGATTCTGGTCAACTCCGCCAGCCCCAAGCGCGCCGAAGACCTGCTCTCCACCCTGCGCGAAGTCCTCGGCACCCTGCCAGTACGTCCACTGACCGTGAAGATCGCCCCGAGCGCAATCATGACCGACTGGGTCAAGACGCAAAAAGCCGCCGACGACTTCTTCGTGCTCGACGAATGCGAACTGCGCGACACCCACGAAGACGGCGGCATCGTGCGCTGCAAGCGCCAGGACCTGACCGGCGAGGAAATCCAGCTGCACCTGAGCACCGGCAAGGTGGTCACCCAACTGTCCCTGGCCTGGCAGGACAAACTGTCCTTCATGCTCGACGACAAGATGGTGGTCAAGCGCCTGAAGTTCGAAGACCTGCTGCAGGATCAGGCGGAACAGGACGGCGGCGATGAAGCCCTCGGCCAGCAGGACGCCAGCTTCACCCTGATGATGCTGACTTTCGGCGACTTCCTGCCGGCGCTGTTCGAGGCCCTGGGTGGCGAGGAGATTCCGCAAGGCATCTGACGCCTTGCTCCAATAGCCGCCCCGCTATAGACGCCACCGCCTTCGGTGGCGTTTTCACATAATAAGGAACAGGTCATGCGAGCACTGGCTGCACTGAGCCGCTTTGTCGGCAACACCTTCGCCTACTGGGTACTGATCTTCGCCGTCCTGGCATTCTTCCAACCTGGTTGGTTCATCGGCCTCAAGGGCGCCATCGTGCCGCTGCTGGGCCTGGTGATGTTCGGCATGGGCCTGACCCTGAAACTCGAAGACTTCGCCGAAGTGGCCCGTCATCCTTGGCGCGTCGCACTGGGAGTGGTCGCGCACTTCGTGATCATGCCCGGGGTGGCCTGGCTACTCTGCCAGGCCTTCCATCTGCCGCCGGAAATTGCCGTCGGCGTGATTCTCGTGGGTTGCTGCCCCAGCGGCACCTCGTCCAACGTCATGACCTGGCTGGCCCGGGGCGACCTCGCCCTGTCGGTGGCCATTGCTGCAGTCACCACCCTGCTCGCGCCACTCTTGACCCCTGCGCTGATCTGGCTGCTGGCTTCGGCCTGGCTGCCGGTGTCTTTCATGGAGCTGTTCTGGTCGATCCTGCAAGTAGTGCTGCTACCGATCGTGCTGGGCGTGCTGGCCCAGCGCTTGCTGGGCCATCGGGTACAACATGCGGTAGAGGTACTGCCGCTGGTTTCGGTGGTGAGCATCGTCATCATCGTCACCGCCGTGGTGGCGGCCAGCCAGGC
Organism: Pseudomonas sp. 50_B; assembly: GCF_017491625.1. Lineage (NCBI taxonomy): Bacteria > Pseudomonadati > Pseudomonadota > Gammaproteobacteria > Pseudomonadales > Pseudomonadaceae > Pseudomonas > Pseudomonas sp. 50_B. The sequence continues at coordinate 277,295 of NZ_JAFGYX010000002.1, forward strand.
AAAAATCGCCGAGTCCGGACTGCTGATCATGGCGGTGGTGATGCTGCACAACAGCTTCGGCTACCTGTTGGGCTATTTCACCGGCCGGCTCTTCAAACTGCCACTGGCACAACGCAAATCCCTGGCCCTGGAAGTCGGCATGCAGAACTCCGGCCTGGGGGCCGCCCTGGCCAGCGCCCACTTCTCTCCACTGGCGGCAGTACCCAGCGCCCTGTTCAGCGTCTGGCATAACATCTCCGGGGCCTTGCTCTCGACCTACTTCCGCGGCATGAGGGACAAAAGCGAGCAAAAACTGGAAACACAACGAGTCGGCAACCGAGCTGAAAACTGATCGACCGAGCCGCATTGAGCAGTATACTGCGCAGCGCGAGGACGACCTCGCGACTCAATCGAGTGACTTATTTGTGGGGACGACCCCATCAACCGATGAGGTCAGCATGTCCTGGATCATTTTGTTGTTTGCCGGTTTGTTTGAAGTGGGCTGGGCTGTCGGCCTGAAGTACACCGACGGTTTCAGCCGTCCGCTGCCCACCGCCCTGACCATCCTCGCCATGGCCATCAGCCTGGGCCTGCTCGGCCTGGCCATGAAGGAGCTGCCCCTGGGCACGGCCTACGCCATCTGGACCGGGGTCGGTGCTATTGGCACGGTGATCGCAGGGATCATCCTGTTCGGCGAATCCATGGCCCTGGTGCGCCTGGCCAGCGTGGCGCTGATCATCGCCGGCCTGGTGGGCTTGAAAGTCAGCGCCAGCTGACCGCCGCCGCACAGAAATGAAAACGCCCGCAATGCTGCGGGCGTTTTTGTATTCACTGCAATCCTAGCGACGACTGCCGCGCAACTGCCCCACCACCGCCTGCAACTGCGCGGGTTCGGTGGCCTCCACACTTACGACTGGCCCGGCCACCAAAGTCACTCGTGACCAGAAGCGATGGAAGAACCCTTTGTTCGGGTCGCGACTGAAGAAGCTGCCCCACAAGCCCTGCAGTGCCAGGGGAATCACCGGCACCGGGGTTTCTTCGAGAATCCGTGTCAGGCCGCCCTTGAACTCATTAATCTCACCATCGGCAGTCAGCTTGCCCTCGGGAAAAATGCACACCAGCTCACCGTCACGCAGATACTGGGCAATACGCTTAAAGGCCTTTTCGTAGATTTCCAGATCTTCATGCCGTGCAGCGATAGGAATGGTTCCGGCGGTGCGGAAGATAAAGTTCAGCACTGGCAGGTTGTAGATCTTGTAGTACATCACGAAGCGAATCGGCCGGCGCACCGCGCCGCCAATCAACAAGGCATCGACGAACGACACGTGGTTGCACACCAGCAACGCCGCCCCTTCATCGGGGATCTGCTCCAGATTGCGATGCTCGACGCGGTACATGGAATGGCTGAGCAGCCAGATCATGAACCGCATGCTGAACTCGGGCACCACTTTGAAGATATAGACGTTGACCGCGATGTTGAGCAGCGACACCACCAGGAACAGGTGGGGAATGGTCAGCTTGACCATGCTCAGCATGACGATGGAAACAATCGCCGATACCACCATGAACAGCGCATTGAGAATATTGTTGGCAGCAATTACCCGGGCCCGTTCATTCTCCGGAGTACGCGACTGGATCAGCGCATACAGCGGCACTATATAGAAGCCACCGAATACCCCCAGTCCCAGCACGTCGAACAACACCCACCAGGCATGCCCGAAGCCCAGCACTTCAAGCCAGCCATGACCATTGACACTCTCCGGGATACCACCGGAATGCCACCACAGCAGCAGGCCGAATACCGTCAGGCCAAAGGAGCCAAACGGCACCAGGCCGATCTCAACCTTGCGCCCCGAAAGCTTCTCGCACAGCATCGAGCCCACCGCGATACCCACCGAGAACACAGTGAGGATCAGGGTCACCACCGTCTCGTCGCCGTGCATCCACTCCTTGGCATAGGCGGGAATCTGAGTCAGGTAGATTGCCCCGACAAACCAGAACCAGGAGTTGCCGACAATTGACCGCGACACCGCCGGTGTCTGCCCCAAGCCCAGACGCAAGGTGGCCCAGGACTGACTGAAGATGTTCCAGTTCAGGCGCATGTCCGGGGTTGCAGCAGCCGCCCGTGGAATGGCCCGACTTGCCAGGTACCCCGACACCGCGACGCCCAGGATGGCAACCGAGACAATAGAGGCGTAATGAGCCGAGGACATCATGATCCCCGCGCCGATGGTCCCGGCCAGAATCGCCAGGAAAGTCCCCATTTCCACTAGGCCATTGCCGCCCACCAGTTCCTCTTCACGCAGGGCCTGGGGCAGGATCGAATATTTCACCGGGCCGAACAGTGCCGAATGGGTCCCCATGGCAAATAGCGCCAACAGCATCAGCCAGAGATGGTCGAAGACGAAGCCCACCGCTCCCACGGCCATGATCGCGATCTCCCCCAGCTTGATCAGGCGAATCAGCGCATCCTTGGCGAACTTCTCACCGAACTGCCCGGCCAGGGCCGAGAACAGAAAGAACGGCAGGATGAACAGCAAGGCACAGAGGTTGACCCAGATCGAGCGATCACCCTCGATGCTCAGCTTGTAGAGAATGGCCAGGATCAACGACTGCTTGAAGATGTTGTCGTTGAAGGCGCCGAGGGATTGCGTGATGAAGAACGGCAGGAACCGCCGCTTGCGGAGCAAAGTGAACTGCGAAGGGTGACTCATCTTCCATGTCCCTGAGTGGCGTGGATACTGTTATTGGAATGTCGAATATCGATCCAGGCCACAACCTTACCTATCTTTGGCGATTATTTCCGTAAGCCCGCAATGCACGGCGAAACAAACAGCTCTCCTTTATAGGCCCCCTGGACCGTACGCCTGGCCACGATCAGCCACATCAACGCCAGGGCCGCTACCAACACCGCACCAAATACGCTGAAGAATCCCAGGTGCAAAGTGCTACCCAGCTTCAAGGTGGCCAGCGAATACACACCCAGCGGGAAGGTAAAGCCCCACCAACCGAGGTTGAAGGGAATGCCCTCGCGCAAGTAACGGCGGGTGATCAGCACCGCCATCAACATCCACCACAGGCCGAAGCCCCATAAGGTCAGGCCCGCCACCAGCCCCAGGCCGGCGGCAATCTCGCCGACGCCGGACAGGCCATTGGCGGCAAAGATCGCCGGCGCATCGCCCCCCAGCACCAGCATGCCCAGGGCGCCGGTACCGATCGGGCCCAGGGCCAGCCAGCTCGAGGCCGCCATGCTTTCGTGGGGCAATTTGTGCAAGGCCATGCGCAGCAGCAGGATCGTCAGGATGCTGAAAGCCACCGGCAGCGAAAAAGCCCACAACACATAGCTGGTACTGAGCATCACCAGTTGGGCGTGAGCATCCGCCAGATGCGGCGCCAGCAAGCCGCCGCTGGCCGCCGCCACTTCAGCCGCCACCACCGGCAGCAACCAGACGGCGGTCATCTGATCGATGCTGTGCTCCTGCCGGGTGAACATCATGTAGGGAATCAACACCCCGCAAGCCAGGGACATGGCCACGTCCAGCCACCACAACACTTGCGCCAGATGCACCACCGCCTCGCCCCAGCGCGGAATGCCGAACAGCAGCAAGCCGTTGATGATGGTCGCCAGCCCCATGGGAATGGTGCCGAAAAACATCGATACCGTTGAGTGAGCAAAGATTCGCCGCGCCTCATCGAAGAACAGCACCCAGCGCGCGGTGTACATCGCGGTAAAGAGCAGGAACAGGACGATGGTCAACCACCAGAAGCCTTCAGCCACCTGATGCAGGCCTGGCACCGGCGCCGGCCATTGGGCCAGCGCCAGGGCCAGAACACCGGTGCCCATGGTGGCGGCGAACCAGTTGGGAGTGAATTGGCGAATGGCTTCACGGGGGTGCTGTAGATGACTCAAGGGCCGGCGGCCGGCTTTGACGCTGTGGGTGCATGGCATGACGTGTCTCCTGTCCTCTGATGAGGTGGAGCCCATGGTAGAACCTAATCGAATATCTATATAACGGGTAATTTCTCTATCTGTTATCTATTTTGCAGATATAAACCTAGACACTGCCTTCGGATTCGATCACCAACACCCTGGCAACACCCTGGGGATGAGCCACATGCTCGGTTCCCAGATCGGCATAAAAAATGTCGCCCACTTCCAGCAGCACCGACTGCTCCACCCCCTCAACGCGATAGCGCATCTGCACCTGGCCACCCAGCACCACGAACACCTCCTGACCGTCATTGACGTGCCATCGGTACGGCTGGTCAGTCCAGTGCAGGCGCGTGGTGATGCCGTTCATGTTGGCGATATCCAGGGCTGCCCAGGCCCGCTCGCCGGTAAAGTCAGCACTGCGAATGACCTTCATACCGCCCTCCCTGACACAAAAGGTTTTGAGCGGCCCAACTGGCCGCCCGTTAGCGCTGAATGGTCGTTGAAACACGACTGACGCGACTGCTTGTCGAGCAACCGATGACCAGACCCAGGAAACATAAGGCACTCCATGGCAGCAGGGAACAGGCGCCCATAGTGAACGTGAGCGGCCCTCTCGCCAACCGACAGAATTGCCCTTGGTTTCCATGAGCGTCGACCGCTGCGCCTCGCAATCAAGCAACTGCTCAGCCTCCCGAGCGCAGGACCTTGTCGGCCAAACGCTGGCGCAAGGAAAAGATCATCAACGCGCCACTAAGGGTCAGCACTGCCACCATGGCACCGCCAATCAGGTTCGAAGTGGAGCCGGTGGTGATGCTGGAACTCCATGAAATGATCGAGCTTGCCCTGCAACCCTAGCCCGCCCGAACGACCGTCCGGCCCTGCGACATCAGGCCACGCTGATACCTTGGTCGACACTGACGCCAACTCAACATCGTGCCAGACTGTCTGGCCGGGCTGACGTGCCCGGCGTCTTTGCTTCGGAGTTTCCATGTCGTTGTCCAGCGGGCTGATTGCCGCCGTTGCCCTGGCCTATATGGCCATCATGTTTGCCATCGCCTTCTATGGCGACCGTCGCAGCGCGCCCCTTCCGCCGCGGGTGCGGGCCTGGGTGTACAGCCTGTCGCTGGCCGTCTATTGCACCAGCTGGACCTTCTTTGGCGCCGTGGGCCAGGCGGCCGAACAACTCTGGGCTTTCCTGCCGATCTATCTGGGCCCCATCCTGCTGCTGGTGTTCGCCCCCTGGGTGCTGCAGAAGATGGTGATGATCAGCAAGCAGGAGAACATCACCTCCATTGCCGACTTCATTGCCGCCCGCTACGGCAAGTCCCAGTCCCTGGCGGTGGTCGTAGCCCTGATCTGCCTGGTGGGGGTGCTGCCCTACATCGCCCTGCAACTCAAGGGCATCGTGCTCGGAGTGAACCTGCTGATCGGCGCCGGAGCCGACGCCATGGGTACCCGCGCCCAGGACACGGCACTGATCGTGTCGCTGATCCTGGCGCTGTTTACCATTGTCTTCGGCACCCGCAACCTCGACGCCACCGAGCACCACCGGGGCATGGTGCTGGCGATTGCCTTCGAATCCCTGGTCAAGCTGTTTGCCTTCCTGGCCGTCGGCGCCTTCGTCACGTTTGGCCTCTATGACGGTTTCGACGATCTGTTCAACCAGGCCATGCTCGCGCCCCGCCTGGAGCAGTACTGGAAGGAAACCATCAACTGGCCGTCGATGGTGGTGCAGACCGGAGTGGCGATGATGGCGATCATCTGCCTGCCGCGGCAATTCCACGTCACCGTGGTCGAGAACATCGAGCCCCAGGACCTGCGCCTGGCCAAATGGGTGTTCCCCGCTTACCTGGCTCTGGCCGCACTATTCGTGGTGCCCATCGCCCTGGCCGGACAGATGCTCCTGCCCAGCAGCGTATTGCCGGACTCCTTCGTTATCAGCCTGCCTTTGGCCCAAGCTCATCCCGCCCTGGCCTTGCTTGCGTTCATCGGTGGCGCCTCGGCCGCCACCGGCATGGTGATCGTGGCCAGCGTGGCACTGTCGACCATGGTCTCCAACGACATGTTGCTGCCCTGGCTGCTGCGACATAAAAACGCCGAACGCCCCTTCGAAGTGTTCCGTCACTGGATGCTTTCGGTGCGCCGAGTCAGCATCGTGGTCATCCTGTTGCTGGCCTATGTCAGCTATCGCCTGCTGGGCTCCACCGCCAGTCTGGCCACCATCGGCCAGATTGCGTTCGCCGCCGTGACTCAACTGGCGCCGGCCATGCTTGGCGCGTTGTACTGGAAACAGGCCAACCGTCGAGGGGTGTTTGCCGGACTCGCCGCCGGCACCTTTATCTGGTTTTACACCCTGGTCCTGCCCATCGCTGCCCACAGCCTGGGCTGGTCCCTGAGCAGCTTCCCCGGCCTGGCCTGGCTGCACGGTAACCCGCTGGACCTGCCCATCACGCCACTGACCCAGGGCGTAGTGCTGTCACTGGCCGGTAACTTCACCCTGTTCGCCTGGGTCTCGGTGCTGTCGCGCACCCGGGTTTCCGAACACTGGCAGGCCGGACGCTTCATCGGCCAGGAAATCAGCGGTCGCCTCAGCTCACGTTCGATGCTGGCAGTGCAGATCGACGACCTGCTGAAACTGGCCGCGCGCTTTGTCGGTGAAGAGCGCGCCCGCCAGAGCTTCATCCGCTTCGCCTATCGTCAGGGCAAAGGCTTCAACCCGAATCAGAACGCCGACGGCGAATGGATCGCCCATACCGAACGCCTGCTCGCCGGTGTCCTTGGCGCCTCCTCGACCCGTGCCGTGGTTAAGGCCGCCATCGAAGGCCGGGAGATGCAACTCGAAGACGTGGTGCGCATCGCTGACGAAGCCTCTGAAGTGCTGCAGTTCAACCGCGCACTGCTGCAAGGCGCAATCGAAAACATCACCCAGGGCATCAGTGTGGTGGACCAGTCGTTGAAACTGGTGGCCTGGAACCGTCGTTATCTGGAGCTGTTCAATTACCCCGAAGGCCTGATCAGCGTTGGCCGGCCGATTGCCGACATCATTCGCCATAACGCCGAGCGCGGCCTGTGCGGCCCCGGCGAAGCGGAGGTTCACGTCGCTCGACGCCTGCACTGGATGCGCCAGGGACGAGCCCATACTTCCGAGCGGCTGTTCCCCAACGGCCGGGTCATCGAACTGATCGGCAACCCGATGCCCGGCGGCGGCTTCGTCATGAGCTTCACTGACATCACCCCGTTCCGCGAGGCCGAGCAGGCCCTGACCGAGGCCAACGAGGGCCTGGAACAACGGGTGGCGGAACGCACCCATGAACTGTCGCAACTCAATGCTGCGCTGACCGAAGCCAAGGGCACGGCGGAAGCGGCCAACCAATCCAAGACGCGCTTCCTGGCGGCCGTCAGTCACGACCTGATGCAGCCCCTGAACGCTGCACGGCTATTCTCCGCCGCCCTTTCACACCAGAATGACGGACTCTCTGTCGAAGCCCAGCAGCTGGTGCAGCACCTGGACAGCTCACTGCGCTCTGCCGAAGACCTGATCAGCGACCTGCTGGATATCTCGCGCCTGGAAAACGGCAAGATCACCCCCGATCGCAAACCCTTTGCCCTCAACGAGCTGTTCGACACCCTGGGGGCGGAATTCAAGGCCCTGGCCCATGAGCAGGGCCTGCAATTCCGGGTGCGCGGTAGCCGTCTGCGGGTCGACAGTGACAGCAAGTTACTGCGGCGGGTGCTGCAGAATTTCCTGACTAACGCCTTCCGCTATGCCAAGGGCCCGGTCTTGCTGGGAGTGCGTCGTCGGGGCGACTCATTGAGCCTTGAAGTCTGGGATCGGGGACCGGGCATTCCCCGGGACAAGCAGCAGGTGATCTTCGAAGAGTTCAAGCGCCTGGACAGCCACCAGACCCGCGCCGAAAAAGGCCTGGGTCTGGGCCTGGCCATCGCCGACGGCCTGTGCCGGGTCCTCGGCCATCCGTTGCAGGTACGCTCCTGGCCCGGCAAGGGCAGCGTTTTCAGTGTCAACGTTCCCTTGGCCCGCAGTAGCGTGGTCGCGCCGGGCAAAGCGGTGGAACTCAACGGGCAGTCCCTCAACGGCGGGCAGGTGCTCTGTGTGGACAATGAAGACAGCATCCTGATCGGCATGAACAGCCTGCTTACACGCTGGGGTTGCCAAGTCTGGACTGCCCGGAACCGCGAAGAATGTGCGGCGCTGCTCAAGGAAGGCATCCGTCCGCAATTGGCGCTGGTGGACTACCACCTGGACGATGGCGAAACCGGCACCGACGTCATGGCCTGGCTACGCACTCAGTTGGGGCAGCCGGTGCCGGGCGTGGTGATCAGTGCTGATGGGCGTCCGGAGATGATCGCCCAGGTGCACGCGGCAGGGTTGGACTATCTGGCCAAGCCCGTAAAACCGGCAGCCTTGCGCGCCCTATTGAGTCGTCATCTGCCTCTGGGCTGAGCCAGTGCCGGGCTACTCCGGCAATTCCAACTCTCGCCCGTCGGCATCGGTCATGGCCCGCTCCAGCAAATCTGCCGGCAAACTCTTGCTGGCCCGGGCCCCCAGCAACTTGAGCTGCTCACTGCGGCTGACCAGATTGCCCCGGCCTTCGGTGAGCTTGTTGCGCGCGGCGGCATATGCCTTGTCCAGTTGCTGCAGGCGGTTGCCGACTTCATCCAGATCCTGGATAAACAGCACGAACTTGTCATAGAGCCAGCCCGCCCGTTCGGCGATTTCACGGGCATTCTGACTCTGGCGCTCCTGCTTCCACAGGCTGTCGATTACCCGCAAAGTAGCGAGCAAGGTGGTTGGGCTGACAATGACGATATGCCGGTCGAACGCTTCCTGAAACAGGTTGGGCTCGGCTTGCAGGGCTGCCGAGAATGCGGCTTCGATGGGCACGAACAGCAGTACGAAGTCGAGGCTGTGCAAACCTTCCAGACGTTTGTAATCCTTGCCGGCCAAGCCTTTGACGTGATTGCGCAGAGACAGCACATGTTGCTTCAGGGCCGCCTGGGCAATCTGTGGATCGTCGCTGCCGACATACTGCTGGTAGGCCGTGAGGCTGACCTTGGAGTCCACCACCACCTGCTTGTCACCCGGCAGCATGATCAGAACATCGGGCTGGAAGCGCTCACCGTCCGGCCCTTTGAGGCTGACCTGGGTCTGGTATTCGCGTCCCTTCTCCAGGCCTGCGTGCTCCAGCACCCGCTCAAGAATCAGCTCCCCCCAATTGCCCTGGGTCTTCTGCCCCTTGAGGGCGCGGGTCAGGTTAGTGGCTTCATCACTCAAGCGCAGATTCAGTTGCTGCAAACGCTCCAGCTCCTTGGCCAGGGAAAAACGCTCGCGGGCCTCGGCCTGATAACTCTCTTCGACCCTTTTTTCGAACGACTGGATGCGTTCCTTGAGCGGGTCCAGCAACTGCCCAAGCCGCTGCTGGCTGGTCTCGGCGAAACGCTGTTCGCGCTCATCGAAGATCTTGCCCGCCAGCTCGGCGAACTGGGCCCGAAGCTCGTCCCTGGACCCTTGCAGATCGGTAAGGCGCTGCTGGTGGCTTTCCTGCTGCTCTCGTAGCTCAGCCTGTAACGAGGCAGCCTGGGCATCCAGACGCCGCAACTCGTTCTCTTTGGCGGCACGCTCCAGGTTCCAGGCGTGAGCAGCGTCACGGGCGTTGTCCCGTTCAATCTGCAGCAACTCGACCTCTCGACGCACAGCCGCCAGGTCCGCCTGCTTCAGAGCATTGGCCTGACTCAGGTCGCTGACTTCATCACGACTGGCATCCAGCTGTGCCATGAGTCCTTCCTGGGCCAATAGGGCCGTAGCCAGACGTTCTTCCAGCAGTGATAGCTCGGACTGGCTGGAACTGGCGCGACGCTGCAGTTGCCAGGCCAGCACCAGTAACGGCAGCGCCGCTCCCGCCAGGCCGAGCAGCAGGCTGGTCAAGTCCATAGCCATAGCAATTCCTGTCAGCGAAATAAGGAACGAAGGTTAACCAAGCCACCGGGCGTTGGACAGCCTCAGTCTTCGATACGGCCCAGCTCTAGTTGAGCACGACGGTCACCGGCGCGGGCTGCCTGGCGCAACAGGTCGTGACCGATACGGCGGTCCCGGGCGTTGCCACACTCGCGGCACATCAACTGACCCAGGCGACTTTGCGCCGCGACCACCCCTTCCCGGGCCGGCTGCTTGAGTAAACGTCCGGCAAAGTGCTTGACGTTAGGGTTGTGTCCCAGGCGCGGGCTGTCCAGCAACCACAGAGCCACACGTAAGGAAAAACGCTTGGGTTCGGTAACACTGTCAGGGAGGGCGGTAACAGAAGGTGATACTGAGCGAAACTTCATAAAGCACTGTGGGGCAGATCGGAAGGCGCGCCACTCTACTCCTTTTTTCGCTCGGGTAAAGTCAAAAAAGAGCCAGCACGCCCGTCCTAGAGCAAGCGCTTGGGACAATCCACAGAAGCTGTGGATAAGTCAGTGGACAACCCCTCTACAACCCTCTCAAAGCCCCATGAGACGGGCTCTGCAGTCAAACTGACGATTTTTTCACCAGTAAAAAAAGACGATGTTTATCATTGACTTAAATTCTCGAGACAGGCTATGGAGCAAGCCTTGGGGAAGGTGACAACCCGGTGACAGGTGGCACAACAAGTGTGCACAACTGGGCGGAAACTGACGTCGGCAATGCACCACTTTCGTACACCCCGCCGTGTCGGAGGTGACACAATCGTCACCCCGTGACGTCGTTGCCCAGGGAACATTTTTCCTAGCACACTTGCATTCCTACCTTCAACCCGATAGACTCCGCTCCGTTAGTACCAAGCTGAAAGTCAATTCTGGTCGAACAAGTCCCGCCGACACCTCTCCTAACGAGAACAACGTCGAACATCAAGGACCGACCACCTCGCTGGTTTCCAGGTAATTCTCAAACTGACACCGCCCTTGAAACGAAATCAAAGGCAGTGCCCAAGTTACTTACTCTGACCGAACCAACCTGCAAATTGATCAGGATCTCCACCCTGGGCCCAGAACCTTTGCCCTTGCTGTGTTGCCTGCCCTCCTAAGTACCTACCTGCCAGCCCCTAGCGCAACCTTATTAAAGCGCTGCAACTGGCTGCTTTGTTCCAGTCGGGTTCTTCGTCTGACCAATAGTGGTCGACGTTACTGGAACGTTTTAACGTTGCACGGTTCTTAACCGTGTCATTTGTAGGAACACCTAATAATTATGTCTACTCAAATCCATACTCAGGATGCCATTCGCACCCTAACCCACGCTTTTGCGCCGTTGAACTGCCTGATCATGGCCACTCGTAAAGGCTGCTTCAGCTTCACCCTGGTCAATGAACACGGCATCGCCCGTCACAGCGAACGCCTGTATCCCGATCAATACTCCAGCGCCGAACCGCTGCAGGCAGTGATCGAGCGTACACGCCAGGCCTTGGTGGCCTGATACGCCAGAGTGCTGAAAACCCAAGAGCCTCGCCTGATCGCGGGGCTTTTTATTGCCTGTGATTTACCAATCCACTCCTCCAACCAAAGTACCAATAGGTATAAGGCTTATAACAAGAGCTCGGAAATGTTTTAAAAACAGGCCTTTACAACATAGATATGACACTACACTTCAAGTCAGGCGGCCCGCGCCGCTTCCGGCAAACCTGATCCTTTCATTGCTGCCAAGCACCTTCGGGTTTCGCCGGCCACCTCCCCCCCTCGAGGGCATTATGGGTATCGCCGCCAGCGAGTTGTGCCGCTATGTCATTCGCCCGACGCTGATGTACCTGGGCAGTCATAGCAAAACCGCTGAAGCCTTGTTGCTGGGCATTGCCGCCAGTCAGTCGGCGCTGGGCTCGGCACTGCACGATCGCCGCGGCCACGGCCTGTACCGCATCACTGAAGTGCGCCACCAGGACCTCTGGGATCACTACCTGGCGCTGGACCCGGAACGGGCCAGCCTGGTGAGAGGACTGGCCAGCCAACATGCGTTCCTCGCCGGACCGCACCTGGAACTGACCGTCAATCTGCGTTATGCCACCGCCATCGCCTGGTTGCTGGTGGAACAACAACACACCCCGCTCCCCGCAGCCGACGATCTGCTCGGCATGGCCCGTATCTGGAGGAAGACCTTTCAACCACAAGGACGTTTGAGAGATTTCGCCTGCGCCTGGCAAACCTGCGTTTCACCGTTGAGCCAGCTCGCCTGCTGAAACCGACCTTTAGAAAATCGGAGAAAAACCCCGATTTTGGTCGGATTGTCCTACAAAACCGCTCTAAATCAACTGTTACAGCCTATAGCGCCGTAGCCGAAATGTTGGTAGTTTTCGCCTCGGTGATCATCAGGAGTTCTAATAATGAAAAAATTCATGCTCAAATCCACCATCAGTCTCGCGGTTGCACTTGCCTCTACCCAACTCTTCGCCAGCGGTTTTGCTCTTAACGAACAAAGCATCAGCGGCATGGGTACTGGCTTTGCTGGCCGCTCTTCCGCTGCCGATGATGCAAGTACTGTATTTGGTAACCCTGCCGGTATGTCGCGCCTGAAACGCCAGCAAGTCACTGGCGGTATGGCGGCTATCGATGCGTCCACTGACCTCAGGAACACCAGTGGCAGCCGCCAGGGCACCAACAAGGGCGATATGGTGCCCTTAACTGCTGTGCCTATGGGCTTCTACGTCAAACCAATCGATGACCAATGGGCGTTCGGCCTGGGGGTCTATGCTCCATTTGGTTTGGTCACCGACTATGAAAGCAGCTTCCAGGGACGTAACTTCGGCAGCAAAAGCGAAGTCAAGGTCGTAACGTTCCAGCCAACCGTAAGCTACGCCTTCAACGATAAGGTTTCGATCGGTTTTGGCCCGACCATCAACCGTATTTCCGGTGTATTGGAATCAGCCTTGACTACCCCTTTTTCGCCCAATGACGGCAAAGTCAAAATCAAGGGTGACGACGTTGGTTATGGCTACAACATCGGCGTGCTGGTCCAGGCTACCGACACCACCCGCGTGGGCCTGACCTACCACTCGAAAGTGAAATACAAACTGGAAGGCCACACTGATGTCACCGCCGGTGCCGGCACCAACCCAGGCTTCCTGAAAAGCAACCGCTACGACGCCTCCCTGAAAATCGACACTCCAGAGTCCTACGACCTCTCGGTCACCCAGGAACTGAACGATGCCTGGAAACTCTATGCCGGTACCACCTGGACCCGCTGGAGCCGCCTGAAAGACATCACCGTCAACAACGAGGGTGTCACTGCTGCAACAGGTGGCGCACTGGCCCCGACGCTGAAACTGGGCAGCATCAAGGAAGAGCAGAACTGGCATGACACCTGGGCTTACGCCATCGGTACGTCCTACCAGTTGAACAAACAGTGGGTCTTGCGTACCGGCCTGACCTTTGACCAGGCGCCAACCAACAACACTGACCGTTCACCACGCATCCCTACCGGCGACCGGACCATCTTCAGCCTGGGTGCCGGCTGGAGCCCAACCGAAGACCTGACCATCGACGTTGCCTACTCCTACCTCAAGGAAGAGAAAGTCAACGTCAACCGCAGCAATGCCCTTGGCCAGACTTACAACGCCCAGTACGACAACAGCGCGAACGGTTTCGGCGTAGGTGCAACCTACCGCTTCTAAATCGTTAAGAGGCCTGTGCCTCTAGAGCCGAAAGAAAAAGCCCCGCCTCTCAAGAGGCGGGGCTTTTTCATGTGCTGATCCGCAAAACTCAGGATTTGGACGCCAACGCCTTCTCTACCGCCTCAATGAACTCCGGGTTATCCGGCTTGGTCAGGCTGGAAAAGCTGGCAATCACATTGCCCTGGCGATCCACCACGTACTTGTAGAAATTCCACTTCGGCGCATTGCTCTGCTGCGCCAGGACCTTGAACAGATGCACCGCATCGGCCCCTCGAACCTTTTGCGGCTCGGTCATGGTGAACGTCACGCCGTAGTTGACGTAACAGACCTTGGCAGTCTCAGCGCCATCCTTGGACTCCTGCTTGAAGTCATTGGACGGAACACCCACCACTTCCAACCCCTGTTCCTTGTAACGCTGATACAGCGCCTCAAGGCCTTTGAATTGCGGAGCAAACCCACAGAAGCTCGCGGTATTGACCACCACCAGCGGCTTGCCGGCAAAGCGCTGGCACAGATCGATGGATTCCTTGGCGTGCAACTTGGGTACAGACCCCTGCAGTAACGCCGGACAATCCGCGGCCCAGACCGAACCTGCAAACAATGTGAGTAATGCCGGAACCACAAACCAGCGCTTAGCCATGTTCAGCGTCCTTCAATAGTCGTCGGATATCGACGTTACTCGCCCCTCTGGCCACCTAGCAAGCACCCATGCCCAACTGCATCAGCGCCAGCCCGCCGCGATGCCATCCCCACCAGGCCAGCCACAACAGCACAATGCCGACGCCCAGGCCGACACTCCAACCCAGCCATGACTTCACGCTGCACTCGCCTGCAAGCGCGCCACCGGCCGCTCGCGCACCGGCCAATTGAGAGCCGCGGCCAACAGACTGAGAAGAATCGCCACCTGCCAGATCAAGTCATAACTCCCGGTACGGTCATACACCACGCCCCCCAGCCAACCGCCAAGGAACGAGCCCAACTGATGGAACAGAAACACGATGCCGCCAAGCATGGACAGGTTCCTGACCCCGAACAAGGTCGCGACCGTGCCGTTGGTCAAGGGCACGGTGGACAGCCAGAGAAAGCCCATGGCCATGCCGAACAGGTAGGCACTGGCCTGGGTCACCGGCAGCCACAGGAACAGGCCGATCACCACCGCACGCAACAGGTACAGACCGGTCAACAGCCGTGGCTTGGACATCCGCCCGCCCAACCAGCCCGCTGTGTAAGTGCCAAAGATGTTGAATAAGCCGATCAGCGCCAGCACCGTGGTTCCGACTGTCGCCGGTAGATGCTGATCCACCAGATAGGCCGGCAGATGCACGCCGATGAACACCACCTGGAAACCACAGACAAAGAAGCCGAACGCCAGCAACCAGAACCCCGAGTGAGAACAGGCTTCACGCAGGGCCTCGCCCAGGCTCTGTTCATGCCCCAGCACCGGCAGCGGCTTGTCCTTGAGCATGCTGACCAGCGGCACGATCAGCGCCACCAGCAGGCCCAGCACCAGCAATGCCGTCGACCAGCCCAGCCAGCCGATCAGCCCCAAGGTTCCCGGGAGCATGGCGAATTGGCCGAAGGAACCTGCGGCACTGGCGATCCCCATGCCCATGCTGCGCTTTTCCGGCGGCAAGGCACGACCGACCACCCCGAGAATCACCGAGAAGGAAGTTCCGGACAAACCGATGCCAATCAGCAACCCGGCACTCAGGGACAGGCTCAGCGCCGAATCCGAAAGCCCCATGAACACCAGCCCGACCGCGTACAGTACGCCACCGACCAGCACCACCTTGGCCGCACCAAAACGGTCGGCCAGGGCCCCGGTAAACGGCTGTGCCAGGCCCCAGATCAGGTTCTGCAAGGCAATGGCAAAGGCGAAGACTTCACGGCCCCAGCCGAACTGCGCGCTCATGGATGGCAGAAACAGGCCGAAACCATGCCTAACCCCCAGCGACAGCGCCAGGATCAATGCGCTGCCGAGAAGTACCCAGCCGCAGGTGCGCCACATCGATGACATTTTTATTCTCCAGTTGCGGGTATATACCCGCTTGTAGTCGAACGAAACGCCTTCAGGCGAGTTCGTTCAGCAAGGCCAACAAGGTTTCACGCTTCTCCACCCCAAGCCGATCGATCAGCCGCTGCTGGGCTGCTTCCCAGGCCGGCAAAGCTGCCACCAAGCGCTCATGCCCCGCCTCGGTCAGTTGCACCAGACGGTTGCGCTGGTCGTCACCTTCCATCAACCGGACCAGGCCCGCAGCTTCCAGGACCCGCACATTACGCCCCAGCGTACTGCGGTCCAGGCCCATGGCCTCCGCCAGGCTGGAAATGCTCGGCTGATCGAGACGCAGCAGATTGTTCAGCAAAGAGTACTGGGCAACGTTAATCCCGAAGCCGTCGAGGGCGCCGTCGTAATACCTGCTGACGCCACGAGCGGCACGACGCAGATTGGTGCACAAACATTGAGAGGGAAGCATGATGCGTGTATATACCCGCTATTAATCCAAGGCAAGAAATTTCAGAAAAAGCAGCTACTGCAGAGCTTGCTCAAAGAAGCACCATCACCAGCAATACCGCCGTCTCCAGCAACTCCAGCAGAGCCCCCGCCGTATCGCCGGTAGTGCCACCCAGGCGCCGGATCATCAACTGGCGCAACCAGAAGAACAGCAACACCGCCAGCAGCACCACCCAAAGTCCGCTGTAGCCCCCCAGCAGCAAACAGACCAGGACACTCAAGCCCAGTACCTGTCGCCCTGCCAGTGGAGGCAGATGATCGGCCAGCGCCTGACCCAGGCCTCCCGCACGCACATATGGCGTGCAAAGGAACAACCCCAGCAATGAGGCGCGCCCAATCAGAGGTGCCAGCAACAAGGCAACGCCCTGCTGCTGTTCGATCAGCGCCACCAGTGCAACGAACTTGAGCAACAGCACCAGCACCAACGTCACCACAGCGATGGGCCCGCTCCGGGGGTCTTTCATGATGCTCAAGGTGCGCTCTCGATCACCGAAGCCCCCCAGCCAGGCATCGGCACTGTCTGCCAATCCATCCAGGTGCAATCCCCCGCTGAGCAATACCCAGGCGCTCAGCAGCAACGCCGCGTGTAGCAGCAAGGGGGTGCCAGCGAGCACGGCGTCCAGCAACCACAACAGCACACCGAACAACAGCCCCACCAGCGGATAGAACAGCAATGAGCGCCCCAGCTCTTCAGGCTGAGGCATGCCCGGCAGGCGAATGGGCAGGCTGCTGAGAAACTGCAGGGCAATCCAGAATGGCAGCATCTCAGCCCTCCTCGCTCAATTGCCCCGTAGAGGCGACTTTCAAGCTGAACAACGCACCGTGGCTGACTTCCACATTCAGCAACTGCTCCCGGGGCAGCCCCCGCGCCCGGGCCAGCAACAGGCGCATCACCCCACCATGACTGATCAACAGCACCCGCTGCCCGGCACAGTCCCGGTACAAGCCCTCGATCGCCCCCAGCACCCGCTGGGAAAAGTCCGCCACGGGCTCTCCCTGGGGCGGAGTAAAGCTATAGGGATCGGCCCAGAATCGGCCCAGGTCATCGGCATTGGTTTCCATCAGCGCCGCTGCGCTCTGCCCCTCCCAGGCCCCAAAATGCAACTCCTGCACATCAGGCTGCAGCAGCAGGGGCAACTGCAACTGCGCAGCCAGTTGCTCGGCAAAACGCGAGCACCGCTGCAAGGGTGAACTGACGATCAGATCCCAACTCCCGTGCCCCTGAACCCCGTCACGCATCTGTTGCCAGCCCCGCTCTGTCAGGGCGTCGTCCAGACTGCCGCGCAAACCACCGCCCAGTTCGGTTTCACCGTGGCGCAACAGGTCCAGATACAGGGTCATGCCGGGCGGTCCGCCACGGCCGCCTCGGCGAAGGTCGCCATCTGCCCGTGCAGATCACAGGCCAGGCGCAGCAATGGCACCGCCAGCGCGGCACCGCTGCCCTCCCCCAGACGCAAGCCCAGGTCCAGCAACGGGTCGGCTTGCAGAGCGCCCAGCACATGCCGGTGCCCGGGCTCGGCCCCTTGATGCGCAAACAGCAGCCATGGACGGCACGCCGGATTCAGGCGCACCGCCACCAGGGCCGCGACACTGCAGATAAACCCATCAACCAGTACTGCGACTCCTTCCTGAGCGCAGGCCAGATAAGCCCCCACCAACGCAGCCACTTCAAAACCACCGAGATTGAACAGCGTCTGCAAGGCATCGTCGCGGGACCGCGCATGCAGGGCCAAGGCCCGCTCGATGACCTCGGCCTTGTGATTGACCCCTTCGGCATTCAAGCCGGTGCCCGGTCCGGCCAACTGCGCCACCGGAATGTCCAGCAAGGCACAGGCAATGGCACTGGCGGCAGTGGTGTTGCCAATGCCCATCTCACCGCCGATAAACAGTTGGGCACCCTCGGCTCGGGCGCGCAACGCACTGTCGCGGCCAGCTTGCAGGGCCAGCTCCCCCTGAGCCGGGGTCATGGCCGGCCCCTGGACAAAGTTCTGCGTACCGGCACCCAGGTTAAGGTGGCGCACCCCCGGCAGGCTCAATCCTGGGGCCACTGTGCCCAGGTCCACCACCTCCAGTTGCGCACCCAGTTGCCGTGCCAGCACGCTGATAGCCGCGCCGCCGCTGACAAAGTTCAGCAGCATCTGCCCAGTCACTTCCTGTGGGTAGGCGGATACGCCCTCGGCAACCACCCCGTGATCCCCGGCGAAAATCGAAATCCATAACCGCTCAAGGCCTGGCTTGAGCTGACCTTGCAAACCGGCCAGACGTACCGCCAAGGGCTCCAGTTGGCCAAGGGACCCGGCCGGCTTGGTCAATTGCTGTTGACGCGCCAGGGCTTGCTCGACCATCCGGGCATCGACCGCCTTGCACGGGTTCAGCCACCAGGAGTTACTCATAACGCAGTTCCTTTCAAAGTCAGGGGCAGGCCGGCCACCGTCAGCACCACACGCTGACAACGTTCGGCCAGGGCTTGATGCAGCCAACCGGCTTCATCCACGTAGCGGCGAGTCAATTCGCCCAGGGGCACGACACCCATTCCAGTTTCGTTGCTGACAAAGATGATCTCCCCCGGCAGCGTCGCCACACACTGCAACAAGGCCTCGCGCTCAAACACCAGGCGCTGCTCGTCCTCGAGCATCAACAGATTGGTCAACCACAGGGTCAGGCAATCCACCAGCAGACAACGCCCGGTGCCAGCGGCCTGCTGCAGCACCCGGGCCAGCTCCAGCGGTTCTTCGATCAACCCCCAATGGGACGGGCGACGCTGACGATGATGGGCAATACGTTGATTCATCTCGCCATCCAGAGGCTGGCTGGTGGCGATGTAGATCACCTCAAGGGCGCTGTCGGTGGCCAGTTTTTCCGCCAGGCGACTCTTGCCGGAGCGGGCACCGCCGAGAATCAGTTGCAGCATGCTTGAGCACCTTTGAAAAGTAAGTCCACCGCGGCTTACAGGCCACAGAGCTTGAGCAGCGCGGCGGTATCCAGATGACGCTCCACCAGATCCGCCAGACGCTCGATATCGCGTTCGCGCAAGGCGTGGTAATCCACCTCCTGCACATCCTGCAGTCCCGCCCAGCGCAACAGCGCACCACAGGCTGCCGGAGTCTCGAACAGACCATGCAGATAGGTGCCGAGGATCAGCCCATCGACGCTGCAAGCGCCATCGCAGCGACCGTCCTCCAACTGCACCGCAGGCTGCTCCAGGGCCGGGCCGCGAGTGACCCCAGCGTGAATTTCATAGCCACTGACCGGCGCATTCTCCAGGGTCAGGTTGCCGCTGACGTTACGCAGCTGTTTCTCTGCTTCGAGCACGGTCTCAAAATCCAGCAAGCCCAGGCCCGGGCTGGAGCCCGCCGCGCCTTCCAAGCCCAGTGGGTCGTGCAACTGCTTGCCGAGCATCTGCAGACCACCACAGATCCCCAGCAGTTTGCCGCCATAACGCAGGTGCCGGTCGATGGCCCGATCCCAGCCGTTGGCTCGCAGATAGGCCAGATCGCCGCGTACGCTTTTCGAGCCGGGAAGAATGATCAGGTCGGCGGCGGGAATCACCTGCCCGGGGCCGATGAACTGCAAGTCCACCTGAGGATGCAGGCGCAACGGATCGAAATCCGTGTGATTGCTGATGCGCGGCAGCACCGGCACCACCACCTTCAGCACTTGCTCGACCTTGCCGGACTGGCGCTGGTCGATGCCGTCCTCCGCCTCCAGATGCAGGTCCATGACATAGGGCAGCACACCAATCACCGGCTTGCCGGTACGGGCCTCCAGCCAGTCCAGGCCCGGCTGCAAAAGCGCCAGGTCACCACGAAAACGATTGATGATGAAGCCCTTGACCCGCGCCTGCTCGCTGGGCGAAAGCAGCTCCAGAGTCCCAACCAGATGGGCGAACACCCCGCCACGATTGATATCGGCAATCAGCAGCACCGGACAGTCCACCGCTTCGGCAAACCCCATGTTGGCAATGTCGCCAGCCCGTAGATTGATCTCTGCCGGAGAGCCGGCCCCTTCCACCATCACCACGTCATAAGCGCCTCGCAGACGCTCATGAGAAGCCAGAACCGCCTGCATGGCGATGGCCTTGTAGTCGTGATAGGCCACGGCATTCATGGTGGTGACGGCCCGTCCGTGAATGATCACCTGGGAGCCGGTGTCGCTGTTGGGCTTGAGCAGCACCGGGTTCATATCGGTGTGGGGTGCCAGGTTGGCCGCCTGGGCCTGGACCGCCTGAGCCCGTCCGATCTCGCCACCGTCGGCGGTCACCGCACTGTTGAGCGCCATGTTCTGCGGCTTGAACGGCACCACGCTGACGCCCCGGCGCAGCAACCAGCGACACAGCGCGGTCACCAGCGTGCTCTTGCCGGCATCCGAGGTGGTGCCCTGTACCATCAGCGTGCTCATGAATAGTCCTTGCGATAAGCCTGCAGCGCCTGTTCCAGGCGCGCCCAATCGGCATCGTCGGCGGGCAGGCCGAAGCGCAGACTGCTGTTGTGGGCGAACAGCCGCAGGAGAATGCCGCGCCGCGCCATGAATTGATAAAGCCGCTCGGCCTCGGCGGTGATCAGCCACTGGAACAGCGCACAGCCGCCCTGAGGCTTGAAGCCGTAGCGCGCAAGAACTTCACTCAAGCGCTCGCTAGCCTCTTCACTGCGCAGACGTTGCCGGGCATGCCCCTCGACATCCCGCAGGCAAGCCTGCCCCAGCACCCGGGTCGGCCCGCTGACCGCCCAAGGGCCAACCTGCTCCGCCAACAGCCTGAGCAACCGGCGCTCGGCCAGGACAAAGCCCAGGCGTACGCCAGCCAGCCCGAAGAACTTGCCGAATGAACGCAGGACAATCAGCCCCACCTGATGGGCATGCCGGGCCAGACTCAGTTGCGGGGTGTTATCCATGAAGGCTTCATCCACCACCAACCAACCACCGCGCTGGGCCAAGCGGGCATGCCAATCCAGCAGGCGCTCGGGCGTGAGGCTCAAACCGGTGGGGTTGTTGGGGTTGACCACCACCAGCACATCGAGGCTGTCGAGAAAGAAATCCACTTCCTGCTCCAGTACCTCGCGCACCCGGTAGCCACTGCGCCGCCAGGCCTCGGCGTGTTCGGCATAACAGGGTGACAAGACCCCGACCTTGCCCGCCCGCCGCAGCCGCGGCAGTAATTGGATCGCCGCCTGGGAACCGGCCACCGGCAGCACCTCAGTCGCGCCGTAGTAGGCGCAGGCCGCCTGTTCCAGACCATCATCGGTTTCCGGCAGACGTGCCCAGGCAGGCAGGGGAATGGTCGGCAAGGGAAATGGCCAGGGCGCCAATCCGCTGGACAGATCCAGCCAGGCCTCTTCGGCGATCCCGTATTCCTGGGCCGCCTTGCGCAACCTTCCGCCGTGCTCAAGCATAGAATTCAGCCCCCAGGCACAAAATCAACAACCACAGCCAGACACCCCGCTGCACCAACAGCCAACCGCGATCGATGGAGTCGGCACTCGCCGGCTCGCCTTCGCCCAGTTGCGGACGCTGGTGCAACTCACCGTGATAAATCGCTGCGCCGCCCAACTCGACCCCCAGGGCGCCCGCTCCAGCCGCCATCACCGGACCGGCATTGGGGCTGTCCCAGGTCGGCCCCTGGCGCCACCAGCATTTGAGCGCCAGGCGGGTCTTGCCCAGCAAGGCATAGGTCAGGGCCACCAGGCGCGCAGGAATATAGTTGAGCAGGTCGTCGATTCGCGCCGCCGCCCAGCCGAAACGCTCAAAACGCTCGTTGCGATAGCCCCACATTGCATCCAGGGTGTTGCTCAGGCGATAGAGCACCACCCCCGGCGCACCGGCCACGGCAAACCAGAACAAGGCGGCAAACACGGCATCGCTGCCGTTTTCCAGCACCGATTCAGTGGCTGCCCGCGCCACTTCGGTGGCATCCAGTTCACTGGTCTGACGGCTCACCAGAAAACCGACCCGACGCCGGGCTTCATCCAGGTCTTCACTACGCAAAGCCTGAGCCACCGGCGCGACGTGCTCGCCGAGGCTGCGCAGGCCCAGGGCGCAATACAGTGCAATGATCTCCACCACCCAACCAATGTAGGGCAGCCAGGACAGGGCCGTGGCCAGCAGGGTCAAGGGCAGCACCGCCAGTACCCAGGCGGTGACCCCATGACTGCGCCAGCCTCGGCCGGCGGCGTTGAAACGTTGCTCGATACGATCCGCCATACGGCCAAAGGCCACCAGCGGATGCCTGCGCTTGGGTTCGCCCAGCAGCGCATCCAGCGCCACCCCGGCGACACTCAGCAACGCCACACTCATTGACTCACTCCCCAGTAATTCTCATACAGCAACTCACTCAATGGCCGGGGTTGCGCCCAACCCTGCAGCGCCAGCATCGGCGCCGGATAGAACTCGGTAACCGGGCCCAGGCACAACACGGCCAAGGGTTTGGCACCGGCGGGCAATCCCAGCAGGTCGGCCAGGGCCTGGGGCTCGAACAGCGAAACCCAGCCCAGGCCCAGGCCTTCGCTGCGCGCCGCCAGCCAGAGGTTCTGAATGGCACAGGACAGCGAAGCCAGGTCCATTTCCGGCAGAGTGCGCCGACCAAAGACATGCCGCTCACGCCCATCCATCAACGCCGCCACCAGCACCTCGGCACAGTCATTGATGCCTTCAACCTTGAGTTTCATGAACTCGTCGGAACGCTCTCCCAAGGCCTCGGCAGTGCGCACCCGCTCCTCTTCCACCAACTGCTGGATTCGTCCACGTAACGGGCGATCGCTGATACGGATAAAACGCCAGGGTTGCATCAACCCCACGCTGGGTGCCTGATGCGCCGCCTCCAGCAAACGCCGCAGCAGCTCGGGCGCGACACTGCCACCGGCGAAGTGACGCATATCCCGGCGCTCGGCAATGGCGCGATAAACCGCCTCACGCTCCGCCGTAGAAAAATCCTGCTCACTCACCTACCGCATCCTCTACAGGCGTTGGCTTGCCAGCGCGAGCTGGCACGAACAAAGCCGCCACCGCCGCCGGGTTGGACGGAAAGTAAAAGTGCACATAGGAGGCCGTCATCCGCCCATCGCGATACACCGCTTCCGCACCACGGCCACCATTGGGGCTGATGCCGCGGGCAATCGGCTCGAGTTGCGTGCTGGTCAGGGAATGATGATAGGTGTGACCACGCAAGCTGCCTTCCGGTAAATCCACCGCTTGCAAGGCCAGGGCCGCGAGGCGCTTTTGCATCACGGCATCACCGGGCAGCAGCCCCAAGAGATTGGCACGCTGCCCTTCGATGTCGGTCAGGGAGTCCAGCAAGTACAACATGCCGCCACACTCCGCGAGCAACGGCTTGCCCGCAGCATGATGGGCACGAATGGCACCCAGCATCGCGGTGTTTTGCGCCAGCGCCTGGTGGTGCAATTCAGGGTATCCACCGGGCAGATACAGACTGTCCGCCTCCGGCAGCTCAGTGTCATGAATCGGCGAGAAGAAGCTCAACTGCGCGCCCATGGCCCGCAACAGATCCAGGCTGGCACCGTAGGTAAAGGCAAATGCCTCATCCCGCGCCACGGCGATTCGCACACCGGCAAGCAAAGGCTCGCAGGGTACCGGCGTTGGTGCGGCAAAGCTCACTGCCGGCGGCAGTGCCACTTGGCAACTGCTGGCCAGGGCTTCAGCGGCAGCATCAAGGCGCAGGTCCAGATCATTCAGCTCGCTGGCCTGTACCAGCCCCAGGTGGCGACTGGGCAGTTCGATGTCAGTCTCTCGGGACAAGGCACCGTACCAGCGCAATCCCTCGGTGAGGCTTCCTTCGAGCAACTGCGCGTGGCGCAAGGTGCCTACCCGATTGGCCAGCACCCCGGCGAACGGCAGGTCCGGCTGATAGCGGGCCAGTCCCAGGGCCAGCGCACCAAAGGTCTGGGCCATGGCGGTGCCATCGATCACCCCCAACACCGGGACGCCGAAATGCCGCGCCAGATCGGCACTGGAGGGCGTGCCATCGAACAGCCCCATGACCCCTTCGATCAGGATCAGGTCTGCTTCGCCCGCAGCCTCCCACAACAAGCGACGGCTTTCCTGCTCCCCGACCATCCACATGTCCAGCTGGTACACCGGAGCACCGCTGGCTCGCTCAAGAATCATTGGGTCGAGAAAATCCGGACCGCACTTGAATACCCGCACCTTGCGCCCCTGGTTGCGGTGCAGGCGGGCCAGTGCCGCGGTCACGGTGGTCTTGCCCTGGCCGGAAGCCGGTGCGGCGATCAATACCGCCGGGCAATGACGAACATCGGTCATGAATTCACACTCACAGCTCAACACCTTTCTGCGCCTTGATACCGGCCTGGAACGCATGCTTGACCATGCCCATTTCAGTGACGGTATCTGCCAGCTCGATCATCTCCGGCTTGGCGCCGCGGCCGGTCACCACCACATGCTGCATGGGTGGCCGAGCCTGCAGATCACTGAGCACCTGGTCCAGATCCAGGTAGCCGTGCTTGAGCGCGATGTTCAACTCGTCGAGTACGACAAGACCAATCTCCGGGTCGCTCAACAGCTCCCTGGATACCGCCCAGGCCGCTTCGGCCGCAGCAATGTCGCGCTGGCGATCCTGGGTCTCCCAGGTGAAGCCCTCACCCATCACGTGAAACCGCACCTGCTCTGGAAAACGCCGGAAGAACAACTCTTCCCCGGTGCTGTTACGGCCCTTGATGAACTGCACCACACCGCACTGCATACCGTGGCCCATGGACCGCGCCAGCATGCCGAAGGCCGAACTGCTCTTGCCCTTGCCATTGCCAGTCAGCACCAGCAACAGACCACATTCGTTGGGCGAGTTGGCGATGCGCTCGTCGATCACGGCTTTCTTGCGCAACATGCGCGCCAGATGGCGCTCGTCACGATCGGGGGATTCACTCATGGGGCAGCTCTCCGTTGGGGCTGGGGAACGGCGGGCAGGAAAAAAAAGAGACGGCGCTAGCCTGGCATCGCCCACCGTGATGCCGTTGGATGGATCAGGCCGGTCTCCGGGCTCATGAGGGGCATCGCTGCCGGGCTGCGCGCCTTCCCATGTCATCGACACAGTGGCATGTGGCACAGCCTTGACTCATCTACCGTTGCGGGGGCAGCGCCGGAATCGTTGCCGTGTCCATCGCTGGAACAGGCCCTGACCGGCTTCCCTGTTTCACTCTGTCGACCATGGGCCACAGAGCACCTGAAACAAGTCGCGAAGGTTAGAGGGTTGGGGGTGGAGCGTCAATTAAAGCCAGCCGTCGCACATCACACAAAACTGCACTGCATCAACAAACTGACGCCAATCTTGTGCCACACTCAGAGCGGTGATATCAAAAAGCCATAACCCAGGACCCAAGGTCCTGCCGCACAACAATAAGGAGTGAGCTCGATGCAAGGCATGATCATCAGCAATCCAAAGCTGGAATTCCTGCGCCCGATGCTGGAACGCTGGTTCGATTGCATTGACCGCTACAACGCAGTCCGCGGCGATAGCGAAACCCCGTACTGGTTCGATGAAAAGGCCAACCTGGGATTACTTTCTGCGGCGGCCTGGATGGCGGAGATGATCAGCCTGGAACACAGCCCCAGCAAGAAGCAACAGGAAGACGGCGCCCGCAACGCTCGTACCGACCTGTACCTGGCCACCAAGGACGAACGCGCCTATATCCAGAGCACCCAGCGCTGGCCGCGGGTCAACAGCCTGCACCTGACCCAGCCATTGCTGGACATTGCCAGTGACGCCAGAAAGATCAGCTACCCCAGCGACCTGAGGCTTGGCTGCCTGTTTGTCGCCCCGCAAAAAGCCCAGCACAGCGCCTCTCCCGAAGAACTTCAGGACATGCTGGACGAACTGCAAAAGGAGCACTGCTGCGCCGTAGCCTGGTACTTCCCCTACGCCTACCGCAAGCTGCACAACGAAAGCGGCCACTACCATCCGGGGATTGCCGTACTGTTCAAGGAGGCCCGCTGATCAGGCGGAACCATCGACTGGCTATGCTCCTCTATGACTACGACGTTCGTGCACTCATAGGGAAATCAGCATGCTCAAGCTTCAACACACCTTGCTTATCGCTATCGCCGCCGGCCTCACCGCCTGCGGCGAAACCTCAAGCCTGCAAGTCTCGGACGGCACCGGACCGAACCCCAAACTGCCGCAGCCCAATCCCACGCTGATCCCCACGGTCAATATTGCCCCCGCCATCGGCTGGCCCGAGGGCGCAAAACCCACGGCAGCAGCCGGCACGCAGGTTGCCGCCTTCGCCGAAAACCTCGACCACCCACGCTGGCTGTATGTATTACCCAATGGCGATGTATTGGTAGCTGAAACCAATGCACCGCCCAAGCCGGATGACAGCCAGGGCATTCGCGGCTGGATCGCCGGAAAAGTGATGGGCCGCGCCGGCGCAACCGTCCCCAGCGCCAATCGCATTACCCTGTTGCGAGACCAGGATCACGACGGCGTAGCCGAAACCCGCAGCTTGTTCCTGGAGAACCTCAACTCCCCATTCGGCATGACCCTGGTGGGCAATGATCTGTATGTAGCGGACACCGACAAGCTACTGCGCTTCCCCTATCAGGCCGGTGACACCCACATCAGCGCAGCCCCCACCAAGGTGCTCGACCTCCCCGGCGGCACACTCAACCACCACTGGACCAAGAACGTCATCGCCAGCAAGGACGCAAGCAAGCTGTATGTCACCGTCGGCTCGAACAGTAACGTTGGGGAAAACGGCCTGGATAAAGAAGAAGGCCGTGCAGCCATCTGGGAAGTGGATCGAGCCAGCGGCAAGCATCGCCTGTTCGCCACCGGCCTGCGCAATCCCAATGGCCTGGCCTGGGAGCCGGTCAGTGGAGCGCTATGGACCGCCGTCAATGAGCGCGACGAAATAGGCAGCGACCTGGTTCCGGACTACATCACCTCGGTCAAGGACGGGGCTTTTTATGGCTGGCCCTTCAGTTACTACGGGCAACACGTGGACGTGCGGGTCAAGCCACAAAACCTCGAACAGGTGAGCAAGGCAATCGCCCCGGATTATGCCGTGGGCCCGCATACAGCCTCACTGGGCCTGACCTTCGCCGAAGGCAGCAAACTTCCCGCGCCCTTTACCGAAGGAGCCTTCATCGGCCAGCACGGCTCCTGGAACCGCAAGCCCCACAGCGGCTACAAGGTGATATTCGTGCCTTTCCGTGCAGGCAAACCCCAGGGACAACCGATCGACGTACTCAGCGGCTTTCTCAATGCCGATGAAAAAGCCCTGGGACGCCCGGTCGGGGTAGTCATCGATCAGCAAGGGGGGCTATTGGTCGCCGATGACGTCGGCAACAAGATCTGGCGGGTATCCGCCGCCAAAGCGCCCTGAGTTCAACGCTTGCGGCACAGGGTCAGGCCATCCCCCAAGGGAAGCAGCGACAGGTCGATACGCGAGTCATCCTTCAAGGCGCGATTGAGCGTCTGGATGGCTCGGGTATCCTCACTGGCGGCATTCGCCTCCAGCACTCGCCCGCTCCATAGCGTGTTGTCGAACACCGCCAGGCCCCCAACTCGCAGCAAACGCAGGGCAAACTCCAGATAGGCTGGATAATTGGCCTTGTCCGCATCGATAAAGATCAGATCGAAAGACTCAAGCTGGCCCGCCTGCTCCAGGCCAGCCAGAGTCTGCAGCGCGGGCGCCAGGCGCAGGTCAATACGCTGGTCGACTCCGGCGTCCTTCCAGTAACGACAGGCGGTGGCATTGTAATCGCCGGGAATATCACAACAGATCAACAAACCATCGTCGGGCAGCGCCTGGGCCATGCACAAGGCGCTATAGCCGGTGAAGGTCCCGACCTCGAGGATGCGGCGAGCACCGGTCAGCTTGATCAGCAGCGCGAGGAACTGCCCCTGCTCCGGCGCCACCTGCCAGCGCGCATTGGGCAGCGCCTGGGTTTCGTCACGCAAACGACGCAATAAGGGCGTCTCACGCAGTGAAACGTCCAGCAGGTACTGATAAAGGGCATCGTCGAGGTTGAGGGTACGAGCAGTCACGAGCACCTCGACCGGAGAAGTGTTATGGGTTGTGCGCCAGATGTTCCGGCTGCAGTACACGCTTGGCGCTCAGGTAGGCCTTCTGCCAATAGGCTTTGGACAGACTGTCGAGCTTCACGGTGCCACCTGTGGCCGGGGCGTGCACGAAACGCCCTTCGCCAACATAGATCCCGGCATGGCTGACCTGAGAACCGCCATTGGTGGCGAAGAAGATCAGGTCACCGGTCTGCAAGGCATTCTTGCCCACATCCGGCGCCTGCATGCCGATCATTTCCCGAGTCGAGCGCGGCAAGGAAATACCCGCCGCATCACGGTAGACATAACCAATCAAACCGCTGCAATCGAATCCGGAGTCCGGTGTATTGCCACCCCAGCGATAGGGCGTGCCTACCAGACCCAAGGCGCGAAACAGTACGTCTTCGGCAACCGGAGAAAAGGCCTGGGAGGAATTGAATACAGGAGCACGTACCACAGGCGCCGGAGGCGGTGTACGACTGGCGCAAGCACTGAGCAGTGCAGCGAGGGCAATAAGCGCGAAACGGGCCGAGGTCGACATAAGCTGAACAATCCTGATCGGGATGCGGCTTTCTCTGCCGTGGTACTGAAAACAAAACCGCGTAAGCAGGGCTTACGCGGTTAGTTTCAACAATAGATCAGGATTCTAGCGCCTACACGCCAAACTTCAAGTAAGACTTTAACTTCGCCCTACAAACAGTCAGCTTATTTACGTGCAGTGACCACAGTCGGTGCCATGGCGAGGGCTCGCTTGGCTTCGATGAAGGTCTTGCTCCAATAGCTGTCACCCAGGCTGTCTACTCGCACGCCGCCACTGCGACGGCTGCTGGAGTGGATGAACTGATCATCCCCCAGATAGATACCGGCGTGGCTGACGCGCCCGCGACCGTTGGTGCTGAAGAACAGCAGATCGCCCGGCTTGAGGTTGTTACGCGCTACCAGAGGAGCCTTGACGTTGATCATTTCGCGAGTGGAGCGCGGCAGGTTCATGCCCGCCTCTTCGCGAAACAGATAACCAATGAAACCGCTGCAATCGAAGCCGGCTTCCGAGGTACCGCCGAAACGGTAACGGGTACCGATCAGGGACATGCCGCGCTCAAGGATGCTGTCAGCCAGAACTGGCAACTGGTAAGGCTTGCTGTCAGAGAACTCTGCCAGTTCCTTTTCAGTTGCCAGCTCTTCCTGGTAAACAGCGGAAGACTGGTTTTTTGCGGAGACTTGAGCCTGTTGCACGGGTTGCTGCTGAGACACAGGGGTGTGAGAAGCGCAACCAAACAACAGGGTAACGAGTGCGAGAGGCACGAGGGGTGCGAAGCGATTTAGCATGGGCACGACCGTGGCTTGAAATAAAAGAAGACGCGACTATGCCTTCTATCGCCCTCATTTGCAAATTCAATCGATCAGAATGTGACTTATGAGTTTCTTCCGTACATCTAAGGCTTTAAGCCCATTTTAAGTCCGCCCGCCTCTGGAAACCCTTCCAAAGGTGCGTTTTCTGACGCCTGAAATATGCCGAACGCCTTCCAGCGAAGCGCTGCAGGCCTTGGTTTTACCAGCCCAGAGTCTCTTTCAGGAAAGGAATGGTCAGCTTGCGCTGAGCTTGCAATGAGGCCTGATCAAGGCGCTCGAGCAACTCGAAAAGTGCACTCATGCTGCGAGTCCCGCGAGTCAGAATAAAATGCCCGACTTCATCGGTCAGATGCAGCCCACGACGGGACGCACGCAGTTGCAGGGCACGCAATTTATCTTCATCAGAGAGCGGACGCATCTGGAATATCAGCGCCAGGGTCAGACGGGACTTCAAGTCCGCCAGTTTCACCGGCAACTCCCGGGGCGAGGTCGAGGCCGCGATCAGCAAGCGCCGACCACTGTCACGCAAGCGATTGAACAGATGGAACAGCGCCTCTTCCCAATCGGCCTTGCCGGCCACCGCCTGCAGATCATCCAGGCAGACCAATTCGTACTGTTCAAGATTGTCGAGAATCTCGATACCACGATCCAGCAACTCTGCCAGCGGCAGGTAAACTGCCGGCTCCCCCAACTGCTCGAAACGCAAACACGCCGCCTGCAGCAAGTGCGTACGACCTACGCCGTCCTTGCCCCAGAGGTAGATCAGGCTTTCGGTCCAACCGGCGTCGGCTTCGCATAGGCGCTCGACGTAGCCGAGTGCAGCGGCATTGGCGCCTGGATAGTAGTTGATGAAGGTGGCGTCATCACGCAGACGCACACCTAGGGGCAGCTGAATCGGTTTCATGCTGACTGAACAGTTCCAAAGGAACCGTTAGTGGCCTCTGTGTAAAGTTTGCAAAGTTTATACCCGTGACGCCGAGCGCACAATGCAGCAGACCACAAGCAAAATCAAAGGTTTGCGTCAGCCGAAGCGGGGCAAAGGGGATTCTTTGACAGCCCGGACAGCAACAGATGGACAGTCATGAATGGGCGCCCCTGCTCGTCGAGCCTTTTGCCCGCCTACAGTTCGGGGTCTTCAGCACCACTGTAGATGTCCGAGTCCTTGTACAGGTCATGCACATGGCGTACGAGCACCATGATCACCGCCGCCACCGGCAGAGCCAGCAGCACCCCGGTAAACCCGAACAGCTCGCCACCCGCAAGAATGGCAAAGATTACCGCCACCGGATGCAGACCAATGCGATCACCTACCAGCAACGGCGTCAGCACCATCCCCTCCAGCGCCTGCCCGACCATGAATACCGCAACGATGCCGAGCATCGGGTACAAGTCGCCACCAAACTGGAACAGACCGGCTATCAGCGCAGCTCCAATGCCTATGACAAAGCCCATGTACGGCACGATCGCTGCCAAACCGGCAATCAGGCCGATCAACAAGCCCAGCTCGAGCCCTACCAACATCAGCCCTGCCGCATAGATCACCCCGAGAGCCAGCATCACCAACAATTGCCCGCGGACAAATGCCCCCAGCACCTCATGACACTCACCCGCCAGGGACATCACCCGCTCCTCGCGATTGCGCGGCAACAGGCTCCGGATCTTGGCCATCATCAGATCCCAGTCCCGCAGCAGGTAGAAGCTGACCACCGGGATCAGTACCAGGTTGGCCAGCCAGCCGATCAGCGCCAAACCCGAAGCCGTGGCCTGGCTCAGCACCACACCCACGATGTCCGTGGTCTGCCCCATATGCTCGCTGATGGCAGCCTTGACCTTGTCGAACTTCCAGAAGCCATCCGCCAACCCCAGCCGGGACTGCACCCAGGGCATTGCCGAGTGCTGCATCCAGTCGAGCATTTGCGGCGCCAATTCATACAATCGCAGCAACTGCTTGGCCAGCATCGGCACCAATACCAGCAGCAGCGTCATCACGATCAGGGTGAACAGCGCAAACACAGCCACCACACCCCAGGTTCGGGACAGCCCCCATTTTTCCAGGCGATCCACCAAGGGGTCGAACAGATAGGCCAGCAACAGCGCCACCAGGAACGGACTCAGGATCGGGTGCAGCAGGTAAACCAACCCACAAACCAGGAGCACTCCACCCAACCAGACCCAACGACGCGTATCAGCCATAAACCACTCCTGCTTCTATATAGAAGGAAATCAACCTGCTACCAACGAAAACGCAACTGTGCCGGTGTCGCAGGCGCTGCGACCGGCGCGGTGCCTTGCCCGCCTTGCACAGACACCTGGGGAGCCGGCACCTCATCAGCCGGGATCTCTTGCAGCTTGGCCAGGGACAACTGCGCCCGCAGTTGCTCCGCGCTGCCATTGACCCGATAGACGACCCGGTCACCGTCGATACTCTGCAACTGCGCACCGAAAGGCTCCAAAAGGTGCCCCAAGGCGGCATAGTGCTCCAGGGTCATGCCCTGCACTTCCAGCAACTGCTCACTGGAAACACCGGGACGGGTAACGAAACGCGGTGCCAGACGCTGACTCACCGCAAGCAACACGCCATCTGCCAGGGCGGCGGTATCAGCCCCCTGAACAGTGCCTTGCTCTTTCTGATCGCCAAGCCACAACCGCCACTTGGCCTGCCATTGGCCGCCCTCTTCACGAGCATGTACCGCCAACAGCGCATCTGCGCCGTAGCGCTCAGAAGCTTCACGCAGCGGAGTCGGGTCGGCGCCTTCGAGATTCGGCGCCGTCGCGACGATCTGCTCATCCAGGTCGCCAAGAGGCAAACGCAGAGGCAGGCCACGATGCTGAGCGGCTCGCCGCAGGGGCGCGGCACTGGCCTGGCCATCCCCGACCAGGCTCGAGCCTTCGGTTGAGTCACTCAGCCACCAACCGAGGATCGACGGCCGATTGCTTCCCCACAATGGCAACCCCGCCTGACGCAGGGCACGATCGGTACTGACCGGATCGAAGTCCACCTGCAAGCTTTCCGGCGGCCCGGCGTCATAACCGTACTGACTGATGAT
Source organism: Pseudomonas sp. 50_B (assembly GCF_017491625.1). NCBI lineage: Bacteria > Pseudomonadati > Pseudomonadota > Gammaproteobacteria > Pseudomonadales > Pseudomonadaceae > Pseudomonas > Pseudomonas sp. 50_B. Next base: position 309,774 of record NZ_JAFGYX010000002.1, read on the forward strand.
CTGCTGCGGGTCCTTGCGGATCGCTGCCAGACCGGGACCCTGCGCAGCCTTGGCGTCACCAGTGAGACGCAGCACCAGGGTTTCCAGTGCTCGCTGGGTGGCCTGGTTGCGCTCTTCGGGCGACTGGCTGCTCACCGGCTCACGCACCTGATACAAGCCATTGAGGGTTTCGGCATGACTCGCCAGGCTGACCAATGACAAACAGCCCACAAATAGAAATTTACCCAGACGCATGGAAGATTCCCGACGACAAAAAACGATTGAAACAGTACCCATGAACCGCTGCGAGCAAGGCTGTGACCACAAGCCCCGGCAAAACATTCACCCGTCGCCCGATTGTTTTCGCACTGTCATAACGATAGCCACTTGAGCGCTATACCTTATACAGGCATGGGCAGGGGCACCAACACGGCCAATCGCAGTTTTTTAACCGGATATGCCTCTACCCGTCGGCCCGAGGATGGCCGCTGCCCCTCAAGCCTGATAAAATCGCGCGCCTTCGCAGACCGGCATCAGCTGGGCACCCTGAAACCCTTTTGCAGTGTTTCAGCAGGCTCTCTGGTTCGGTCGATACCCCCTGAATCCCCCCTAAAGGCCTGGATCATGAGCAAGCAACCCTCCCTGAGCTACAAAGACGCCGGTGTAGACATCGACGCCGGTGAAGCATTGGTCGAACGCATCAAGAGCGTCGCCAAGCGCACTGCGCGCCCGGAAGTCATGGGCGGCCTGGGCGGTTTCGGCGCCCTCTGCGAAATCCCGGCCGGCTACAAGCAGCCTGTACTGGTTTCCGGTACTGACGGCGTCGGCACCAAGCTGCGCCTGGCCCTGAACCTGAACAAGCACGACAGCATCGGCATCGACCTGGTGGCCATGTGTGTCAACGATCTGGTGGTCTGCGGCGCCGAACCGCTGTTCTTCCTCGACTACTACGCCACCGGCAAGCTCAACGTCGACACCGCAGCCCAGGTAGTGACCGGCATCGGCGCCGGCTGCGAACTGTCCGGCTGCTCCCTGGTGGGCGGCGAAACCGCTGAAATGCCAGGCATGTACGAGGGCGAAGACTACGACCTGGCCGGTTTCTGCGTCGGCGTGGTGGAAAAAGCCGAAATCATCGACGGCTCGAAAGTCGCCGCCGGTGACGCCCTGCTGGCCCTGCCGTCTTCCGGCCCGCACTCCAACGGCTACTCGCTGATCCGCAAGATCATCGAAGTATCCGGTGCCGACATCGAAAGCATCCAGCTGGACGGCAAGCCACTGACCGACCTGCTGATGGCCCCGACCCGCATCTACGTCAAGCCGCTGCTCAAGCTGATCAAGGACACTGGCGCGGTCAAGGCCATGGCCCACATTACCGGCGGCGGCCTGCTGGACAACATCCCGCGCGTGCTGCCAAAAGGCGCCCAGGCGGTGGTCGATGTGGCGAGCTGGAAGCGTCCGGCGGTCTTCGACTGGCTGCAAGAGCAAGGCAACGTCGACGAACACGAAATGCACCGCGTACTGAACTGTGGCGTGGGCATGGTCATCTGCGTCGCCCAGGACCAGGTCGAAAACGCCCTGAACGTTCTGCGCGAAGCTGGCGAGCAGCCTTGGGTCATTGGCCAAATCGCCACCGCAGCCGAAGGCGCGGCCCAGGTTGAGCTGAAGAACCTCAAGGCCCACTGATGCAAGAGCGGATGTCGCCGACCTGTGATGTTGTGGTGCTGCTGTCCGGCACCGGCAGTAACCTGCAAGCCCTGATCGACAACGCGCGGACCGACGACAGTCCGTTTCGCATCGCTGCCGTGATCTCCAACCGCGCTGACGCCTATGGCCTGCAGCGCGCCAAGGAAGCGGGTATCGCTACCCGCTTCCTTGATCACACCACCTTCGAAGGCCGCGAGGCCTTCGACCAGGGGTTGATCGAGCTGATCGATACCTTCCAACCAAAACTGGTGGTACTGGCCGGGTTCATGCGCATTCTCAGCGCTGGATTCGTCCGCCACTACCAGGGCCGCCTGTTGAATATCCATCCCTCGCTGCTACCCAAATATAAAGGGTTACACACTCATCAGCGGGCGCTGGAGGCCGGAGATACCGAGCACGGTTGCAGTGTGCACTTCGTCACCGAGGAACTCGATGGCGGGCCTCTGGTCGTACAGGCTGTGATCCCGGTAGAGTTGCACGACTCGCCGCAAAGCCTGGCGCAGCGAGTGCACGTCCAGGAACACCGGATTTACCCCATGGCCGTACGCTGGTTTGCCGAAGGTCGGCTGACGCTCGGCGATCAGGGTGCTTTACTGGATGGTCAATTACTGGCCGCCAGCGGCTATTTGATTCGAACCTAGGAGATTTTATGCGTCGCGCCCTGCTCTTCGCTTGTGCTCTGTTCGCCCTGCCGGTTGTGCAGGCGGCAGACCTTCAACCGTTCTCCGCCAGCTATACCGCCGACTGGAAGCAGTTGCCCATGAGCGGCACAGCTGAACGCAGCCTGGAAAAAACCGCCAACGGCACGTGGAAACTCAGCTTCAAGGCATCGATGATGATCGCCAGCCTGAGTGAAGAAAGCACCCTGACCCTGGACAAGGACACCCTGGTGCCCCAGTCCTATCACTTCGAACGCGGTGGTCTGGGCAAGGCCAAGAAAGCCGACCTGGACTTCGACTGGAGCGCGAAGATGGTCACCGGCACCGACCGCGGCGATGCGGTCAAGCTGCCTCTGAATACCGGCATGGTGGACAAATCCACCTACCAGCTGGCCCTGCAGCATGACGTAGCCGCCGGCAAGAAGACCATGAGCTATCAAGTGGTCGATGGCGGTGAAGTCGACACCTATGACTTCCGCGTCCTGGGCTCGGAGAAGGTCGACACCAAGGCCGGCCAGATCGATGCGATCAAGGTCGAGCGCGTGCGCGACCCGACACAGAGCAAACGCATCACCGTGATGTGGTTCGCCAAGGACTGGGATTACCTGCTGGTACGCCTGCAACAGGTGGAAACCGACGGCAAGGAGTACAACATCATGCTCCTCAACGGCACCGTCAACGGCAAGACAGTCAAAGGCAGTTAAGCCGCAGCACGATCAAAGCCTCGCGAAAGCGGGGCTTTTTTTTGCTTGAAATGTCACTCCATGTCCGCCTGCCAGACGCCGGGGCAAGCCCTCCTAGATGAAACTTTTGTCATGAAACTTCGCCGACTGCGGCGAAATGTCACGGTTTTCGCGGCCTGCGGGATTGTCGCCGATCCTGCAAAGGTCTGTTGCAGATCCAGGCAATTTACTTAGCAAGCTAACAAAATATATAAAAGAGCCCTGCACACGCCTTGCTGCAGATCAACCGAGATTGGAGCTAGCAGATGACTGTAAAAGTAACTGAACGCGACGATTCACATATGTCCCATGAAGGCGTAGCCGCGGGTGTACGGATCTGGGATGTACATCAACAAGACATGCTGGTGGGCATGTTCCACTCCGAGAGCGACGCCCACAGCTACAAGGCTGAACTGGAAAAACTCGAGCAGAACCGCGCGCCTCAGAGTTCCTGACTCAACGTCAGCGCAGGAGCACCGGGATCTCCACGCGGATTCCTACCTGCTCCCCATAAACGACCAACCCCGCCATGAGCGGGGTTGGTCGTTACCGGATGCTTACCACATCAGATCATCAGGGATCTGATAGGCCGCGTATGGATCATCCTCATCCGGCGCCTCGGTGGGAGTATTGAGCTGTACGATACGCCGCGGATCGCGCTCCTGAATCTTCAGCGCCGCCTCCCGCGGAATCACCTCGTAACCACCACCGTGGTGAACGATGGCCAGGGAGCCACTGCTGAGCTTGTTGCGCATCAGGGTGTTCACCGACAGACGCTTGACCTTCTTGTCGTCGACGAAGTTGTAGTAATCCTCGGTGTTCAGCTTGGGCAGACGCGAGACTTCGATCAGTTGCTTGATCTGCGCTGCACGGGCCTTCTGCTCGGCCTTCTCCTGCTGCTGACGATTGAGCTCCTGGTCACGCTTGACCTTCTCGGCCATGGCTTCCTGGGCTGCGCGCTGCTGGGAGTCATCGAGTTCGATCTGGCCTTTATGGGCCAGGCGCTGCTGCTTCTGCTTGTCTTTGCTGACCTGCTTGGCCTGCTTTTGGTTGACCAGCCCTGCTTTGAGCAACTGGTCGCGAAGGGAAAGGCTCATGGTGCTTACTCACTTAGGCAACGGCCTCAGCCACAGCTGGGCAAATTCTTTTCCTGACGCTTGGCTTCACCCCACAGGGCGTCCAAGTCTTCGAGGGTGCAATCTTCCACGGGACGGCCGGTGTCGCGCAATGCCTGCTCGATAAATCGGAAGCGCCGATCGAACTTGGCATTGGCACCGCGCAAGGCGGTTTCCGGGTCGACCTTCAGGTGCCTGGCCAGGTTGACCACGACAAACAGCAAGTCACCGATTTCATCAGTGATGGCTGCCGGGTCGTTGTCGGCCATGGCCTCCAGCACCTCGTCCAGTTCCTCACGAACCTTGTCCACCACCGGCAGGGCGTCCGGCCAGTCGAAGCCGACCTGCGCCGCGCGCTTTTGCAACTTGGCCGCGCGGGACAGGGCCGGCAGGGCCACCGGCACATCATCGAGCAGGGACAGCTGCTGCGGAGCGTCGGACTTCTCTGCCCGTTCCTCGGCCTTGATCTGCTCCCAGCGCTCCTTGACCTGCTCCTCATTGAGCCGCGGGATATCCAGCGGCGCGTACAAGTCGCCAGTAGGGAATACATGGGGATGCCGGCGAATCAGCTTGCGGGTGATGCTGTCCACCACCCCATCGAATTCGAAGCGCCCCTCCTCCCGGGCCAGCTGGCTGTAATACACCACCTGGAACAGCAGATCGCCCAGCTCACCCTGCAAGTGGTCGAAGTCGCCGCGCTCGATGGCGTCGGCGACCTCATAGGCCTCCTCCAAGGTATGGGGAACGATACTGGCGTAGTTCTGCTTGATGTCCCACGGGCAACCGTATTGCGGGTCCCGCAGGCGCGCCATCAGGTGGCGCAGGTCTTCAAGGCTGTACATCAGTTCATCCATTTCATGCGGGCATCACGGGGTTCGATTGCGCCGGGTCTCGATGATGTTCGGCAGCTGGGAGATGCGCCCCAGCAAACGTCCCAATGCATCCAGGCCCGGAATTTCGATGGTCAAGGACATCAACGCAGTGTTGTCCTCCTTGTTCGAACGAGTGTTGACCGCCAATACGTTGATGCGCTCATTGAGCAGCACCTGGGACACGTCACGCAGCAGGCCGGAACGGTCGTAGGCGCGAATGATGATGTCCACCGGATAGGTGAGCACCGGCACCGGCCCCCAGCTGACCTGGATGATCCGCTCCGGCTCGCGCCCGGCCAGTTGCAGCACCGAGGCACAGTCCTGGCGGTGAATGCTCACGCCACGGCCCTGGGTGATGTAACCGACGATCGCATCCCCCGGCAGCGGCTGGCAGCAACCCGCCATCTGGGTCATCAGGTTGCCCACCCCCTGGATCTGGATGTCGCCACGCTTGCCCGGCTTGTAGCCGGCGGCCTTGCGCGGGATCAGCTCCAACTGCTCGTTGCCGCGCTCGGGCTCCACCAGTTGCTGGGCCAGGTTGACCAGTTGCGCCAGGCGCAAATCGCCCGCACCCAGAGCCGCGAACATGTCCTCGGCAGTCTTCATGTTGGCCTTGTCGGCCAACTTGTCGAAGTCCACCTGAGGCAGGTCGAGACGATTCAGCTCGCGTTCCAGCAGGGTCTTGCCGGCGGCGACGTTCTGATCGCGAGCCTGCAGCTTGAACCAGTGGACGATCTTCGCCCGCGCCCGGGACGTGGTGACGTAACCCAGGTTCGGGTTCAGCCAATCGCGACTCGGGGTGCCGTGCTTGCTGGTGATGATCTCCACCTGCTCGCCGGTCTGCAGGCTGTAGTTGAGGGGCACGATGCGCCCGTTGATCTTCGCGCCACGGCAGTTGTGGCCGATCTCGGTGTGCACCCGATAAGCGAAGTCCAGCGGCGTGGCGCCCTTGGGCAGGTCGATGGCGTGGCCGTCGGGGGTGAAGATGTACACCCGATCCGGCTCGATATCCACCCGCAGCTGTTCGGCCAGGCCGCCGATGTCCCCCAGCTCCTCGTGCCATTCCAGCACCTGACGCAGCCAGGAGATTTTCTCTTCGTAATGGTTGGAGCCGGACTTGACGTCGGTGCCCTTGTACTTCCAGTGGGCACACACCCCCAGCTCCGCTTCCTCGTGCATCGCGTGGGTGCGGATCTGCACTTCCAGCACCTTGCCCTCGGGGCCGATCACCGCGGTGTGCAGCGAGCGATAGCCGTTTTCCTTGGGGTTGGCGATGTAGTCGTCGAATTCCTTGGGAATATGCCGCCACAAGGTATGCACGATGCCCAGTGCGGTGTAGCAGTCGCGCATTTCCGGCACCAGCACCCGCACGGCGCGCACATCGTAGATCTGGCTGAACTCCAGACCCTTGCGCTGCATTTTGCGCCAGATGGAGTAGATGTGTTTGGCCCGCCCACTGATGTCGGCGTTGACCCCAGTGGCCTTCAGTTCGTTCTGCAGCTGGTTCATCACGTCGCTGATGAAGCGTTCGCGATCCAGGCGCCGCTCATGCAGGAGCTTGGCGATCTGCTTGTATTGCTCGGGCTCCAGGTACCGGAAGGACAGGTCCTCCAGCTCCCACTTGATATGGCCGATGCCCAGGCGATGAGCCAGGGGCGCGTAGATGTCAAAGACTTCCCGGGCCACTCGATTGCGCTTCTCTTCGTCGGCGCTTTTCACCGCACGAATGGCACAGGTTCGCTCCGCCAGCTTGATCAGCGCCACCCGCACGTCATCGACCATGGCCACCAGCATCTTGCGCAGGTTTTCAACCTGCGCCTGAGTGCCGAGTACCAGGGACTGGCGAGGACTGAGACTGGCGGTGATGGCTGCCATGCGCAGCACACCATCGATCAGCTTGGCCACCACCGGACCAAAACGCTGGCTGACCGCCGGCAACTGGATCTGGCCCTCGCGGACGCCGCGGTACAGTACCGCGGCGACCAGGGAATCCTGGTCCAGTTTGAGATCAGCAAGAATCTCGGCGATCTCCAGGCCCGTGCTGAAACTCGACACGCCCTCGGAGCTCAGGCCTTTGGCGGCAATGTGTTGTAGCTCGGCCTCACGAGCGAACTCGCAGGCCTCTTTCAAGGCTTCACGGTCCAGTACCATGTCGACGCTGACCGTATGATCAAGCCATGCCTCGAGATTGATACTGCCGTCGGTGTTGATCGGCTGGTGCGCTCTCACCTGTACCATCTTGCTTTACCTTCCCTACGACGCACATTCAATGCGTCAAATCGCTGATCTTCAACGCTCGGGCACAGCTCGCAGGGCCAGCGAACCACACCAGAAAGATCAGTCGGATTAGACAAGCCATCCTAGCTCGCTTCGAATAACGCCATGGCCTCGACATGCGCCGTCTGAGGAAACATATCGAGGATCCCGGCACGTTTTAACCTATAGCCCTGCTTGATCAGTTCGACCGTGTCACGAGCCAAAGTTGCCGGATTGCATGACACGTACACCAACCGCTTGGCACCCAGGCTCGCCAAGTGGCGGACCACCTCGAAAGCACCGTCGCGGGGTGGGTCCAAGAGTACCGCAGAAAAGCCTTCATCAGCCCACTCGGCAGCACTCAGAGGTTGGGATAAATCGGCTTGAAAAAAGCGCGTGTTATGCAAATTGTTGCTGGCAGCATTTTCAGCGGCCCGCGCCACCATGGTCGCCACGCCTTCCACTGCCACCACTTCCCGCACCTGCCGAGCCAGCGGCAAGGCGAAGTTGCCCAGGCCGCAGAACAAATCCAGCACCCGCTCCTGAGCTTGCGGCGCGAGCCACTCCAGAGCCTGGGCCACCATCGCTTCATTGACCCCCGCATTGACCTGGACGAAGTCACCCGGCCGATACGCCAGGTGCAGATCCCAGGTCTCCAGGCGATAACCCAGTGACTGCGATGGATCAAAGGGTTGCGGCTCACCTTCACCGTGCAGCCACAATTGCGCCTGATGGAAATCGCAGAAGTCCTTGAGGATCGTCAGGTCGCTCTCGGACAACGGCGCCATATGGCGCAACAGCACCGCTAGCGCCGAACCACTGAACAACTCCACATGCCCCAGTGCCTGAGGCTTGCTCAAGCGTCGCAGCATAGCGGGCAAACGGTTCATGACAGGTTGCAAAGCCTGTACCAGCACCGGGCAATCGTCGATGGCGACAATGTCCTGGCTACCGGCAGCACGGAAACCCACCTCAAGTTGCTTGCCCTTGGCGTCCCAGCGCACCGCCACCCGGGCGCGACGCCGATAGCCGAACTCGGGACCGCTCAAGGGAGCGGCCCAGGCCTCGGGCTCGACACCCGCGACCTTGGACAACTGCTCGGCGAGCATGCGCTGTTTCAGGGCAAGCTGTTCGGCATGGGGCAGGTGCTGGACACTGCAACCGCCGCAACGCCCGGCGTGGGCGCAGGCCGCCGGGCGACGCAGATCACTGGCGTTGAAGATGCGCTCGGCACGGGCCTCCACCACTTTGCCATGGCTGCCCAACACCCGAGCTTCGACTTCTTCACCGGCCAGGGCACCGCTGACGAACCAGGTACGCCCTTCGACAAAGGCAATGCCACGGCCATCATTGGCCAGACGCTGGATAGCCAACCGCTGCTTCTTGCCCACCGGAATCTGTGGGGCCCGGCTACCGCCCGCAGGCTGGAAGCGCAGGCCTCTCTCGTGCTTAGCCATCAGTTGGGCGCATCGAAAATGCCGGTCGACAGGTAACGATCGCCACGGTCACAGATGATCGCGACCATGACCGCGTTTTCCACTTCCCGGGACAGGCGCAGCATCGCCGCCACCGCACCACCGGAAGACACGCCGCAGAAGATGCCCTCTTCCCGAGCCAGGCGCCGGGTCACGTCTTCAGCTTCGCTCTGGGCCATATCGACGATGCGATCGACCCGGCTGGCCTGATAGATCTTCGGCAGGTACTCCTCGGGCCAGCGGCGAATGCCGGGAATCGCCGAGCCTTCCATCGGCTGCAGACCCACGATCTGCACCTGGGGATTCTGTTCTTTGAGATAGCGCGAAGTGCCCATGATGGTGCCGGTGGTGCCCATCGAGCTGATGAAGTGGGTGATGCTGCCCTGGGTCTGGCGCCAGATTTCGGGACCGGTGCCAGTGTAGTGGGCCTCCGGGTTGTCGCCGTTGGCGAACTGATCGAGCACCTTGCCACGGCCTTCGGCCTGCATCCGCTCGGCCAGGTCACGGGCGCCTTCCATGCCCTCTTCCTGGCTCACCAGGATCAGCTCGGCACCATAGGCGGTCATTGCCGCCTTGCGCTCGGCGCTGGAGTTGTCGGGCATGATCAGGATCATCTTGTAACCCTTGATCGCGGCAGCCATGGCCAGGGCGATCCCGGTGTTGCCCGACGTCGCTTCGATCAGGGTATCCCCGGCCTGGATCTGCCCACGCAACTCGGCGCGGGTGATCATCGACAGTGCCGGGCGGTCCTTGACCGAACCCGCCGGGTTATTGCCCTCGAGCTTGAGCAGCAGGGTATTGCTGGTGGCGCCAGGCAGGCGCTGCAAACGAACCAGCGGGGTGTTGCCGACGCAATCGGCGATGGTTGGGTACTGCAAGGTCATGGCGTATTCGCAATCCAGACTGCGGGGGCGCCTATCATACCGGCAAACGCCCAAGCGCCATATCACGCAAAGTGCGGGGCTTATGGCTTATTGATATAAGGCGGCACAGGGTCGTCTCAAGCCTCCGGCAAGCGCATGTGAACACGCAAGCCATGGGCCGTGTTCTGCGCCCACAAACGACCTCCCTGGCGCTCCACCGCATTGCGCGCAATGCTCAGGCCGAGGCCGAAACCTCCATCTCCCGGCCGTGAACCGTCCAGACGGATAAACGGATCGAACATGCGCTCCAACGCCTCTTCCGCTACCCCCGGCCCTTGGTCGTCCAGCCACAGATGCCAATATTCAGCGTCACGTCGACCATCGAGGATGACCAGAGCCCCGGGTGGCGAATGCCGGATGGCATTGCGCAGGATGTTTTCCAGAGCCTGGGCCAGGGTATTGAGATGCCCGCGCACCCAGCAATCCGCCGGCAGATCACAGCGCAACTGCGCTGGCGACCAGCCGCTCTCGAAGCAGGCGTTCTCGCTGAGCATTTCCCACAAGGCCTGGACCTGAATCTGCTCCTCCGGCAGCGGCGCCCGCTCGGTGTCCAGCCAGGCCAGTTGCAGGCTGTCCTCCACCAGGCGCTGCATGGCGTCGACTTCCCGGGACAAGCGCTCACGCAATGCCCCCAGGCTCTGCTCGCTGTCGCAAGCCACCCGCAGACGACTCAAGGGAGTGCGCAACTCGTGGGACAGGTCCCGCAGCAACTGCTGCTGCACAGCCACGGTGCTTTGCAGCCGCTCGGACATCTGATCGAACGCTCGCCCCAACTCCCCCAACTCGTCCTTGCGCTGAGTGGTCTCGGTGCACAGCCGCACATTCAACTGCTCCGCACGCCAGGCATTGGCCTGCTCCCGCAACTGATTGAGCGGCACCACCAACAAGCGGTACAAGCCCACGCACAGCAGCAGCGTGAACAGTCCGGGGATCACGCCGTTGGTGATCACGCGCCAGAACACACGGTATCGCCCGGGCATGAAACGCTGCGGCAGCTCGATGACCAGACTGCCGAGAGACGGATCATCGGGGAACGGAATTTTCAGCCAGGGCAACCCGCGACTGTGCCGGCTCACCGGCCAATCCGCCCCCCGCAGGAACGTCAGGCGCTGAGCCTCGGCCGCTGTCAGCGGGTAGCTGCTCAGCGCTTGCAGATCACTGCCGATGACGCCGACCCAGGTGCTCTCACGGCCTGCCATTGCCTGGATCCAGACATCCACGCCGGCATGCTGGCCGGTCTTCCAGGCCTGTTCCGCTTCCTGCGCGTAACTGCGCAAGGTAGCCCGGGCTTCATCGGCGAGGTACAGGTTCTTCTGCTCAACATAGCGCCCCCAGGACCAGCTCAACCAGATCATCAACAGACAGAACGCCACCAGCAGGCAGGCCAGCTTCCAGAACAGGGAGTGCCGGCCCGGCAGATCAGACCAGCTCATCGAAGGCACTCAGCACATAGCCCTTGCCCCACACCGTACGCACTTCACGTTCGCTGTAGCCCAGCGCCTTGAGCTTGCGACGTATCTGACTGACATGCATGTCCAGACTGCGATCGTGGGCCGCATACCCGCGTTGCAGGACATGCTGATAAAGGAAGGCCTTGCTCAGCACCTCATCGACGTTGCGGTGCAGGGTTTCCAGCAGGCGGTATTCGCTACGGGTAAGGCCCGCCGGGCGCTCGGCAAAGAACACGTCACACAGCTCGTCATCAAAACGCAGGCTCTGCACGCTGCTGCTGAGTTTCGGTGGTGTCGGCCGCCGGTCCAGGGCCACTCGCCGCAGGATGGCTTCGATGCGTACCCGCAGCTCGGCCATGCTGAAGGGCTTGGGCAAGTAGTCGTCTGCGCCCAGGCGGAATCCACTGATGCGATCGGCCTCTGCTCCCAGGGCCGACATCAGCAGCACCGGCGTGGAGTGACTCCGGCGAAAGTGGGTCAGCACCTCCAGGCCGTCCATGCCCGGTAACAGGATGTCCATCAACACCACATCGAAGGCTTGCCGACGCGCGATCCCCAGACCTTCCTGGCCGTTCTGGCACCAGGTCACGGCAAAGCCGCAGCGCCCCAGCTGCTCATGCACATAGGCACCGAGCACCGGGTCGTCTTCAATTGCCAGGATACGGGGAGGCTCAACAGCTACGGGAGTCATTAGCTTCTGCAAGTCATTCTCAGTTGGGCGATTATTCAAGATTGCCCGGTTTGCGGCAACCAGCGCCTTGGTCGTAGCCCCCTATCCGCCCTCCGGCTGTCGGCTAACGGTCTGCAATTTGCCAAGATCAGCCCCTGGCAAATCGTTACACTGCGCAGGTGGCGCATCACGGACGTGCCCGTCGACCTTTCAAAACAGCGTGGAAGCAGGAGAGTTGCGTGCTCAAGAAACTGGGAATCAAAGGCCGCGTACTGTTGCTGACCTTACTGCCCACCAGCCTGATGGCTTTGGTACTGGGCGGCTACTTCACCTGGATGCAGCTCTCCGACCTGCAGACCCAACTGCTGCAGCGCGGCGAAATGATCGCCGAACAACTGGCCTCCCTGGTGGCGCCGGCGATGGGCAACCGCAACTCGCCGATGCTCGAACGCATCGCCACCCAAGCCCTGGAACAGCAGGACGTACGCGCGGTGTCATTCCTTGCCCCCGATCGCACGCTCATGGCCCACGCCGGCCCCAGCATGCTCAATCCACCGCCCAGCGATAACAGCACCCACATCATGCAACGCAGTGGGAATGACGCGACCCGCTACCAACTGCCGGTCTTCGGCCGCCACCGCAATCTGGCCGGTGACCTGATCCCCGATGAATCAGACCGTTTGCTGGGCTGGGTGGAACTGGAGCTGTCCCACAGCGGCATGCTGTTGCGCGGTTACCGCAGCCTGTTCGCCAGTCTGCTGTTGATTGCCGCCGGCCTGGCCGGTGCTGCCCTGCTGGCAGTGCGCATGGGGCGGACCATCAACAACCCGCTGACCCAGATCAAGCAGGCCGTGGCGCAACTCAAGGACGGCAACCTGGAAACCCGCTTGCCGCCCTTGGGCAGCCAGGAGCTGGATGAGCTGGCCTCGGGCATCAATCGCATGGCCAGCACCCTGCAGAATGCCCAGGAAGAACTGCAGCACAGCATCGATCAGGCCACCGAAGACGTGCGCCAGAACCTGGAAACCATCGAGATCCAGAACATCGAGCTGGACCTGGCGCGCAAGGAAGCCCTGGAAGCCAGCCGCATCAAGTCGGAGTTCCTGGCCAACATGAGCCATGAGATCCGCACGCCCCTCAATGGCATTCTCGGTTTCACCCACCTGCTGCAGAAAAGCGAGCTGACACCGCGCCAGCTGGATTACCTGGGCACCATCGAAAAATCCGCCGACAGCCTGTTGGGGATCATCAACGAGATCCTCGACTTCTCGAAAATCGAAGCCGGCAAGCTGGTGCTCGACAGCATTCCCTTCAACCTGCGGGACTTGCTGCAGGACACCTTGACCATCCTCGCGCCGGCAGCCCACGCCAAGCAGCTGGAACTGGTGAGCCTGGTCTATCGGGATACGCCTTTGTCCCTGGTGGGCGATCCACTGCGGCTCAAGCAGATCCTCACCAATCTGGTGAGCAACGCCATCAAGTTCACCCGCGAAGGCACCATCGTCGCCCGGGCGATGCTGGAAGAAGAACACGAAGACAGCGTGCAACTGCGCATCAGCATTCAAGACACCGGCATCGGCCTGTCCAACCAGGATGTTCGCGCTCTGTTCCAGGCCTTCAGCCAGGCCGACAACTCGCTGTCGCGGCAACCCGGCGGCACCGGGCTGGGGCTGGTGATCTCCAAACGCCTGATCGAACAGATGGGTGGCGAAATCGGAGTCGACAGCACCCCGGGCGAAGGCTCGGAATTCTGGATCAGCCTGAACCTGCCGAAAACCCGCGATGACGCCGAGGACCTGCCGGGTCCGCCATTGCTGGGGCGACGCGTAGCGGTGCTGGAGAATCACGAACTGGCCCGTCAGGCCCTGCAGCATCAACTGGAAGACTGCGGCCTGGAAGTGACCCCGTTCAACACCCTGGACGCCCTGACCAATGGCATTACCGGCGTACACCAAAGCGACCAGGCCATTGACCTGGCCGTGCTCGGCATCACCACCAACGACATGTCTCCCGAACGCCTGAGCCAGCACATCTGGGACCTGGAACACCTGGGCTGCAAAGTCCTGGTGCTGTGCCCGACCACCGAACAGACGCTGTTCCACCTGTCGGTCCCCAACCCCCACAGCCAGTTGCAGGCCAAGCCGGCCTGCACCCGCAAACTGCGTCGCGCCCTGTCTGACCTGGTCACCCCGCGCCGGGCCCGCAGCGAGCCGGAGGAAAGCCTCTCCAGCCGTGCGCCACGGGTCCTGTGTGTCGACGACAACCCGGCCAACCTACTGCTGATCCAGACCTTGCTGGAGGACATGGGCGCCAAGGTGCTGGCGGTGGACAACGGTTACGCAGCCCTGAACGCGATCCAGAACGAACCTTTCGACCTGGTGATGATGGACGTGCAAATGCCGGGCATGGACGGCCGACAAAGTACCGAGGCGATCCGCCAATGGGAAAGCGAGCGCCATGGCACGCCACTGCCCATCGTGGCCCTGACCGCCCATGCCATGGCCAACGAAAAACGCGCCCTGCTGCAAAGCGGCATGGACGATTACCTGACCAAGCCCATCAGTGAACGGCAGCTGGCCCAGGTGGTACTGAAATGGACTGGGCTGGCCTTGCGCAATCAAGGCCCGGAGCGAGCCAATGAACGCTCGGAACTGAACCTGGAGCTGCAAGTGCTGGATCAGGACGAAGGCCTGCGCCTGGCGGCCGGCAAGGCTGATCTGGCGGCGGACATGCTGGCCATGTTGCTGGCCTCACTGGAGGCCGATCGCGAGGCGATCAACGCCGCTCGTGCAGCCAACGACCACAGCGCCCTGATCGAACGGGTCCACCGCCTGCACGGAGCCACCCGATATTGCGGAGTGCCGCAGTTGCGCGCCGCCTGCCAGCGCAGCGAAACCCTGCTCAAGCAGGAAGACGTCAAAGCCTTTGCCGCTCTGGATGAGCTGGACCACGCCATCAGCCGTCTCGCCGCCGAAGCGCGGATCAACGCCTGATCCAGGACAAGACCTGCCCGGCGCCCGGCCTGCATGCTGGGCGTCCCGACCAAGGATGCAAGCATGCGTACGATTCTTTTCAGCAGCCAGACCTACGACCGTGAAAGTTTTCTCGGCGCCAGCCTGCCCACGGGTATCGAACTGCAATTCCAGGCCGCCCGCCTGAGCCTGGACACCGCGGCCCTGGCCGAGCGCCATGAAGTGGTCTGTGCCTTTATCAACGACGACCTGAGCGCTCCGGTGCTGGAGCAACTGGCCGCCGGCGGTACCCGGCTGATCGCCCTGCGTTCAGCCGGCTACAACCATGTCGACCTGCCCGCCGCCAAGCGCCTGGGCCTGGATGTGGTCCGGGTCCCGGCCTACTCGCCCCATGCCGTGGCGGAACATGCGGTGGCCCTGATCCTGGCGCTGAACCGACGCCTGCATCGAGCCTACAATCGCACCCGTGAAGGCGACTTCACCCTTCACGGCCTGACCGGCTTCGATCTGGTGGGCAAGACCGTGGGCATTGTCGGCACCGGGCAGATCGGCGCCACCTTCGCTCGCATCATGGCCGGCTTCGGCTGCCAATTGCTGGCTTACGACCCCTTCCCCAACCCTGCCGTCGAGGCCCTGGGGGCCCGCTACCTGAGCCTGCCGGAGCTACTGGCCCAGGCGCAGATCATCAGCCTGCACTGCCCACTCACCAACGACAGTCGCTACCTGATCAATCAGGACAGCCTGGCGCACATGCAGCCCGGGGCCATGCTGATCAATACCGGGCGTGGCGGCCTGGTGGATACACCGGCGCTGATCGACGCGCTCAAGAGCGGCCAACTGGGTTACCTGGGGCTGGACGTCTATGAAGAGGAAGCCCAGCTGTTCTTCGAGGACCGTTCCGACCTGCCCCTGCAGGATGACGTGCTGGCCCGGCTGCTGACCTTCCCCAATGTGATAGTCACCGCGCACCAGGCCTTCCTGACCCATGAGGCCCTGGCGGCCATCGCCGACACCACGTTGCACAACATCGCCAGCTGGGCTGCGGGCCAGCCGCAAAATCAGGTCCGAGGCTGAAATCCCGGTCACGGCCTGATCGAAGGTCGCCTGCCCGCAACCTGCGGCGCAGGGGCCCGTGCTAGCATACGCGGCAGATTTGGAGGACCCATGGTCGAACACGATTTCCGCTACAACCTGATGAACCCGCAACACACCCTGATCGAATGCCGCGCCCTGGTACCGGGTCGTTATCAAGTCACCGGCAACGGTGGTTCGATCCGTACCGACGACGTGCTGCTGGTCACACTCAAGGGCAGCAAGGACCTGTCCATGCGCCTGACAGTGGACACCGTCCGCCACCTGATCAATCCGGTCGGCCAATGGGTCGCCGTGGCCCGTGGCCCGGTATTCGGCGAACTGGCGATTCATCAATGGCAAGTCAACTGCGACAGCTGCACAGCAGAGCTCAACTTCGAGTTCGCAGTGGACGCCAAGCTCGGCACCAAGGCCCAGAAACCTGCCGCCAGCGCACGCATTGCCGAGCTGGGCTGGGCCAGTGAGGGTGAACGCCACCTCTGCCCGAAATGCCAGCAGGCCGGCCAATGAAACGCCTGGCGCTGACTGCGGCACTGGGGGCCGGCCTGATGGGCTGCGCCGCCGAGCCGCTGAAGCTGCAGCAGGATCGCAGTTACGTCCTGGAGTGGATCGGCGAACGGCCACTGATCGATTACAGCCACCTGACCATCACCTTGGGTGAAGACGGTCGCGCCTATGGCAATGGCGGCTGCAACCACTGGTTCGCGCCTTACACTCTGGACGGCGAAAAGCTCCGTTTCGGCAAGGTAGGCAGCACCCGCAAACTCTGTGCTCCAGCCTTGATGGAGCAGGAACGGCGCTTCCTCCAGGCCTTGGAAAGCGTGGAGCGCTGGGATGTTTCGCCGATCGAGCAAGTGCGCTTCTGGCCTGCCGAAGGCAAGCCGCTGCGCTGGTGGCTGGAAGAAGGCTGATCCGAACCGGGGCAGGTTGACCCCAACGCCTGCGGCCGCCGACGCTATCAGCGGCTGCAGGCAGTCCCCCATCAATGACCGCGCAGGGCCTGCAATTTTGCCAGTACACCCGCGGCGGTCTGCTCGCCCAGCAGTTGCTCACGCACCTTGCCCTTGTCGTCAATGATGTAGGTCACCGGCAGCGCCTCGCTGCGTGGCAAATCGAAGAGTTGCTCGGGATTCTGCGCCAGCACCGTGAACTTGATCCCCAGCTTCTCACTGGCGTTCTTGAGCTCCTCGCCCTGCACATTGTCAAAATTGACCCCCAGCACGGTGGCCGACTGCCCTTTGAGCTGCTCGTTCAGGGCATTCAATTCCGGCACTTCTGTGCGGCAAGGCCCGCACCACTCCGCCCAGTAGTTGAGCACCAGCCATTGCTTGTCGAGGCGCTCGACGGCGACTTTCTGGCCGTATTGGTCGACCCCGTAGTCATTCCCGCAGCCGCCCAGCAATAGGGTGGTGAATATCGCCAATGCTGCTGCCAATTGCCTTGCCATGCCGTGTTTCCTGTGTTGAAGGGGGCCTTGAAAAATGATCGATGACCGATAATCGCTGCGACCTATCGACTCCCAAGGTTCAGGAGAGTCCGTCGCGCGGGTAGAATAGCCGCCACCTTACGCAAGATGCGACCCGCACATGACCGATCTGACGCTTTATCACAACCCGCGCTGCTCGAAATCCCGCGGTGCGCTGGAACTCCTGGAACAACGCGGCCTGGCGCCGACCGTGGTCCGCTACCTGGAAACCCCACTGGACGCCACCCAGTTGCACCGCCTGCTGGGCAAGCTCGGCCTCAGTGCGCGCCAACTGTTGCGCACCGGCGAGGATGAGTACAAAGAGCTCAACCTGGCGGACACCCGCCTCAGCGAAGAACAACTGATCGCTGCTATCGCCCAACACCCGAAACTCATGGAGCGGCCGATTCTCGAAACCGCCGACAAGGCCATCATCGGGCGCCCACCGGAAAATGTGCTGGAGATCCTGCCTTGAGCGCGCCGTACATCCTGATCCTCTACTACAGCCGCAACGGTTCGACCAACGAGATGGCCCGGCAGATCGCCCGGGGCGTCGAACAGGCCGGCCTGGAAGCGCGCCTGCGCACCGTGCCGGGAGTTTCCACCGAGTGCGAAGCCGTGGCACCGAGCATTCCCGAAAGCGGCGCGCTGTACGCCAGTCTCGACGACCTGAAGCACTGCTCGGGCCTGGCCCTGGGCAGCCCGACTCGCTTCGGCAACATGGCAGCCCCACTGAAGTACTTTCTCGACGGCACCAGCAACCTCTGGCTGACCGGCGCCCTGGTGGGCAAGCCCGCCGGTGTCTTCACCTCCACCGCCAGCCTGCATGGCGGCCAGGAAGCCACCCTGCTGTCGATGATGCTGCCGCTGTTGCATCACGGCATGCTGATCACCGGCCTGCCCTACAGCGAGTCGGCGTTGCTGGAAACCCGCGGCGGTGGTACGCCTTATGGCGCAAGCCATCATGCCGGGGCGGACGGCAAGAGCCCGCTGGACGAACATGAAATCGCCCTGTGCCGGGCCTTGGGCCTGCGCCTGGCGAAAACCGCTCAGCAATTGGAGAACGGCCGTGGCTAAAAAGCCGAAGATCCTGCCCCCGGTGGAATGGCTGGAACCTCGGGTCCGGATAGCCCGAATCCTCAGCCTGATCTGTTTTTTCGGCCTGATAGGCCTGCTCTGCGTTTACTACCTGCTGCTAGCCGACCTCCACGGCGCCCGGCCCTGGGTGATCCTGCTGATCGAACTGGTGCCCCTGCTGTTGATGGCACCGGGCATGCTCAGCGGCAGTGCTCGCGGACACGCGTGGATGTGCTTTGTGGTCAACCTGTACTTCATCAAGGGGGCTCTGGCGGCCTACGACCCGAATCGCCAGCTGTTCGGCCTGCTGGAAATGTTCGCCAGCCTGGCGGTATTCACCTCGGCACTGCTCTACGTACGCTGGCGCTTCCAGCTCAATCGCCGGCTCGCTGGCGAAGGTGCCAACCCGGCCTGACGCCCCGCTCCCCTCTGGTTTCCCCGGGCATGACATCGCCCGGGGACCTTGCATCGCCGTTTCGGCGCCCCCACCTTGGTCAGCAGACTTCTTGACCCATACTCCCGAACCAACCCGGAGCAGGCATGCACGATTACAAATGGTTGAACGAATACTGTCTTAATCGCTTCGGTTGCGCCGCAGCCCTGGAAGCCCAGTTGCCGACGCCAGCGAACAACGACTACCTGCGTTCATTGAGCGCTGATCGCTACTTGTCGACCCTGGCGTTGCGGGTTTTTCGCGCCGGGTTGAAACACAGCCTGGTGGACGCCAAATGGCCGGCGTTCGAACAAGTGTTCTTTGGCTTCGATCCAGACAAAGTGGTGCTCATGGGCGCCGAGCATCTGGAGCGACTGATGCAGGACACACGGATCATTCGCCATCTGGGCAAGCTCAAGAGTGTGCCGCGCAATGCCCAGATGATCCTGGATGTCGAAAAGCAGCACGGCAGTTTCGGCGCCTTCATTGCCGACTGGCCGGTCCAGGACATCACTGGGCTCTGGCAATACCTGGCCAAGCACGGCAACCAGATGGGGGGGCTTTCCGCCCCACGTTTCCTGCGCATGGTGGGCAAGGATACGTTCATCCCCACGTGGGACGTCGTGGCGGCCCTCAATGCCCAGAACATCATCGACAAGGTGCCCAGCAGCAAGCGTGACCAGGCCCTGGTTCAGGAAGTATTCAACCAGTGGCAGCAAGAAAGTGGTCGACCACTGTGCCAGCTGTCGGCGATGCTGGCCTACACCGTCAATCACTGATCCCCCGTCACCAACATGGCTCTCTGCCCGGCACAACGGGCAGGGAAACATCCGCTCTCAAACTCCTCCTCCAGCTCAAGCTGACAATAAGCTGAACTAAACCTAGGTTTTTTCTTCCGCTGTTTATTATCGGATAAAGTTCACTTCGCACTTGCCGCAACGATAAGAGCGATAGATAGACAGTTAACTGCAGCCACATTCTGCGGGCCAATAGATGAATAAGGCCTGACCACAAAGCACTGATCAGGCCAACAACCTGAACCCAGGCTGTCAGGTTTAAAAGAACTGTCGCCATTCATTCGTTTTTTTCACATTGCTTTCACTCTCCGCCCACCTGGCCCGACCTAAATTGGCCCCAGTTGCGGCGAGGGCAGCGGTGAGCGCATGCCGTTCTTTTCAGAACTCCTGGCAAAAACCTAATCAGGTAAACGACGTGGTCAATACTGCTGAATCCGGTACTGGCGGCAAGACAACCCGCAGCGTGCGCATCCTGGCTGGCGTCTGTGGGGCAGCCCTGGCAATCCTCGTCTGCGGCTTTGTCCTGTGGCCAGCCACACCACTGGACCTGGGTGTCGACAACCAGATGCAGCAAGCCGGCTTCTATCGCCACTGGCAAGACGGCGAGGTGATTGCCCTGGTGCGACATGCCGAGCGCTGCGACCGCTCCGCCAATCCCTGCCTGGGGCCTGCCGATGGCATCACCCTGCCTGGAAGCCGCATGGCAAGCGACGTGGGCCAGGCATTCCGTACTCTGGGCATGGCCTCCACCGACGTCATCAGCAGCCCGGCAACCCGTACCCGGCAAACCTCGGAATTCATGTTCAAGCGGCCGGTGCAGACCCAGGACTGGCTGAGCAACTGCGGCAAACACTTCGAAGACCAGATCAAGACGCACAAGTTGTTCAAGCGCAACCTGATCCTGGTTACCCACAGCGATTGCATCAGTGACCTGGAAAGCCAGCTGGGCTTTGAACATGCACTGGCCAGTCATTACGCCAGTTCGCTATTTGTCACCCTGAACGTGAACGGAACCATGGAAGTACTGGGCATTATCAATGCTGAAAGCTGGCGACAAACTCTTAAGGGCCCTCTCGAGTAACTTTCAACTATTTTTAACAACTTCCCAACAGACTTCACTCAAAAAGCGGACACACTCACTCGCCGACTAATTGAGCTTATAAGTCCCTAAACCAATAGAGCGCCCCTCTCACTTACAACAAGGTCTATCAAACAGGCGAAGCCAAGTATATTTTTTAAAACTTGAGAACCCCGAGCACTCGACAACAATTTACAGTTCATCAGTCATACCTGATGAATGTAGCGAAGTACCGTTTTCAACACATGACTCAGAGGACACAAATGCAGCGCACTTTACCGCCCCAGGCTTATGGAACAAGCGCCACGCCTTCCGGCTATACCGTGGGCGGGAGCACAACCAGCGGCATCCAGCGCTGGGCACTACCCTTTTTGCTGCTGGCCTTCGCCCTGTTCTACCTGCTGCCACTGACCAGCCACGGCCTGTGGATTCCGGATGAAACCCGCTATGCACAGATCAGCCAGGAGATGCTGCTTCGCGGGGATTGGGTGTCTCCGCACTTCATGGGCATCCGCTATTTTGAAAAGCCCATTGCCGGCTACTGGATGATCGCCATCGGCCAGGCACTGTTCGGTGACAACCTGTTCGGCGTGCGTGTTGCCTCAGCCCTGAGCACCGGTCTGAGCGTACTGCTGGCTTACCTGATCACTCGCCGGATCTGGAACGACCCGCGCAAGAGTTTTGCCGCCGCCCTGCTTTACATGAGCTTCGGTCTGATCGCCGGGCAAGCCGGATACTCCAATCTCGATCCCCAATTCACCTTGTGGGTCAACCTCAGCCTGGTGGCGCTCTGGTTCGCCCTGGACAGCCAGACACCAGGCGGCCGCTTGCTGGCCTGGGGCACCTTGGGCGCCGCCTGCGGCATGGGTTTCATGACCAAGGGGTTCCTGGCCTGGCTGCTGCCGGTACTGATCGCCCTGCCCTACATGCTCTGGCAACGGCGTTTCGGCGAGTTGCTGCGCTTTGGCCTGGTGGCCGTGCTGGTGGCGATTGCCATCAGCCTGCCCTGGGTCTTGAGCATTCATGCCCATGAACCCGATTTCTGGCGGTTTTTCTTCTGGCATGAGCATATCCGCCGCTTTGCCGCCGACAATGCGCAGCACACTCGCCCCTGGTGGTTCTACCTGCCGTTGCTGGTGGTTTCGAGCCTGCCCTGGGCGGCCTTGCTGCCAGGCACCCTGATTCAGGCCTGGAAGGACAAGCACCAAGCGGCCACCGGTTACCTGCTGTTGTGGTTGCTGCTGCCGCTGGCGTTCTTCAGCCTGAGCCGCGGCAAGCTGCCGACCTACATCATGCCCTGCCTGCTGCCCTTGGCCGTGCTCATGGGCCATGCACTGATCCAGTGGATCAGCGCAGGCAAGACCAGAACTGTTCGCCTCAACAGTCTGCTCAACCTACTGATCGGCGTCGCTGCATTAGTGGCGCTGGTGGTGATCCAGATCACCCGGCCGGTGTACGGCCACGACGAAATGCTCAGCCTGTCCCTGGTGTTCATCATGCTCATGGGCTGGATCATCGCCAACCTGCTGCCGGCCTCCAGGCCGCTCAACTACTGGGCAACGCCGGCCCTGGGCATCTGGCTGCTGGTAGCGCTGCTGCCTGCGGGAATGCCCGGTTTGATCGTGCACAACAAGATGCCGGACCAGTTCATCAAGGAGCACCTTGCGCAACTCCAGCAGACCCACAGCCTGTTGAGCAATGACCTGGGAGCGGCCTCAGCACTGGCCTGGCGCCTGCAACGCCCGGACGTGGCGCTGTACAACACCGAGGGCGAACTGAAATACGGCCTGGCCTACCCTGAATCGGCCCAGCGCAAGGTCAGCATGGCCGACGTTGGCCAATGGATCAGCGACGCACGCAAACAGGGATCGGTGGGTGTGGTGATGCGGGTCAAGGACGTACTGGAGAACGAAGAAGTCGCCCTGCTGCCGCCGGGCGGCAAGCGCTACGAGCAAGGCAATATGCTGATCCTGATCCTGCCGGCTACTCAACCCTGACCAAGCTGCCCAAACGCCTGCCTGAGAGCGTCAGCGTCGACCACCATCGGCGCTGGCATTCCTGGCCCTTTCCTTCCACCACCCGGCCTGCGCAAACCCACCCATGAAAATCTGCAATAGCGAACGCAAGGATCTGATCCTGCTTCTGGGCGTCAGCGCCCTGATCCTGCTCCTCGGCCTGGGCTCCCGTGAGCTGTGGGGGGCGGAAACCCGCTGGGCCAACATTGCCTTGCAGATGCTGCAGAGTGGCGACTACTTCGACCCCTACCTCAAGGGCGCTCCCTATTACGACAAACCCCTGCCGTCCTACTGGTTGATCACCGCCAGCGCCTGGCTGACCGGGGGCCTGGGGCACTGGTCGCTGCGGCTGTCCTCGGTGCTCGCCGGGTGGCTGAGCATCTGGCTGGTATACCTGCTTGGCGAGCAGCTGTTTCACAAGGGCACAGGGCTGATCGCCGGCTGGATGCTGGCCACCACCTTCTACTTTGCATTTTGGGCCCGGGTGGCCACCGCGGACATTCTCACCGTGTGCGGGGTCTTGGCAGCAGTGTGGTGGTACTGGCGAGGGCCAGAAGACACTCGCTTGAGTCGCTATTGCCTGTTCTTCCTGCTGTTGGCGGCGACCTCGCTGCTCAAGGGACTGATCGGTTTCGTCCTGCCGGGGCTGATCCTGCTGCCACACCTGCTGAGCCAAGGACGCTGGAAGCGTCACCTCAATCCGCGCCTGTGCCTGGCGTTACTGACGGCTGCCCTGCTGTACATGGTGCCGTTCGTGCTCTCGCACCTGTATGGCGCCCCGACCTACGCTGAAAGCGGGCTGAGCCTGGTATTCCGGGAGAATGTGCAACGCTTCTTCGATCCTTTCGACCATATCGGACCGATCTATACCTACCTGATCTACCTGCCGGCCTACACCTTGCCCTGGGCGCCCTGCTGGGTACTCGGCCTCTGGGTAGCGGCGCGTCACTGGCGCCAGCTACAACCCAATGAGCGCTGGCTGGTCTGGGCCCTGGGTTTGTTGTTCCTGTTCTTCACTGCCAGTGGCAGTCGGCGCAGCTATTACGTCCTGCCTCTGGTGCCCTTCGCCCAGCTGTTAGGGGCCTGGTGGCTGAACCGCCACCTGCTCCAACGACGCGCCAGCGGCAAGCCCGGCGAACGCAGCTGGGCCATAGGCTTTGCCAGCGCAGCGGTGATTCTGCTGCTGGTGCTGGGGGTGGCCTACCCTTGGAGCAATGGCGCGGGCGGTGTCATCCAGTTCGGCACGCAGGTCAGAGCCGAGGCAAGCCGGATTGCCCCCTGGCATCAATGGCGCATGGTGATGGTCGAGGTGGATAACAAAGTGCCGCTGTACCTGCAGAATCAGGGAGCGCCCTTCTACTACGTCGCCGAAACCCAGGACTTCCCACGCTCCGGCACCAGCGCAGACTTCATGGCCTGGCTGGACAGGACCAGCGGCCAGCATTGGGACCCCCAGCGCACGCTGATCCTGGTGCAACAGCATGAGAATGAACCGTCGATGCTCGGCTACCTGGGCAAGGATCATCAACTGGTGCGCACACTGCCGACCAACGGTGAACGGCTGGCGAAAAGAAAAGCCGAGGGCAGTGTTGCTTTCATTCCTCAGGCTCTCGGGGACTGAAGCCCCCTCGCCACGCCGGATAGCAACCGGCATGGCGATATAGACTCAGCGAGAGCGGATCAGAGATTGACCACGTTGACGAAACGCGGCGTGGCACTGTCGTCGATGCGCAGGCTGGCGAAGTCGAACAGATTGCGATCCGCCAGTTGCGAAGGGATCACGTTCTGCAGGCCGCGGAAAATGCTCTCAGTACGCCCCGGGCTCTTGCGCTCCCAGTCCTGGAGCATCTCCTTGACCACCTGACGCTGCAGGTTCTCCTGGGAACCGCAGAGGTTGCAGGGAATGATCGGGAATTGCTTGAGATCGGAGTAGGCCTGAATGTCCTTCTCGCTGCAGTAGGCCAGCGGGCGGATCACCACATTGCGCCCGTCATCGGCCAGCAGCTTGGGCGGCATGGCCTTGAGCGAACCGTTGTAGAACATGTTGAGGAAGAACGTCTCGACGATGTCGTCACGATGGTGACCGAGGGCCATCTTGGTGGCGCCGATCTCGTCGGCGAAGGTGTACAGGGTGCCACGACGCAGGCGCGAGCACAGCGAGCAGGTGGTCTTGCCTTCCGGGATCAGCTCCTTGACCACCGAGTAAGTGTCCTTCTCGACGATGTGGTACTCGATCCCCAATTCCTTGAGGTAGACCGGCAGTACATGCTCGGGAAAACCGGGTTGCTTCTGGTCCATGTTCACCGCGACGAGCTCGAACTTGATCGGCGCCACCTTCTGCAGGTGCAACAGCACGTCGAGCATGGTGTAGCTGTCCTTGCCGCCGGACAGGCAGACCATGACCTTGTCGCCCTCTTCGATCATGTTGAAATCGGCGACCGCTTCGCCCGCCAGTCGGCGAAGGCGTTTCTGCAGTTTGTTCTGGTTGACCGTAAGAGTGCCCATGGCGCTTGGAATCCGCGAGGTATGTGACGAAAAGCCGGGCATTTTACGCAAAAACCCCGCCCCCTTGAAAGCGTCGAAACGTAGCGCCCCCCCGGGGCCGCGCTGACAGACAGGACAGCGATTACCCTGGGGTTTTACAGCGCGATTTGCTCTAAAGGTGCGCACATCTGACGAAAACTCCTCCCTATACTGCGACATAAGGTCGCATGCATATATAGACCTATACTGACTGTGCCACTTGGCTGTAAGCGCTCCGTTGGGGGGCGATGGCAACAATGAAAGGAGTGACTGACCATGATTCATCATGTCGTAGGACTCTTCACCCACCCCGATCAGGAATGGCGAGAAATCCGTGGCGATGCAGAAGAAAGCATCAGCCACATGTACCTGACCCACACGCTGATTCTGGCGGCGATCCCCGCGATCTCGGCCTTTATCGGCACCACCCAGGTCGGCTGGGTCATTGGCAACCGCGCGCCGGTGATGCTGACCATGGAAAGCGCCCTGTGGATGACCATCATGTCGTACCTGGCCATGCTTGGCGGCGTGGCGGTGATGGGTGCTTTCATCCACTGGATGGCCCGGACCTATGACGCCAACCCGAGCCTGGCGCGCTGCGTCGCCTTTGCCACCTACACCGCGACACCGCTGTTCGTCGGCGGCCTGGCGGCGCTGTATCCGCATATGTGGCTGGGGATGATCGTCGGCACGGCGGCGATCTGCTACACGGTGTACCTGCTCTACGTCGGGCTACCGACCTTCATGAACATCCCATCGGACGAAGGATTCCTGTTTTCCAGCTCGGTCCTGGCGGTAGGACTGGTGGTGCTGGTAGCGATCATGGCCTTCACCGTGATTGTCTGGGGCCTGGGCGTCGGCCCCGTGTACACCAACTGACGCCGCACCAATAATAATCCTCCATCTGCCAACACAGGCCGCCGCAAGGCGGCCTTCTTAATGGGCGCTCCTGCGACCATTCGGCGCCTGGGCGATTCGGATTAGCCGCTCTTTGCGGCATACTCAGCCGCTCTGGAGAGCCGTTAAGCATGCCCGAGCAACTCAATACCCGCGTCGAAGACTGTTTCCTACTCGCTGAATCCTTTTTCAAACGTCCTTTCAAACGCCCGGTGGTCAGCCTCAAATTACGAGGCCAGAAAGCCGGCGTTGCCCACTTGCACGAAAACCTGCTGCGCTTCAATCCCCAGCTGTACCGGGAAAACAGCGAAGACTTTCTCAAGCAGACCGTGGCCCACGAAGTCGCGCACCTGATCGCTCATCAGTTGTTTGGCGAACGCATTCAGCCCCACGGCGAGGAGTGGCAACTGATCATGCGCGGGGTGTATGAACTGCCGCCCAATCGTTGCCACACTTATGAAGTCAAACGCCGCCGCGTGACCCGCTACATCTACCGCTGCCCCTGCGCCGAGAGCGATTTTCCGTTTTCGGCGCAACGCCACAAGCTGGTGGCCCAGGGACGTCGCTACCTGTGCCGACGCTGTCGGCACACCCTGGTGTACAGCGGCGAAACCCGGGTCGAGTGATGGCATCAACGCGCTTCGCCGGCAAGCCGACGCCTAGGCAATGACCTGGCTGCGTCGCAGTTCCTCGATACGTTCAGCGCTGTAGCCAAGCTCCGCCAGCACCTGATCGGAATGGGCGCCCAGCCTGGCGCCGATATGCCGCGGTTCGGGCAAACCGTCGGAGAATTTCAGCGGACATGCCATCTGGGTCTGGGGGCTACCGTCTTCCCGGGGGACCTGGCTTAGCAGTTGCCGAGCCTGCAATTGGGGGTGCTCCACCGCCTCAGCCAGGCTGAGCACTGGTTCGACACAAGCGTCGAGCCCGGCGAACAACTGGCACAGCTCGGCAAAGTCATGTTTCTCGAACTCGATCTGCAAGGCCTGCTTGAGGGCCCTTTGCTGCTCGGGCATGGGAGACAAGCCCTGGACCGCCAGTTCCGGCCGCCCCAGGGCCTGACACAGCTGCTGCATGAACACCGGCTCCAGGCTGCCCACCGATAGCCAACGACCATCCCGGCTGCGGTAGTAGTCGTAGAAGCTGCCGCCATTGAGCACCTGCTGTTCCATCCCCGGCTCTACCCCGCAGGCCAGGTAACCGGCTCCGGCCATGGCGTTCAGGCTGAACACGCAATCGGTCATGCTGATATCCAGATGCTGGCCCTGACCGCTATGCTGCCGGGCGATCACTGCCGCCAGCAGGCCGATCACGCCGTGCAGCGAGCCCCCGGCGATATCCGCTGCCTGGATGCCCAGAGGCAGCGGGCCCTGGTCGCGGCGTCCGGTCTGGCTGGCGAGCCCGGCCAGGGCCAGGTAGTTGATATCGTGCCCGGCGCGGTCCTTGTAGGGTCCGGTCTGGCCATAACCGGTAATGGACACGTAGATCAGCCGCGGGTTGATCGCCTTCAAGGCCTCGTACCCCAACCCCAGGCGCTCCATCACGCCTGGGCGAAACTGTTCGAGAACGATGTCGTGGTCCTGCAGCAGTTGCCGGATCACCTCCAGCGCCTCGGGCCGCTTGAGGTCCAGTGCCAGGCTGCGCTTGTTGCGGTTGAGATAGGCGTGACTGGCGGATACACCGTGGTCGTGGGGTGGCAGCACCCGCAGCAGGTCCATGCGGGTTGGCGACTCGATGCGCAATACCTCGGCCCCCATGTCCGCCAGCAGCAGCGAGGCGAACGGCCCCGGCAACAGGGTGGAGAAATCCAGTACCTTGAGTGACGCCAACGGCCCTTGCATGTGCCCTCTCCTCTTGATCGATTGCTTCAGAGTAGGCAGCCGCGAGCAGCGCAACAATTACCACAACGGTCAGCCGGACTGACCGTTGTGCTCAACCTCCAGGCAATAAAAAACCCGCCGTAGCGGGTTTCTTATATTCAGCAAGACTTACTTGATGCTCGGTGCCGGGCCTTCAGCCACACCCAGATCGTCGGTTTCACGGGTGTCGATGATCGCACGACCACCAGACGCCAGCTCGACCTGCAGTTTGTCTTCGTCCAGTTCCTTGACCCACTTGGCAACGACCAGGGTAGCCACGGCGTTGCCCACCAGGTTGGTCAGGGCACGGGCTTCGGACATGAAGCGGTCGATACCCAGAATCAGCGCCAGACCGGCCACCGGCAGGTGCCCCACAGCCGACAGGGTGGCGGCCAGGACGATGAAGCCGCTGCCGGTCACGCCCGCGGCGCCTTTGGAGGACAGCAGCAGCACCAGCAGCAGGGTGATCTGGTGAGTGATGTCCATGTGGGTGTCAGTTGCCTGGGCAATGAACACCGCCGCCATGGTCAGGTAGATCGAGGTACCGTCCAGGTTGAAGGAGTAACCGGTAGGAATCACCAGGCCGACCACCGACTTCTTGGCACCCAGGCGCTCCATCTTGATCAGCATGCGTGGCAGGGCCGATTCCGAGGACGAGGTACCCAGCACGATCAGCAGCTCTTCGCGGATGTAGCGGATCAGTTTGATCACGCTGAAGCCGTGGGCGCGGCAGATGCCCCCCAGGATCACCAGCACGAATACCACGCAAGTGATGTAGAAGCAGATCATCAACTGGCCCAGTTGCACCAGGGAGCCGACGCCGTAGGCACCGATGGTGAAGGCCATGGCACCCAGCGCACCCAGGGGCGCCAGCTTCATGATCATGTTGATGATGTTGAACATCACGTGGGCGAAGCGGTCGATGAAGTCCAGCACCGGCTTGCCGTAGGCACCCAGGCGATGCAGGGCGAAACCGAAGATCACCGAGAACATCAGCACTTGCAGGATGTCGCCGGTGGCGAAGGCACCCACGATGGTCGACGGGATCACGTTGAGGATAAAGCCGACAATGCTCTGGTCATTGCCCGCAGTCACATAGGCAGCGACTTTTGAAGCATCCAGGGTCGAGGCGTCGATGTGCATGCCAGCACCCGGCTGCACCACATTGACCACGATCAGGCCGATGAGCAGGGCAATGGTGGAGACGATTTCGAAGTACAGCAGCGCGTAGCCGCCAGTCTTGCCCACCGATTTCATGTTCTGCATGCCGGCGATACCACTCACCACGGTGCAGAAAATGATCGGCGCAATGACCATCTTGATCAGTTTGATGAACCCATCACCCAGGGGCTTGAGGGCCACGCCGGTCTGAGGATAGAAGTGACCGAGCAGGATGCCGATGGCGATGGCAACGATCACCTGGAAATACAGGGATTTGTACAGTGGCTGACGAGTCGTCATTGCAAAGTTCCTCAAGAGCCCCGGCATACAGCTTCCGTCGATGCATGCGGTGCCTAAAGTGCGAACCCTCCTGCGCTGGAGGGATTTGTTGTGTCGAACTGCGTGCTGGCAGATCTTCCGGCTCTATCGCAAAGCCCGTGCCACCTTGTAAAAAAGCCCTACAGGCCTTTAGACATCAGGGGGACAGGCCGATCTTGGCTTCCACTGCACCCGGCGCCGCTGGCGGATTTCCGCCCATTCACCGAGTCTCGTCCTACAATTTGGCGGATATCCGCCTTGTTCCCTCATAGGGGGCTGGCTAACATCCGCCACTCAATGGACGGACCAGCCTTCATGCGCGAACGCACCATCGCCAGCCACTTTGCCCGTGCCGCCTTGGGCGGTGCACGTCGTCGCGGCTACGATTACGGGCCGCTTCTGCAGCAGCTGGGCATCAGTCCAGAACTGCTGAGCCAGCCCAAGGCACGCATCGCCCCCGAACAATTCACCCGTCTGCTGCAGCAACTGTGGCTGGCGTTGGACGACGAGTACCTGGGTTTCGGCCATGGCCCCAGCAAACGCGGAACCTTCGCCATGATGTGCCACGCGCTGATCCACTGCCGCACCTTGGAAAAAGCGCTCAATCGCGGCTTGTTGTTTTACAGCCTGTTTGCGCAAGCACCGCGCCTTCGTCTGACGCACGAAGGAGAAATGGCCCGTCTGAGCCTGGATGATGCTGAGTTATGGGACCCGGAGCACTTTCTTAGCGAAAGCCTGCTGGTGATCTGGCATCGCCTGGGCAGTTGGCTGATCGGCCAGCGCATACGCCTTGAACAAGCCTGCTTCAGCTACCCGAAACCCGAACACGGCGCAGAATACGATTTGCTGTTCCCCTGCCCACTGCTGTTCAGCCAGGAGCACAGCAGCCTGTTGTTCCACAGTCGCTACCTGGGCATGCCGCTGCTACAGGATGAACGTACCCTCAAGCACTTTCTTGAGCGCTCCCCCGCCGATCTGCTGTCACGCCCGGACCAGGGCGACAGCCTCAGCAGCCAGTTGCGGCGTCTGCTCAGCCGCGACCGGGAGCGCTGGCCCGACCTGGAAAGCGTTGCCCAGCACCTGCACGTCAGCCCGCAGACATTGCGTCGCCATTTGCGCGAAGAAGGTTCGAGCTTTCAGGCACTCAAGGACGAACTGCGCCGTGACATCGCCATCTACCACCTGGGGCGGGCTGACCTCTCATTGCAACAGATCGCCGAGCAATTGGGCTTTTCCGAACCCTCGGCCTTTCATCGGGCATTCAAGAAATGGACTGGCCTGACCCCAGGCGCCTATCGCGCCCGGGAGCAGTAGCCAAAGCGCCCTTTACAGGGCCGGGAAGTGAATCCTGAAGGCCGCACCGCCCAAGGCTGAATCCCCCAGGGTCAACTGCGCGCCATAACTTTCGATGATGTCCTTGACCACCGCCAGGCCTATGCCCTGCCCTGGGTGCTGGCGATCAAGACGCTCGCCACGTTGGAGAATCCGCGCCCGCTGATCGGGTGGCACACCAGGGCCATCGTCCTCCACACACAGCTCTGAGCCATCCAGAGTCTCGCGCACACTGATGCGTACCGAGCTCAGGCACAGGCGGTAGGCGTTCTCCAGCAGGTTGCCAAGCAATTCCAGCAAGGCCCCGTGCTCGATCGGCACATAGCAGCGCTCGGGCAAATCGAAGGACACGCGCACCTGCTTGTCGCGATAGACCTTGTCCAGGGTGTCGCACAGGCTTTGCAGCACCGGCCGCAGACGCACCTGATGGCGCACCAGGCCACTTTTGCGCAGGCTGGCACGCTGCAACTGGTAGCTGATCTGCTGACTCATGCGCTCGATCTGCGCCTGCAGGACCCAGGCCTGCTCCCGATCCTGAGGCCGTTGCGCCATGTCCTCGCTGACCCCTTGCAACACCGTCAACGGGGTTTTCAGGCTGTGGGCCAGGTCATCCAGGGAGTCGCGGTAGCGGCTACGCTGCTCGCGCTCGCTTTGCAGCAGACGGTTCAAGGAGCCGGTCAGGCGCAACAGCTCTCGCGGATGCTCCTCACTGAGGCTTTGGCGGGTACCGCTCTCGATCTGGTCCAATTCCTGGCTCAAGCGTCGCAGGGCCTGCAAACCCCAGGTCAACCCCAGCCAGAGCAATGCCAGCAGCACCAGCAACGCCGCACCAAAGCCTAGATAGAGGTTTTCCCTGACCCCTTCCAGAGTCTGCTGGTACTCACGCACCGGTTGCAGTGCAACGATACTGAAAGCCGCGTTCTTGCCCCCCAACAACTTGATCTCGACGTCGTAGACGAAGAACTCCTGGCCATTGGCTTCACGGATTCTGGCGAACTCGTTACCGCGCCCGTCGTACCGCGGCCGGTAATTGATGTTCTCTTCCTGGGTGGCCCGGGAGCGCCAGACCAGGTGCCCCTCTCGGTCATAGATGTAGCCCAGCAAGCGACTGTCGGCGAGATTGAAGCGCTCGTCCGGCAGTTGTGCGGGCATCTGCAGGCGGTTGTTTTCAATCCGCGCCGCCGAAATCAGGGTGGTGACGTCGGAAGCCAGGCGCTGCTCGATGGAGTCCTGCAGCGCCAGGCTGAAGGCCCCCTGCATGGCCGGCAGCAACGCCAGCATGAACAGCACCGCCAAGGTGGTCGCCGCCAGCATCAGCCGCAGCCGCAGCGATCGAATCATCGGCAGCGCTCGTTGAACAGATAGCCCAGGCCGCGCACCGTATCAATCGGCTTGAAGCCCGACGGCCCCTCCAGCTTGCGCCGCAGCCGCCCCACCAGCACCTCGATGACGTTCGGATCACGCTCGTCATCGTCCGGGTACAACTGCTCCATCAGCCGGTCCTTGGCCACCACCTGCTGGTGATGGAGCATCAGGTACTCGAGGATCCGGTATTCGTAGGCGGTCAGGGCCAGGGGTTGATCATCCATGGACGCCTGCTTGCGATTCAGGTCCAGCAGCAAAGGGCCGGCAATAATGGTGGACTGGGTAAAACCGCTGGAACGCCGCAGCAACGCATTGAGCCGTGCATCCAGCTCTTCGAACTGAAACGGCTTGACCACATAGTCGTCGGCACCGGCGGCCAGGCCTTCGACCTTGTCCTGCCAATTGCCGCGGGCGGTGAGGATGAGGATCGGAAACGTCTTGCCACGGGCACGTAACTGACGGATCAGGTCCAGTCCGCCCATGCCGGGCAATCCCAGGTCGATCACCGCCAGGTCGTGATTGAACTGCTCGGTCTGATACAACGCCTCCTCGGCGTTCGCCACGGACTCGACCACATGGCCACTGTCGGTGAGGCGGGTTTGCAGGTGATGGCGCAACAGCGCCTCATCTTCGACGACCAGCAACTTCATAACGCTCTCCCAGGCAAAATTCGACATCTCCGAGGGCGCCCCTGCGCCCTGACGATCAATGCGCCAGCGCCGGACCGTGCCCAAGGCACAGTCCGGCGCGGTTCAGGCCAGGCCGCTTATCAGAAAGCGTAGTTGGCCGACAGATAAGTCTGGGCACTGCTGGTAAGGCTCAAGGAACCTTGCTTGCTGCCGCCCCGCTCGCTCATCTCGGTCCCGGCATTGCTGCGCAGGTAACGGTAGCCGAGCTCTACCGAGGTATTTTGTGAAACCTGCTGCAGGACACCCGCCTGCACTCCCACCGCGTAACCGATGTCGCTGTCGCGGCTGAAGCCCGGGGATTCCTGGGTCAGCTTGGTCAAGCCGGCGGTAGCACCGCCAAACAGCTTGGTGCTGCTGGTCACCGGCAGGAACATATCGTAACTGCCCAGCAGATTTTGCTGACGCAGTTTAATGCCATTGTGAGAGCCGGAAACGTAATCGTAAGTGGCGTAGTAACGGCCCTGGTCATTCTGTTGACCGAAACGCACACCCCAAGTGTTGTCCTTGCCGATCACACCATCGGCGTTCGGATGCCCGAGATTGCTGTTGAGCTGGCTTGATTTTTTAACCTTGTCGCTGGTCTGGCCGTAGGTCAGGCTGGCGAAGTTACTGTCAGCGGCTTGGACGGCGGCGCTGGCGCCGAGAACGGTAAAGGCCAGGATCAGTTTTTTCAATGAAGTCATAGGAAGTTTCCTTTGCGCTATTGGCTTTTTGGGTACGGGGCTAGAGTAAACAGCCCGCCCTGAACTCCCCCTGAACACACTCTTAACCTCGCCTGAACCAGATCCATCTAGCTGTCTTGAGGCATTTCAACCTGCACAACGCTCTCGCCCAGCTTTCTGAGTCCCCTCTCTGCACCACACACCGCTACCCTCGAACTCTTCAACCCGGCAAACTAGCGGCCATGAATGCACTCCCTCCTCTCCCCGCTTGCTGTACCTCTCTAGATGCCTCCTGGCCCCTGCCGGAGGCCTTGCCCCATACCCTTTGGCTGAGCACTCGGTTCGATCCCGGGCAATTGGCCGCGGACGATTTCCAGCGCAGCGGCATTGAAGCGCCGCCCAACATCCAGCGCTCGGTGGCCAAGCGCCAGGCCGAATTCCTGGCCGGACGCCTGTGCGCCCGGGCCGCCCTGTGGCAACTGCAGAATGTGGATTGGGTTCCTCCGATCGGCGCCGACCGGGCGCCGATCTGGCCCGAGCATATCTGCGGTTCCATTACCCACGGCACCGGCCGCGCCGCCGCCATCGTCGCCGACAAACAGCACTGGCGAGCCTTGGGAATAGACCTGGAAAAGCTGCTGAGCAATGAACGCGCGGCCAATCTGGCTGAGCAGATCCTCACGCCGGCGGAACTGCAACGCCGGGACCTGTTGCCCCCCGCGTTGCACGCCCTGGCAGTGACCCTGACCTTCTCGATCAAGGAAAGCCTGTACAAGACCCTGTATCCATTGGTGCACAAAAACTTCTACTTCGAACACGCCGAAGTACTGGAGTGGTCTCTCGAGGGCCAGGTCCGAGTGCGCCTACTGACGGACCTGAGCGATGAATGGCACCACGGCAGTGAGCTACAGGGGCAGTTCGTGGTCGAGGACAACCAGTTGCTCAGTCTGATCGCCATCAAGGCCGCCCCGCCGACAATCCTCAGCGGGGCTCCTGCTGCCGGGGCCAGCTGAGGCTGAAGCAGGCGCCCCCGAGGCTCTTGCTCTGGCTGATCAGGGCCCGACCGTCGTGCCAGTGGATGATTCGCCGCACGATCGACAGCCCCAGCCCATGACCGCCGGAAGCCCGGGTACGACTGTCATCCAGGCGCAGAAAAGGCGTGAAGATCTTTTCCCAGGCACTTTCCGGCACGCCGGGACCGTCATCCTCCACATCCACCCGACAGCGCAACTGGCCCACCTGATAACTGACCGTGACCTGGGATTCCGCATGGCGCATGGCATTGCTCACCAGATTCTGCAGCGCCCGGTGCAGATAGCGCGGCTCGGCCTCAACCCAGGCCCCGTCGCACTCGGCGTCGGACAGGCACAGCCCACGCTGGACCTTGAGGTTGGCCCGCAAGGGTGCCAGTTCGCTGATCACTTGGTTAATCAGGGCATCCAGGTCGATACGCTGGAAGTTCAAGGCCGGCGAGCCCTGTTCCAGGCGGGCATAGGTGAGCATCTCGTCCACCAGACGATCCAGGTCCTGAATATCGTGATCCATGCCATCCAGGTACTTCTGTCGCGCCTGATCGGTATTTGCCGAAGCAATCATCTCCAGACCAAAACGCAACCGAGCCACTGGTGTACGCAACTCATGAGAGACCGCCCGCACCAGTTCGCGCTGGATCGCCAACAAGCGTTGCAAATGCTCGGCCATGCCGTTGAATGCAGCCGCCAGGCGCCCCACCGAATCCACACCACGAGCCGGCACGCGGGTTTCCAGGCTGCCCTTGGCAATTTTCGTGGCCGCCGATTCCAGGCCGCTGAGACGTCGCTCCAGTTGGCGTACCAATAAATAGACGATCAGGCCGATCAAGCTCAGGCCGAGCACGGCAATCAGCACCAGCCATTGCGGCGGATAAGGGTTCATCTGATACAGAGGGCCGATTTCCAGCACCCAGGGCGTACCCACCAACCCCGCAAATACCCGGATCGAATCACCGCCCTTGCCCAGGGCCATCACCGTATCGCCCTCGGCCACCCGTCGGCGCTGGTCCTCATCCATATCGGCGGCATCCAGGGTGGACAGGTGCATATCGAAACCAAACCCCTTGGCCTTCTTCAATGCCGCCAGGCGCTCAGGCTGCTCCGCCACCGGATACCGTACCAACTCGTCCGCCAACAGATAGATGGTTGCCCGGGCCAATTGCTCGCTGATCTGTTGCACTTCGGCACTGAGCAGCAACTGCTCCTTCTCGCTGACCAGGCGATAGACCCGGGCGGCATAGGGCCCGATCTGCTCCACCAGCGCCTGTCCGCGCAGCACCCGGCCACGCTGGCTGCTGTCCAGGTCGGTCTGGTTGAAGGTCTTCAGGCTCAGGGGAATCCCCAACAGCCGCTCCCACACGGCCAAGGCACGGCGACGCTCGATCTCGCTCATGGGCTTGAGGTTATCCGCCATCAGCGAGAAGGTGCCGTGGGCCAGTCGTTCGCGGTACTGCTCGCTGCGCACCTCGTTGAGCAGGTGCAGAGCCAGCACCCCCAGCAGCGCCACCAGGATCAGCGCGGCGCACATACCGCCATAGATCCGCAGGAAGATGGAGTTCACGAGGGCAATTCGGCGGCGGCTTCAGGAACGAACAGATAGCCCTTGCTGCGAATGGTCTTGATCAGCCGCGGATGCTCCGGGTCGTCGCCGATCTTGGGCCGGATGCGCGAGATGCGCACATCGATGGAACGGTCCTGGCCGTCATAACCTATGCCGCGCAGAGCGGTGAAGATCTCCTCACGGGACAGTATCCGCCCCGCATTCACCACCAGCAGCCACAACAGATCGAACTCGGCACTGGTCAGCTCGATGCCGACATCGCTCAGCCATGCCTCACGCAGGGCGTTGTCCACCACCAGAGGACCGAATTGCAGGCGCCGGGTTTTCTCCTGGGCAGGCTCCGCTGCTTCGCTACGCCGCAGCAAGGCCTGGATCCGCGCCAGCAACAACCGTGGGCGTACCGGCTTGCAGACGTAGTCATCGGCCCCCAGGTCCAGGCCCATGACCTGATCCATGTCATCGGTGCGGGCGGTGAGCATGAGGATTGGCCCGTCATAGCGACCCCGGACTTTGCGACAGATACTCAGGCCGTCTTCACCGGGCAGCATCAGGTCGAGAATCACCAGGTCTGGCTGCTCGGCAATGATCCTGGCAGCAGCCCGGGCGCCGTTGCCCTCGATGGCCACCAGCAGGCCGTTGCTTTCGAGATATTCACGGGTCAACTCAGCCAGACGCTGGTCATCCTCGACAATCAGTACCTGCCAGGCTTCTTGCTCCACGCTTGACCTCTTTTTTATTGCCAGCATTCACTGGAAAGAAAGCACCCGTCTTTTTGTCATGAAAAAGACGGATAACCGGCCATGGAAAACGTCGCCAGCAACTCATGGACCGCGACGGATTGTAGCAACCGGGATCGGCCCCCACACAAGCGACTAAAACGACTCGGTCAGGGGGATTTTTTGTGATAGGGTTCGCGCCCGCAAAAATCCGCCCAAGGCAATTTCAGGCGGTAAAAAACAGTGACAAACGGTTCCATGCACTAGGACTGCGGCCTGCGCGAGTTTTACCCAGTCCATACACAATTTACGCACAACCTTATCCACAGGCAGCACGTTGCAATCAGCCCCCAAAACGCATTATCTTGTAGCCCGCCGGCCAAAAACACCTATATCTAGGGTTTTACGCAAAAAACCAAACACACTTCAGACAAGAAACTCAAGCCCTTTTCTTGCCCCGTTTGGTGGAACCAATCGCTGTTTCAGAAGACCAAGACCGCGCGTGCGGATGGCATCGTTTTCCACCCTGTCCAGGAGAAAGCGGTACGGGTGTTGCAGCAACAAGACTGTCACCCACCAGGAATAAGGTGCCGAGCCCAGGCTCGACACCATGACTTCGGCATGGAAGCGGCGCCAATAGCCCCCTTCCTGAACTGTCCCGAAGTCGTTATGCCCGGCCTCTGCCGGCTGTAGTGCTTCAGGACGGAACGGTGGGCACCTCATTGGTGCCCAAACAAACATAGAGAACGTGGAGACACCCATGCAAACCGACACAACTCGCGAGAACCCGCAGGCCAATGCGCCGCAGGCCGCCGATTCCAACCTGGATCTGTCTGCTACCGCCCCTGGCCAATTGCGCGTGATCAAGCGAAACGGCACTGTCGTTGCTTACACCGATGACAAGATCACCGTCGCTATCACCAAAGCGTTCCTCGCAGTTGAAGGCGGCACTGCCGCTGCCTCGTCGCGAATCCACGACACCGTGGCGCGCCTGACCGAACAGGTCACCGCGACCTTCAAGCGTCGCATGCCTTCGGGCGGCACCATCCACATCGAAGAGATCCAGGACCAGGTCGAACTGGCCCTGATGCGCGCCGGCGAGCAGAAAGTTGCCCGCGACTACGTGATCTACCGTGACTCCCGCGCCAAGGAACGTGCCACTCGCTCCAGCGGCGAAGAGACGGTACAAGCCCACCCTTCGATCCGCATCACCCGCGCCGATGGCAGCTTCGCTCCCCTGGACATGGGCCGCCTGAACACCATCGTCAGCGAAGCCTGCGAAGGCCTGGAAGAAGTCGATGGCGACCTGATCCAGCGCGAAACCCTGAAGAACCTCTACGACGGCGTGGCCCTGAAAGACGTCAACACCGCCCTGGTGATGACCGCCCGCACCCTGGTCGAGCGCGAGCCGAACTACTCGTTCGTCACCGCCCGCCTGCTGATGGACACCCTGCGCGCCGAAGGCCTGGGTTTCCTCGAGGTCGCCGAGAGCGCCACCCATCACGAAATGGCCGACCTGTACGCCAAGGCACTGCCGGCCTACGTCGCCAAGGGTATCGAGTTCGAATTGCTGAACCCGGTGCTGGCTGAGTTCGACCTGGAGAAACTCGGCAAGGCGATCAACCACGAGCGCGACCAGCAGTTCACCTACCTGGGCCTGCAAACCCTGTACGACCGTTACTTCATCCACAAGGATGGCGTGCGTTTCGAACTGCCGCAGATCTTCTTCATGCGCGTGGCCATGGGCCTGGCAATCGAAGAGAAGCAACGCGAAGACCGTGCCATCGAGTTCTACAACCTGCTGTCGTCCTTCGACTACATGGCCTCGACCCCGACCCTGTTCAACGCCGGTACCCTGCGTCCACAGCTGTCGAGCTGCTACCTGACCACTGTCCCGGACGATCTGTCGGGCATCTACGGCGCCATCCACGACAACGCCATGCTGTCGAAATTCGCCGGCGGCCTGGGCAACGACTGGACTCCGGTACGTGCGCTGGGTTCCTACATCAAGGGCACCAACGGCAAGTCCCAGGGCGTCGTCCCCTTCCTGAAAGTGGTCAACGACACCGCAGTAGCAGTCAACCAGGGCGGCAAGCGCAAGGGCGCTGTCTGCGCCTACCTGGAAACCTGGCACATGGACATCGAAGAGTTCATCGAGCTGCGCAAGAACACCGGTGATGATCGTCGTCGTACCCACGACATGAACACCGCCAACTGGATCCCGGACCTGTTCATGAAGCGTGTCTTCGATGACGGCAAGTGGACCCTGTTCTCGCCATCCGAAGTACCGGACCTGCACGACCTGACCGGCAAGGCCTTCGAAGAGCGCTACGAGTACTACGAAGCCCTGACCGAGTACCCGGGCAAGATCAAGCTGTTCAAGACCATCCAGGCCAAAGACCTGTGGCGCAAGATGCTCTCCATGCTGTTTGAAACCGGCCACCCATGGCTGACTTTCAAAGACCCGTGCAACCTGCGCAGCCCGCAGCAGCACGTGGGCGTGGTCCACAGTTCGAACCTGTGCACCGAGATCACCTTGAACACCAACAAGGACGAGATCGCCGTCTGCAACCTGGGCTCGATCAACCTGCCGAACCACATCGTCAACGGCAAGCTGGACACCGCCAAGCTGGAACGCACCGTGAACACCGCCGTGCGCATGCTCGATAACGTGATCGACATCAACTACTACTCGGTGCCGCAAGCGAAGAACTCCAACTTCAAGCACCGTCCAGTGGGACTGGGCATCATGGGCTTCCAGGACGCTTTGTACCTGCAGCACATCGCCTACGGTTCCGACGCTGCCGTCGAGTTCGCCGACAAGTCCATGGAAGCGGTCAGCTACTACGCGATCCAGGCTTCCTGCGACCTGGCCGACGAGCGCGGCGCCTATGAGACGTTCCAGGGCTCGCTGTGGTCCAAAGGCATCCTGCCGCTGGACTCGCAACAGATCCTGATCGAGGCTCGCGGCCAGAAGTACATCGATGTGGACCTCAACGAAACCCTGGACTGGGCACCGGTTCGTGCCCGCGTGCAGAAAGGCATTCGTAACTCCAACATCATGGCCATCGCACCGACCGCGACCATCGCCAACATCACCGGCGTATCGCAGTCGATCGAACCGACCTACCAGAACCTCTACGTGAAATCGAACCTGTCGGGCGAATTCACCGTGATCAACCCGTACCTGGTTCGCGACCTCAAGGCTCGCGGTCTGTGGGACTCGGTGATGATCAACGACCTGAAGTACTACGACGGTTCGGTGCAACAGATCGAGCGCATCCCGCAAGAACTCAAAGAGCTCTACGCGACCGCCTTCGAAGTGGAAACCAAGTGGATCGTCGACGCTGCCAGCCGTCGCCAGAAGTGGATCGACCAGGCTCAGTCGCTGAACCTGTACATCGCCGGCGCCTCGGGCAAGAAGCTGGACGTGACCTACCGCATGGCTTGGTACCGTGGCCTGAAAACCACTTACTACCTCCGTGCCCTGGCCGCTACCAGCACCGAGAAGTCGACCATCAACACCGGCAAGCTGAACGCTGTCTCCAGCGGCGGCAACCACGGTGACGACTCGGTCCTGGCAGCGCCTGCCGGCCCTGCTCCAGTGCCGAAGGCTTGCGCCATCGACGAGCCGGATTGCGAAGCTTGCCAATAAGCTGAGCTGACAGGCGCCCATGGCGCCTGTGCCAACCCCCGATAGGCCTGCGGCTTATCGGGGGTTTTCTTTTGCCCGCAACAAAGCTGTAGAAGCCGGCTTAGCAATGAACAAGCCTCACCATCCAAGCGTGCGCAAGCCTCAAGGACGCCTTCACTGGCAAGCCAGCCCCGACAACAAGCCAGCCACCTGCGATACAAGCTTGCACGCCTGCAAAGCCCCCCCCACCAGCGCACGCCTACGAACCCAACACCAATAAAGGAACTGGATGGCAGCAAACAGGCATGAAAAAGCCCCTCATTGAGGGGCTTTTTGTGTAGCGCTCAAGCGAACCGGTATCAGGTCATCTGGATGATGGTCTGCATGATGGTGCTCTGAGTGGAGATGGTCTTGGCGTTCGCCTGATAGTTGCTCTGCGCCTTGATCAGGTTCACCAGCTCGTTGGTCAGGTTGACGTTGGACTCTTCCAGGGAGTTGGATTGGATCGCTCCCAGGGTGCCGGTCTTCGGTGCGTCATAACCTGGAATACCGGACGAGTAGGTCTCTTTCCACTGAGTGCCGCCTACCGGCTGCAGACCTTGCTCGTTGGTGAAGCTGGCCAGGGAGATCTGACCGATCGCCTTGGTCTGCTCGTTGCTGAAGTTGGCCAGCATCACGCCGGTGCCATCGATGGTCAGGCTGCTGATCTGACCGGTGGAGTAGCCGTTCTGCGCGATGACCGAGCGAGTGCTTTCGCCGAACACCGAACCGGTTTTGGTCATGTCGATGCTGACACCGTTCGCCGCAGGCTTGGCACCGTTAGGGGCGAATACGCCATTGGTGACGGTACCCGGAGTCCAGGCGGCAGCCGACATGACAATTTTGTTGCCGGCTATGGTGTACGGCGTAGTCCCTGGCGCAGCTGGCGGGGTAATGGTGCTGAGCTTGCCCGACGAGTCGAACGTCATGGTGATCGGCGACTGGTTGGCCATGCTGAATGCAGTACCGTCCGGGTTGCGACCATCAATCAGCGTGTAGGTTTGCCACTCATTGGGGTTCGGCGTCTTGATCATGTACTGATCCATGACGTGCTTGTTGCCCTGAGAGTCATACACCGGGGTACTGAACGACTTGGTGTAGGTGGTGTTGTCGGTCGGATTGAACACATAGACCGGAGCGGTCGAGGCCACATTGATCGGAGTCGAATCGGAGTTCAGGTTGATCGTCGAGGAGATCGAGTCGGTTGGCTTGGGCGCCAGGTTCGAGGTATCGATCCGCAGGTCGGTCAGTACACCGTTGATGATCTTGCCGTTGGCGTCTACGGCATAACCTTGCAGGCGCGCAGTGCCATCACTGTTGGTGATGAAGCCTTCCTTGTCGGTCTTGAAGGTACCGGCACGGGTGTAGGTCAGCGAGCCATTGGTGCTGAGCACGAAGAAGCCCTGCCCCTGAATGCCCATGTCCAGTACGTTGCCGGTGTTGTTGATATCACCGTTAGTGAACTGCTGAGAAACGTTGGACAGGCGTACGCCGTTACCAATCACCTGAGTACCGCTGCCCAGCTTGGTGGCCGAGTAAACGTCGGAGAATTCAGCGCGGGAAGACTTGAAACCAGTGGTCGCGACGTTGGCGATGTTGTTACCGGTGACGTCCAGCTGTTTGTTGGCAGCGTAGAGACCGCTAAGGCCGATATTGAAAGACATATTCCACTCCTTGTGCCGGTTAGTCGGCTCTAGATACCAATGGTTTGTACTTTGGACAGGGCAATCGGGCTGCTCATCCCTGCCAGGTTCAGCATCAACTCTCCGCCGGTCTGGCTGATGGTGACGCTGTTGACCGTCGCCGGCAGGTAGGTGATCAGGTCAGTGCCCTTGCCATCAATGGTGGTGCTGGCCTTGAAGGTGTAGTTACCCGGGGCCGCCTTGGTGCCATCGGTCATGGTGCCATCCCAGACAAAGCTGGCGTTGCCGGCCTTCTGGCTGCCCATGTCGATGGTCTTGACGGTGTTGCCATCCTTGTCGGTGATGGTCACCTTGACCGAGCTGACGCTGGACGGAACGGTCACCGAACCGGTCATGCTCTTGCTGGTGTCAACCTGTGTGGTGCCGGACTGGACGATCACCGAGCGACCGACTAGGGACGAAGCCTGCAGAGCCTGAGACGACTTGTAATTGCCAGTGATGGAGTTCACCGAGGTATTAAGGGTCGTGATCCCTTCCAGGGTGGAGAACTGCGCCAACTGGGCAACGAACGCACTGTTGTCCTGTGGATCCAGCGGGTTCTGGTTGTTCAGCTGGGTCACCAGCAACTTGAGGAACGCGTCCTTGCCCAGGGCCTGCTTGCCGGTGGCGCTGTTCGTCGCTGCCGCCAGGCCATCGGCGCTGGTGGTGTTCGCGGTCTTCTTCGACGAGTTGGCCAGTACATCCTTGAGGGACGGACCGCTGGTGGTATCAGTAACGCTCATTGGCTTCGCCCCTTATCACTGACCCAGGGTCAGGACCTTCTGCATCATGGTTTTGGCGGTATTCATCATTTCAGCGTTGGTCTGGAACGAGCGACTGGCGGAAATCATGTCGGCCATTTCTTCCACCACGTTGACATTGGGGTAGAAGACGTAGCCCTTGGCATCTGCAGCCGGATGATTCGGTTCGTAGCGAGCTTCCAGATTGCTCTGGTCTTCCACCACGCCCAGCACCTGAACGCCTTGGCCAGCAGCATCCTGGTTCTGGAACAGCGAATCGCTGCCACCGCTCTGGGCGCCCTGGAACATGGTGGCAAACACCGGATGACGAGCGCGGTAAGTCTGGTCGATGCTCGACGACACGCTCTCGGCGTTGGCGATGTTACTGGCGACGGTGTTCAGACGAGTGGTCTGAGCGCTCATGCCACTACCGGCAATATTGAAAACACTGGCAAGGGACATGGATTACTCTCCGCGCAGGGCTGCAACCAGCCCTTTGAATTTGCTGTTGAGCAGCGTGAAGCTGGCTTGGAAGTCCACCGAGTTCTGTGCGTAGCTCGATTGCTCCAACTGGGCATCCACGGTGTTCTGGTCGATCGAGGGTTGCATCGGCGTGCGATACAGCAGCGATTCGGCGCCACTGCTCAGGCCCTGGGCTTCGATATGCCGGGTGTTGGTCATGTTCAACGCGAAGGTGCCGCTCTTGACCTTTTCGTTCTGCTCGGCGAGCACAGCGGAGAAATCCAGATCCCGAGCCTTGTAGTTCGGGGTGTCGGCGTTGGCGATGTTGTTGGCCAGCACTTCGGCACGCTTGGCGCGAAAGCCAAGCGCTTGTTCGTGAATACCGAGCGCTTTATCGAAGCTGATGCTCATGTCGGAAACCTTTGGGTGACCTGATTTTTCGTAACCTTGACTTAGCAAGCTACGTGCCAAGTCAAAGACCCCCATAAATCAAGGGTTCTACGGCAGCGGCAAGGCGGCAATGCCAGAAAAGCGGCAATGGATTTCCGCGAAACGCCGGCAAAGCGGCAATCGACCTGCCGCTTTTAGTCCGGCCACCCGATAAAATGGCACCCACAAAAAAGGAGGCCCTGAGGCCTCCTTTTCTATTGCTGCAACCGCCCATCATTTCGCCTGGTAGATGATTCCAGGGCTGCATTGCACCATCTGATAATGATCCGGCAGACCATTGAGCGCTTCGGAAGCGCCCAGGAACAGGTAGCCACCAGGCTTCAGCGTGCTGTGAATGCGCATCAGGATGTCCTTCTTGACCTCAGCCGAGAAGTAGATCAGCACATTGCGACAGAACACGATGTCGAACTTGCCAAGGCTGGCGTAACTGTCCAGCAGG
Source organism: Pseudomonas sp. 50_B (assembly GCF_017491625.1). NCBI lineage: Bacteria > Pseudomonadati > Pseudomonadota > Gammaproteobacteria > Pseudomonadales > Pseudomonadaceae > Pseudomonas > Pseudomonas sp. 50_B. The sequence continues at coordinate 354,089 of NZ_JAFGYX010000002.1, forward strand.
TTGAACGAGCGAAACTCCACCCGGCTCTTGATCGGCGCCTTGACCACCCAGCGACCCGGCCCTTTAGGGTCGAAGTAGCGCTGCAGGCGCTCGGCCGACAAACCACGGCCGATGGCCAAGCTGTCGTATTCGCCGGTCTTGCAGTTATTGAGCATGGTCCCGGACAGATCGGTAGCAACAATCTGCACCCCCATCTTCAACTGGCCCATGTTGCTGCGCTCGAACTCATCGATGGACATCGACAAGGAGTAGGGCTCCTGCCCCGACGAGCATGCCGCCGACCAGATCCGCAAGCGCTGATTGGGGCTGGCCTTGATGGCTTCGGGAAGCACCTTGTTCTTCAATACTTCGAAGGGATAGGTGTCACGAAACCACAAGGTTTCGTTGGTCGTCATCGCATCCACCACCATCTCGCGCAATCCGCTGCGCGGCTGGGTCTGAATCCGCTGAACCAGCTCACCCAAGGTTTTGATGCCTTGCTGTTCCATCAGTTTGTTGAGACGGCTCGAGACAAGATATTGCTTGTTTTCCCCGAGCAAAATACCACAGGCTTTTTCCAGGAAGACCCGGAACTGTTCAAAATCCAAATTACCCGTAGACAATGCTGCCGCCTCTTAAATCTTATGTTCGCCGGGGGCTGATGCCCTCAGCTGTGGTCTGCTGCTTTGATCCGGTCTACTACCCGGGATGCCAGGTCGTCAGGACGGAACTTGGCAAGGAAGTCATCGGCACCGACCTTCTTCACCATCGCCTGATTGAACACCCCTGACAACGAAGTATGCAGGATGATATGCAGCTTTTGCATGCGTGGATCGCTACGTATCTCGGCCGTGAGGGTGTAACCGTCCATTTCGGGCATCTCGATGTCGGAAATCATCATGAGGAATTCCTCTTCCGGCTTCTTGCCCTCATCCACCAGCTTGCGCAGGTAGTCCAGCGCCTGCCGGCCATCGTTCAGCGCCACCACCTCGACACCCACAGTCTGCAGGCAGCGAGTCACCTGCTTGCGCGCCACTGACGAGTCGTCAACGGTCAACACCCGCAAGGAAACCGCCTTGTGCTGAGTCTCGACGTCAACCACGCCCACCGAAATAGACTCGGAGGTGGGGGCGACTTCCGCCAGAACCTTTTCAACGTCGATGATCTCGACCAACTGGTTGTCCACCCGAGTCACCGCCGTCAGGTAGTGATCGCGCCCCGTGCCCTTGGGCGGCGGATGGATCTCTTCCCAGTTCATATTGACGATACGCTCCACCGAGCGCACCAAAAACCCCTGAGTCTTGGTGTTGTACTCAGTGATAATGACGAACGGATTGCTCTGATCCTGCAATCCCCCCGAACCTGTGGCCATTGCCAGATCCAGGATCGGAATGGTCGCCCCTCGAATATTCGCGACACCGCACACCACAGGGTTGGATTTGGGCATCAGGGTCAACTTGGGGCATTGCAGCACCTCGCGCACCTTGAATACGTTGATCCCGTAGAGTTGCTCACCGTCCAGACGGAACAGCAGCAACTCCAGACGATTCTGCCCAACCAATTGCGTGCGCTGGTTTACCGAATCCATTACACCAGCCATGCCCAGACTCCCCAAAGCTTTAAGATCCGACGCACGCTCATCACTAAACGGCACGGCGCTTGCTTTTTAACTGTTATGAACGCCAAAACGACATTTTTCCGACGCCTGACATCCCCCTACCGCGCATTGCTTTGCGGGATGTCGGCGCTATGTATCCTAAACCCTGGCGGCCCTGCCGTTGCTGATTCGGTCACCCTGCCTGATCTACTTATCGGCGTCACTCAAGGGTTTCTTGAATTCACCGTAGAAGACTATCTGGCTACCAGTCAAACGGAAGGACGCTACGAAATCCAAGTCAACCAGCTGGATCCGCGCATGCGCATGCCTGCTTGCGACAAGGAATTGACAGCGAGCCTGGAAAGTCCGGCACAGCCACTGGGGCGGGTAACGGTCAAGGTCCGCTGCGAGGGAGGCTCACCCTGGACGGTGTTCGTGCCAGCCCAGGTCAAACTGTTTCGCGAAGTGGTCACCACTTCGCGCCCACTCAAGCGCGCCGGGATCATCGAGCCAGGAGACGTGGTATTGCGCGAGAGAGATATCAGCCTGAACAATCAGGGCTACCTGACTTCCGTGGACCAGGCCATTGGTCAGAAACTTGTCCGACCAATGGTCGCCGACCAGCTTATTACTCTGGGTCACCTGGAACAGGCTGAAGTAGTACGCAAGGGCGATCAGGTAGTGATTTCGGCACGTAGCGGCACCTTGAACGTGCGCATGCCGGGGGAAGCACTGTCCAACGGCGGCATGAGCGAGCAGATCAGGGTCAAGAACCTGAACTCGCAACGCGTGATCAAGGCTCGCGTCACCGCGCCGGGGCAGGTGGAAGTGGCCATGTAGATAACTGGCGCTCGACTCGCTCGTTCCCTAAACTGTGGCCGATAAAGGGTCGCAGATACCTGCGCTGGCTCGTCGACAATCGAGCCTAAAGTTTTTCAGGGTATGGCCGAAAACATGGCAAGCGTCCAAATACCCAGAGGTTTTCTTCATCATGGTCATCGACTTCAGCCGTTTAAACAGCTCCCCCTCACTGACAGGCAGTACGCGTACCAGCGCCAGCAAGGAAACCGGTGATGCCGGCAAATCCGCTCCGCTGACGACTGCAGCCGAGACCAGCAAAAGCGGGGAATCGGTACACCTCAGCAATGAGGCTCAACAGTTGCAGAAAATCACCGACAAGCTGCGCGATCAGCCTGCTGTCGACAAGGCCCGCGTGGCCGAGTTGAAGCAAGCCATTGCCGATGGCAGCTATAAGGTCGACAGCAACCGTGTAGCCAGCAAACTGCTCAACTTCGAAGCCCAGCGCTAGCCACAGGCTTGCGCCAGGCTTTTGGACGCTTAATCCCCAAGGCCAGCCATGCACGACATCAATCTACTGCAACTGATCAATGACGACCTTGCTCCAGCTCAACAACTGCTGGAGCTGCTCAGAGCCGAATCCATTGCCCTGCACGGCCGCGACATGCCGCTGCTGGAGGATATCCTGGCGCAGAAGCAGGCCCTGGTCATATTGCTGGAACAGCATGGCCGTAAGCGCACAGAGATCCTTGCCAGCCTGAACCTGCCGAGCAATCGTGCAGGCCTCGAACAACTGGCCAGTCACTCCAGCCTGGGCGATCAACTGCTCGAGCAGGGCAACCTGCTGACCCAATTGCTCGCCGACTGCCAGGCCACCAACGAACTCAACGGCCGCTCGATCCAGATTCAACAGGCCACCACCGCCAACCAGTTGAAAATCCTCAACGGCGGCGAACCCCCAGCTCTTTATGACGCCCGCGGCTCTACCTCTATGCTTGCGAAGCCCCGCCCACTCAGTCAGGCTTAAGCCCCAAAAATGAGCGCGTGCTATCAAGCCGTGAAACATACTGGCAAAATGCCAGACCCTGCGTGTAGTTGTATTTTGTCTGGAGATTGATGAACCGTGTTCAACGCCTCAAACGCGGAAGATGCTCCGCAGCCACCTAAGGTGTTCACCACTGCGTTGGAAATTTCCTCCAACCTGCGGCTGCTGCAAGAGAGCCACGACCCGCTGATCATCACTTTCCATGAGCGCAGCCAGCGCTTCCAGAGCTATCTGGTGGAAGTGGACCGCGATAGCAACATGATTGCCCTCGATGAAATGATCCCCCGCGACGGTGAGCGATTCATGCTGGCGGGCGAGCCATTTCGTGTTGAAGGCTTTCATGAAGGCGTGCGCATCGCCTGGGAAAGCAACGGCCTGCCGACCCTCGACGAGTCCAATGGCGGTCGCTGCTACCGGGCCACCCTGCCGGACGAAGTGGTTTACCACCAGCGCCGCAACGCCTTCCGCGCCGCACTCAAGCTGGCGCAACTGGTCGACATCGAACTCAGCGGCGAAAAACTCAAGTCCCCTCTGACCGGCAAGCTGCTGGATATTTCCGCTACCGGCTGCAAGTTGCGCTTCGACGGCGACATCTCTTCGCGCCTGCAACTGGGCCAGGTGTACGAGCGCTTTATTGCCGCCCTGCCCTTCGGCAGCATGACCGCCCCGGTCGAACTGCGTTACCTGCATCACGAGGAACGTATCGACACCACCTTTGCCGGCGTGCGTTTCCACAACATGAGCGGCCTGGTGCAGCGTCAGGTAGAGCGCTTCGTCTATCAGTTGCAGCGTGAAGCGCGGCGCTTCGACAAAGACGATCTCTGAGCCCCACGCACCAATGAAAACGGGCAGTGCCTTGCGGCAACTGCCCGTTTCTCGTTTCTAGGGCCGAGCCCCGCTTAAATGATCCCGAGCGCATTCATCGGGCGACGCCTCATCCGACGCTTGCGGCGTCTCAGGCTCCGCTGCAGGCGCGGCGTCCGGCGCGGGCGCGGTCTGCATCTGATCCTGCACCACCTGCTCATCCACTCGTGGATCGAGGGCCGCCACCAGAGGTGAGCTGGACATGCTGTCCGGCATGGCGACGTGATGCAGCGGCGCATCATCCACCTGATGCAGATTGGTCACCGCCTTCGGCCGAATCCTCCAGACCAGGACCAGAGCAAAGAAACTGAAGAAGGCATACAGCATCTGACTGCCGAACAACTTCATCAGCACCCCAGCCGCCAACGGACCGATGCTCGCCCCCACGCCATAGGTCACCAGCAGCATCGCCGTCAGCGACACCCGACGATCACTTTCCACGTGGTCATTGGAGAAAGCCACCGCCAACGGATAGAGACAGAACTGCACCAGGGAACAAAGGAACCCGAGGACAAACAGCATCTCCAGAGGGACCGACGGCAGGATCGCCAGAGGCAGGGCCACCACCGCCAGGAACAGCGCGAAACAGCGAATCAGCAACGCCCGATCATAGCGATCGGACAACCAGCCCAATGGCCACTGCACCACCAGACCGGCAAAAATGCAGCTCCCCATGAACAGACCGACCTGCTCGGTACTCAAGCCCTGCTGCGACGCATAGAGCGGCGCAAGGCCATAGAAGGAACCCACGATCAACCCCGATCCCAGCACGGTACTCAGGGACTGGGGAACTCGCTTGATAAAGAAGCGCGGCTCCATCGGCGCCGGATGCAGAGGCGCCGGGTGAATACGCCGGGTCATGGCCACCGGCACCAGGCACAGGGCAAAGCACAGGGCCACCAGCATCAACAGTTCCAACCCCAGGGCCGGGTGCATGACCAGAATCAACTGACCCAGAACCAGGCCCAGGTAAGAGGCAATCATGTAGCCGCTGAACACCAGCCCGCGCTGATTGGCGTCGGCCTGCTCGTTGAGCCAGCTTTCGATGACCATGTACTGGCACATCATCCCCAGGCCGACGATCATCCGCAGCACCAGCCAGGCCGGCAGCCAGTCCACCAATCCGTGCCCGAGCACCGCCGCCCCGACGATCCCGGCACAGGTAGCGTAGGCGCGGATATGCCCGACCCGGGCAATCAACCGGTGCCCCAGCTTGCCCCCCAATACCAGGCCGAAATAGTTGGCCGCCATCAAGGCCCCCACCCACAGGCCATCGACATGGTCGGCGGCCAGGCGAAGAGCCAGATAAGTGCTGAGCAGACCCGAGCCGATCAACATCATCAGCGAGGCGAAATAAAGCGCTCGAAAGGATTTCCAGATTTGGCGCATCGGCGTTCCGAGCGGCTCCTTGAATGAGGTGTCGGACCCTTGGCAAACAAGGGCCCGACCAGCGACGGTTCGGTTATGCCTGGGCCGCTAGCACACGCCGCTCCCAGGGAGTGATTTCATCAAAGAAGCTGGTCAACTCCATGGTCTTCGAAGCGATGTAGCCTTCGATGAACTCAGTGCCGAACAGCTCCCTTGCCAACTGACTACGCTTCAGACGCTCCAGCGCCGCATGCAAGGTACAAGGCAGCGACAGATTGTCCGGAACCTCGAACTCGCCCTGGATCGCCGCCGTGGGTTCCAGCTCATTCTCGATCCCGTGCAAGCCCGCTGCCAGGCTCGCGGCAATCGCCAGGTACGGATTGGCGTCCGCGCCCGGCAGGCGATTCTCTACCCGTCGCGCCACCGGCGAACTGGCCGGAATACGCAGCCCCGCAGCCCGATTGTCATGGGACCAGCAGGCATTGTTCGGCGAAGCGTAAGGATGGCACAAGCGCTGATAGGAGTTCACGTTGGGCGCGAACAATGCGGTGAAGTCCGCCAGCCCGGCCTGCAGCCCGCCGATGAAATGGCGGAACATCGCCGTCGGCTGCCCGGCATCGTCGCTGAAGACATTTCGCCCGCTGCCGATCTCCACCAGGCTCTGGTGAATATGCATCGAACTGCCCGGTGTATGCGCCAGAGGTTTGGCCATGCAAACCACGATCAGCCCGTGCTTGAGGGCCACTTCCTTGAGCAGGTGCTTGAACAGGAAGGTCTGGTCTGCCAGCAACAGCGGATCGCCGTGCAGCAGGTTGATCTCGAACTGGCTGACACCCATTTCATGCATGAAGGTGTCGCGAGGCAGGCCCAGGGCCGCCATGCACTCGTAGACTTCCTTGAAGAACGGCCGCAGGCCGTTGTTGGAGCTGACACTGAATGCCGAGTAGCCCTCCTCCCGTCGACCGTCCAGGCCTACCGGTGGCCGAAAAGCCTGTGCCGGATCGTCATTGGCGGCGAACACGAAAAACTCCAGTTCCGTAGCCACCACCGGCGCCAGCCCCAGGGCCGCATAGCGTGCGATCACCTGCTTGAGTTGGCCGCGGGTGGAGAGTCGCGAACTTTCGCCACTGAGCTCATCCGCGTCACAAATGGCCAGCGCCCGCGGCGTCTGGCTCCAGGGCAGACGATGAATCTGCCGAGGGTCGGCATTGAGCGCCAGGTCGCCGTCGTCGCTGCCGTAAAACCGTGCCGGCGGATACCCGCCCATGATGCATTGCAGCAGCACCCCGCGAGCCATCTGCAAACGCCGCCCTTCGAGGAAGCCCTCGGCTGTCATCACCTTGCCCCGCGGCACGCCATTGAGATCCGCAGTGACGCATTCAATCTCATCAATGCCCGTCAATCGCTCGGCGAGTGAACTGTGGCCATCGGTTGTCATGACTCAATCCTTGTTGTTATACGAGCCGCGAACGGCGACCCGTACAAAATACGCATCACCCGTTCAGGATTTCAAGCAGGCAAGAATAAAATCCCGGCAAGGCGCGAACTCCCGGTGAGCAACCCACACGTCACGGCCAGCACCGACTCTGAAAAAGAAGAAGGGAACAGCCCCTGCCAGGGCCCGGCCAGCCTGATAACACCTGGCCGCAGCCGAGCACGCCGATCAGACACTCAAGGCAAGTACAGCTTGAACAGCCCGCCGCCTAATGGGCCGCCGTTGCTGATGCGGGTGTGTCCGCATACGCCATTGCGCTGATGCAACTCGGCAATGCGCCCGGCGAAATACAGCCCCAGCCCGGTGCTGCCGCTGCTCTGATTGATGCCCTGCACATAATCGGCCTGACGCTCGATCATCGCTGGCGGGTAGCCGTCGCCGTCATCGTTGATGGACAGCACCACCTGCCCCTCTTCATCACTGACCGTGATCAACAGCGCATGGCGGGCATAACGCAGCGCATTGTTGATGCAATTGGCCAACACCGAAGCAATCAGCTCTCGATCGAAGAAGCCCAGGGGACTCAAGGGATCGACCTCATAGGTGGCAGAGATTCCACGACTCTTGAACACATCCTGATGGCTCACCAGTTGCGCTTCGATGAAATCATCCAACTCGTGGTAAGCCGGTTGCAGCGGCAACTGGTTGACCCCCAGCTTGTACAGCCCCAAGAGCTGCACCAGCATGCCGTTGAGGTGAGCGAAGTGGTAATCGATCACCCCCTGTTCCGGCGCCAGTTGCGTCTCGGGCTGACGGGCCTGCCACTGGGCATGGGCCTGCATCAGCATGGCCAGGGAATTTTTCATGTCATGGACGGTGGAGGCAATCACCGTGGAAAAATCGAGCGCCTGTTGCTCTTCGTTCATTCGCCAAACGCCTTGCTTCGCAGCTTCTGGTAGCGCGCATAACGCGCATCGGTATCGGGCATCATGCCCACCATTTTCAGGCACGCCTGGCATTCTTCCAGGAGCGCCGCGTCTGTCTTGGGGTCTGTGCCGTGCAACAGCGACTGCGCCATGTTCAAGGCAATACTGATGTTCTTCGGCTGCATGGCCAAAGCCTTGCGGAACAGCTCCCGAGCCTCACTCAGATTGCCCGCCTTGTAGCTGCGCACCCCCTGGCGGTTGATGTCGGCCGCCGCATTGGACGAACTGAGAATAGTCGGATCATCGGTGAGCTTGGCGATGTTCTGCATGACCTTCGGATCGTCGCCGTAGATTTCCGCACAGTTTTTCAACATCGACGCACCGGCACTGGCCTGCCCCAACATCTGCAGCTGCTTGGCCACCAGCAATGCCGCTTCGGGACTCATGAACTGCTCCATACCGTCCAGGCGCATCAACGCCTGCTCGGTGAGCTTCTCTGCGGTTTCCGCATCATTGAGCAGCAGGCTGGTGGCCTTCATCAAGCGCGCACGAATCTGCAGTCCGGGGTCGGTGGGGTTTTCCTTGGCCACAGCACTCAGGGTCTGGTTGATCTCCAGGCGGGTGCGGGTGTCCAGGCCCTTTTCACTGCCCTTGCTGATCAAGGCATGGGCTAGGCCAAGATTGCTTTCCGGGTCCTTGAAGCGCGACTGCGCGCCCTGAGATACAGCCTGCCGATAAGCCCTGGAAGCGCTGTCGAAGTCTTCGTTGGCCATGGCCAGCTTGCCCAGCAGCGCCTGACGACGCACCGCCAGCGGTGACAGGCGCACTGCCTCTTCCAGCACATGCTGGGCACGCTTGGTGTCGCCTTCAGCCACCAGCACATCCGCCAGTCCGTCGTAAAGCCCGGGCATCATCGGGAAAGCCTTGAGGGCCTTTTCATAGACGGCCTTGGCTTCGCCGACCTGCCCGCGCTTGAACAGCAGGCGCCCCAGGCCGACGTAGGCCCAGGGCAAAGGCCGGTCCGCGAGAATACTGTTATACAGGCGCTCCAAAGGCTCGTTCTGATGCATGTCGCGCAGGGCATCTGCCCGATAGCGCAGGCACAACGGCGCGTAACGCGGGTCCTGCTTGCACAGGGCGATGCAGGCGTTGAGCACTTCCACCGGCTTGCCCCGATCAAGGGCTTGAAGAATCGGCTTGAGCAGGGTCTTGCGCTGCTGCAGCCGCTCCAGGCGCTGGGCCAGACCGGAACGGTTGAAGGGCTTGGTCAGATAGGCATCGGGCTCGTGCTCCAGGGCACTGAGTACCATGGCCTGACTGCTCTCGGCAGTGACCATGAGGAACACGCTCTCATGACTGATGAGCTTTTCCAGCATCAGGTCTTCCAGCACCTGCTGGCCGTTTTTCTTGCCGTCGCCCAGATGATAGTCCTGGAGGATGAAGTCATAGCGCTTCTGCGCGCACATGCGCAGGGCCTGTTCGCCAGTATCGGCGGTGTCCACGTCCTTGACGCCCAGCTCACGCAACATCGAACGCACCGAACTGCGGAAGTCCGAGAAATCATCGACGATCAAAAAGCTCTTTTGGTGGTACGCCAGCATCGAAGATTCCAGGCAAGTAAGAAGATCAATCCAGGGACAGCAGGACCCGCCCGGCTTCGCAGCCTGTTTTTGGCGCGCAGATAATAGCTGCTGGCCACGGGCTATCAAGCACTTTCAAGTCGACCTGTGATGCAGATCGCCACTTGGGAACACAATTGTCCACTGAAGTTATCGGCCGGATTCGCCATTCCCTTATAGAGGCCAGACAGCATTTGCCGCCTGATGAAAAAAGTCCTGGCCCTTCGCTGAAAAACACTTAGGCGGCGTGCTCAAACCTTGGATTCTGAAACATCACCTGATAGCGTGCAGCGCCTCAAAGCCTCGATCGTTTTTGCTCCGCAATGCTGGCCCTGCATGCAGGATCGGCCAGCCGGCAAAGGTTCCATCAGTCGCAAGCCCCACAGGCTTGCAATCCGGGTGTCGAAGGATCGGCATGACGCCCGACGGCGGTATCATCGACGAGCAAATGCCGGTCTGCCAGGCAGTGCATCAAGGGATGCGCAGGTCATTATCAAATGGAGTTAACGATGGCGCATGACAGCAGTGCGATAACCGGGATTGAACTGGAACAGTTCATGGACCGCCTTGAGGCGCAACAGCAGGACCAGGAAACCGATACCCTGCTGGCCCAGTTGCAAGCACAGCCGCTGCGGGCCGACTCCCTGGCCTCGATCGACCGCCTGCACACGCTATGGATGCAGGCCGGTGATTCAGCCGCGGCTCGCGCCGTTATCGCAGAGGATGGCAATGCCCTGCTGCAAGCCGTGCATGAGCCTGCCCGCGCTGAGTTGACGATGAACCTGGCCATCCTGCGTTTGCGCATCGCCAGTTATCTGGACGACGACGCAACCTTGCTTGAGGTGCTCGAACAGCTCAACCAGATGGCCGCGCAAACCCTGGACTTCAATGTCGAGCACTATCGTCGCTACCGAATCTTCGACGAGCTGGAACAGGGTCGCCTCGAAGTTGCGCTGAAAACCATCGAAGTGCGCTACGCCCTGACCTTGAGCAATCCTGCCCGTGCGGCGCTGCGTGCCTGGGACGCCGCCGACCAGTATCAACGCCGCGCCCGCGTCCTGGCCTTCCACGACCGCGACGAAGAAGCCCGGAGCGCCGCGCTGGAAGCCGTCAACGCCTTACGCACGGCCGGCCCCGACCAGGACATCGATGAAGGCGACTGGCTGTGGCTGGGCAATTCCCTGATCGAGATCATCCCGTTACGCCTGGCGCTGTTCGAACAACCCATCGCCCAGCTGACTGCTGGCCGCTCGCTGCCCCAGCGCCGCGAATGGGAAGTGCGCACCGCACGCCTGGCCGCCCGCGCCCTGCACGCCCAGGGTGATCTGGCCGGAGCGTTGAAGGTCTGCAATGCCGCAGCCCTGAGCCTGGATTCTGACGGCGGCAACAATTTCATCGAGTACGAACTGCCTTGGCTGATGGAAGCCGGGCGTATCGACGAAGCGGGGTTTCGAGCCTTCATCGACGTTTATGACAGGCAAACCGAGCTCTGGCCGGCCACCGCCCGCCTGGTTCTCGACCGCCTGCAAGATCCCCAAGAGCACAGTGCCTGGTGGCCGATCTGCGTGATGCGCGCCTGTATTACCGAAGAAGCACTGCAGAGTTTTCTCGAAGCGCTGCCGAACATCGAAACCACCGAGCCCGATACCACCCCACTCCTGGCCGCCCTGTACCAGGCCATGGAAGATCTGGAGACACGCGACTCCCTGTTTGCCCAAGCCCGCGCCGAAGCCCTGCGGCGTGCCCCCGAGCAGCCCTGGATCACCCGCCTGACCGCGGTGCATGACGCAGAGCGCGGCCTGATCGACGCGGCCACCGAAGCCAGCCTGCTGCAGAACGCCATCCAGGCAGGTCGCATGCAGGACAATCGCAGTGCGTTCTCGCTGTTTGCCGCTCGGGTCAACAGTCTGGGAGTGATCGAAGCACTGAAAGCACCGAGGCCGGTGCTGTCCTGCGGCAAATACGCCTACAACTACGCACTGAGCATCGAAGATCTGGCAGAGACCGAAGCCGACAAGTTGCCCAGAGACGCCCGAGACCAAGCTTATTCGTTGCTGCGCGAAGCGCAGAAAGATGCCTACGAGCAGGGCCAGGCCCACATGGAGCGCTACTTCGCCAGCGGCAGCGGACATCCCTACGATGCCTGCGCGCACCTGTACTCCATGCTCTGCAACAACCTGGCGATCAACTATCGCTACTACAACCAGATCCGCTACGAAGACGCCATCGAGTTGCACGCGCGCGGCATCGCCGCCAGCCCGTTCGCCGAGCACTACAACGGCCTGCTCAGTGCGCGTATCTGCCTGGAAGATCTGCCTGGCATCATTGATGCCGCAGAACAGCTTTGGCATTACTCGGCGGAGTTCGGCTATAGCCGCCACGACCCGAATGAGTACGTCGCCTCGGTGGCGTACGCCTTGTACAAGCTCGATCGCGACAATGAAATCCTCATCTGGCTTGAACGCTTGCTCAAGTGGCAGGAAGAGCAAGGCGTCAGCGATCAGCAATTGGACAGCTCCGCGCTGTTCGCCCGGATTCAGGTCGCGCGCTACCTGGCCCATGCCCATCCCGACAACGCCGACAGCCTCTGGCAACGTTACGAGCCAGCAGTGCTGTCCTTGAACGAAGTCTCGGTCATGTCAAGCTCGGTGGACTTCCTCAAGGCCCGCGGCCGCACCGCCGAAGCCATTGACTACTGCGCACGAACCCTGGCCCTGTGCGCCCCGGACGATGACTACGACATCAGGTGCCGCGCCCGGATCGAAGAAATCCTGAGCGAGTTGCAAGCCCCGACTCAACCGGCCGCCAAGAAAAACTGGTGGCAGATATGGAAGTAAGCGCCGACAAGCGCAGCCCCAGCTACGCCCCGCGCAACCTGCTGAATGCCGATGAACTCAAACGCGGCATCACTCAGCGCAGCCAGGGGCGCGGAGACGAAGACGCGGTACAGGGTTGGTTGCTGAATCACTTCTATCGGCACCTGGTGGGCAACTTCGAACCCGCACGGCGCATCCAGACCCTGGAGGACGCCTGTGCAGCGCTGGGTACCGATACGCCGCCAGCCTGGGTGAGCGGGTACTTCGACAGCGCTGCCAAGGCACAGCCCGCAGATACCGCCAACGTCGTGGCGCCCCTGGTCTGGATCGAGCCGCAGGAGCCAGCGCTGTTGCAGCAGGAAGCGCAACTGGTGGAGTTTCTGACCTCGCGCAAAGGCACGGCACTGGAGGGCAAGCTGGAACGCATCACTTGCCCGCAGGCCCTGGCGCTATGGGAAAAAGAGCACGCGCAGATGGCCGCACGGGTCGATCAGGGCTGGCGCCAGAGCTCTCCCGACGCCCTCAATGTGACGGTCTCCTGCGCCGAACACACCTGGGTCGAACTGCGTCCGGAAAGCCCGTTGCTACGGGCTGAAATGGCCTTCGAAAGCTATGTGATGCGTCACTGTCTGGGGCAATTCGCCAACCGCCGGGCCTTGACCGGCGGCTACGGTGAACGCTATGCCGAAGCCGTGGAGCAACAGGGCATGCGCGTATTCAGTCTGCGTGATGCCCAGGGCCAGCCCCACATCACCCTCAGCCTGATCATCCAGGACGACGGCGCACTGACCGTAGAGCAAGTCAAAGGCAAGCAGAACCGCCCGCCCATCGAGCGCTACTTCCGGGACCTGCTGCGCCTCCTCAACAGCCTGGGCACCGACCTGCAGACGCCAGCCGACTGCATTGCCATCGGCATCGTCCGCACCGATGCCGGCTGGTTGCGTATCGAGGAAGTCAGCGATGCGCAAGCCCAGACCCGCCTGGTGGCTCGCTACCCGCAACTGTTCTACCGACTGGACGCACCGTCGGCCATGGTCGAATGGCTGGTGGCGGCCCGTCAGTCCGACTTGCTGCTAGAGGTTGCCCCCCAGGCGCCATCGGTCAAGTACGCCACCCGCCATATCTTCAAGAAAAGCCCCCGGCCACAATGCCACCCCGACGACCCGCTGTATCGGACCGAAGGCGTGCCCTGGACGGACATGTCTGCGCCCCTGGCCGAGGAAATCGTGGCCTGGCAAGCCAGGAACCGGTGAAACGCACATGATGACGATAATTGCCGTAGCCTTCGGCGCCTGGCTGGTATGGCGCTACTTTCGCCGACAGTCGCCCACCTCTCTGGTGGTGTTCACGCCGCGCAAACGCTGGGCACTGAGCCTGGCCCAACCCATGGTGGATGCCACCGGAATGACCGGCTTCTTCGATCCCGAGACCACTCATTTCATGGGTCAGGCGAAAGCCTCCCTCAGGGCCCCGCTGCTGCACCAGATCGGCTTTCGCAGCAACGCCACGGACGACGAAGTCCGCGAGCACTTGGACAGCACCCTGGAACGCCAGTGGTTCCGGGTTGACCTGCACAGCCTGAACGCCAGCGACGACCCGCGAGCAGCAATGGCCTTCGCCTGCGTACGCAGCGCCTTCTTTGTCCGTTGCGCAATGTTGATGGGCTGGATAGACACCGAGAGCGGATGGCGGATCATGCTCCTCAATGCCCAACGCGCTCAGGATTGCTTCAGCGACTGGGAGGACTTCGGCAGAGCCTTCATGCTCGGGCGCAGCCAATGGATCGCAGCGTTCAGGGCCGACTCTCTGGGTGAGGTGTTCAATGAAACAAGCCTGAGCCGACTGCTGATGCCCGGTAGCGGCATCTGGGCTGGGGTTGCCTGGCAGGGGCTGCCGGCGTTGTTGCCTGTAGCGGATTGAGACCGCGAAGGGGGATGGTGTCCCAGGGCAGGTTCGAACTGCCAACCTTCCCCTTAGGAGGGGGATGCTCTATCCAATTGAGCTACTGAGACAAAACGGCAAGCGCCTGATATTTCATGGCGCGTGGGACGGCGTGCATGTTAACGGCCAAGGCCGCATTTGTCATGTTATCCATAGGGCTTTTTGCACGAGCCGCCAGGAGCGCTCCGCTCGCTCATGGCCTCGTCGTGCACATTGCATCACTGCAAAAAGCCATCATTGCAAAATGCAATTCAACAATCCCTAGAACCCATCTCAAGTTATTGTTTTTAAAGAGTTTATCTGCAGTTAAACTCTTGGCACGCAGGCTGCTTTATCAGTGGGTAAAACACTGCGGAGATGACGCCCATGAACAGTGCCCTGTTTCTCTTGAATGCGATCGCCATTGCCGTACTGATGGCCTTTCACTTTCAACCTGTAGACAACGCTGACCCTACCGGACTGTCTACCGCTCGTTACAAGCAGCACCCGGTACCGCAGCTGGCAGTCATGAACACCCAGGTCGAGCCTCGCAGAGTGGCTCGGGTCAACCAGGAAAAGACCCCGCAGCAACTTGCCGCCACGCCAACCGAACGCTGGATTTTTTAAGACCAAGACTTCAGGAGCCTCCAATGTCCACCGCAGCCAAAAGCCTGCTTATTCTGACGTTAATCAGCGCTATCGCCGCCTTGCTGCTGCCTGAAGCCCCCTTGGGCAAAGCTGCTCTGATCATCTGCGGCTCAATGTTCAGCCTATTCCTTTTGGCGCTGTTGGCCGGACGCAAGATCAAGTTCGACCCGATATTGCGCTGATCCCGTGCTCGCTCAGTATGGCCAGCAGATGTTCCAGGGTTGTCGTCAACTCACAGGAATTGTCTAGGCGCACAACCTGCTCGTCATCCAGCAAGGCAGAAGAGGCAAACTGTTCGTTGCGCTGTAGGCGACGCTCTATCTCAGGCAGGTTTTCCCTGCCTCTACGCAGCAGGCGACGGCGCAATACCTCGGTATCAACCATCAGAACTATCGGAAGTAAATCAGGATAACGTTCCCGTGCCTGCGGCAAATGGCCTCTAGAGCCGTTGATCAACACGTTCCGCCCCTGCGCCAACCAAGTATCGATTTGCACGGGAATGCCATAACCCAGACCATTAGCTCGCCAAAACAAGGCAAAATCGCCCCGGGCCACCCGCCGCTCGAACTCCTCGACAGTGACCTCTTGCGCCTCCTCACCCACCGACTCGGCCGAGCGCGTGATCACCCTTCTTACAACCTCACATTCCAAGACACTTAAAGGCTGCCTGGCCGCATCAATCAGGCTATCCTTGCCGGCCCCTGAAGGCCCCATCAAATAAATCAGTCTACCCGGCATGGGCTGCCGCTCCGGACAGCACAACTAGTAAATCGGCCATTTGCCACTATCCTCTAACAGGTAGGGATTACGCTTTCATCCGCATAGCATGCACCTTCACAAGTGCACTGACACTCCCGTCGGATGGGAGAATGCGGCCAACAACGCGGGCCCGGTGATCTTTTCAAACCAGTCCGCATTTCTGATAATTGGTGCTGGCATAACGCCTTTATCCAGTTCAATATTTGTCACAGAATTGACGCCAAGGATCTGGCAATTTTGAGGCATGATGCGGGCCTCTTAACAATTCAGGTTGAACATTTGGCAATCAGGCTTGTCCTAAAAGACAGCTCGCGGCCAATTCCGAGAACCGCTCCCCTGAACTAACCGGTTAAATATATGCGCCCATTGAAACAGGCAATTTATTCCAGCCGTACGGCTGACAAGTTCGTCGTACGTCTACCCGACGGGATGCGTGAACGCATTGCCGAGGTGGCTCGCAATCATCACCGCAGCATGAACTCCGAAATCATCGCGCGCCTGGAGCAGAGTCTTATTCAGGAAGGTGCCTTGGGTGAAGAGTTGAGCATGCGTCTGGACAGCCCTGAGCTGTCCTTGCATGAACGCGAACTGCTTCAACGCTTCCGCCAACTTTCACATCGCCAGCAGAACGCTTTGGTTTCGCTGATCGCCCATGACGCCGAAATGGCCGCAGACGCCAACTGATTTCACCCTGAAAGCTCAAGCCAGCCTAGTTGCTGGCTTTTTTTTGCCTGCGATAAAAGCAACGAAGCGCCATAAAGGCGCTTCGCGAATAAACCGATGTGCAAGGCTGGCTCAAAGCAGGAAGATCGTCGCCAAACCAAGGAAGATGAAGAAGCCGCCGCTGTCGGTCATGGCAGTAATCATTACGCTGGCGCCCATTGCCGGGTCACGCCCCAAGCGCGCCAGTGTCATGGGGATCAGGACCCCCATCAGGGCCGCCAACAGCAGGTTCAAGGTCATCGCGGCGGTCATCACCACTCCCAACGACCAACTCCCGTAAAGCATGTAAGCAACAACACCGATCACTCCCCCCCAGACCAGACCATTGATCAGGGCTACAGCCAGTTCCTTGCGCATCAAGCGTGAAGTATTGCCGGTACTCACCTGGTCCAGGGCCATGGCCCGGACAATCATAGTGATGGTCTGATTACCCGAATTGCCGCCGATACCGGCAACAATCGGCATCAAGGCCGCCAGTGCTACCAACTTTTCGATAGAACCTTCGAACAGACCAATCACTCGGGATGCGACAAACGCCGTGATCAGATTGATTGCCAGCCAGGCCCAACGGTTGCGCAAAGACTTCCAGACCGAGGCGAAGATATCCTCCTCTTCCCGCAGACCAGCCATATTGAGGACTTCGGTCTCGCTTTCCTCACGAATCAGGTCGACCATTTCGTCAATGGTCAAACGACCAATCAGCTTGTCGTTCTTGTCGACCACCGGAGCCGAGATCAAGTCATAACGCTCAAATGCCTGAGCCGCATCGTAGGCATCTTCATCCGGATGAAAGCTCACCGGGTCGCTGGCCATGACTTCCGCGACCTGCTTGTCCGGATCATTGACCAGTAGGCGCTTGATCGGCAGCACCCCCTTGAGCACGCCGTCGTAATCCACCACAAACAGCTTGTCGGTATGGCCCGGCAACTCCTTGAGACGACGCAGGTAGCGCAGAACCACTTCAAGACTGACGTCTTCTCGAATCGTCACCATCTCGAAGTCCATCAGCGCACCGACCTGCTCCTCGTCATAGGACAACGCGGAGCGAACGCGTTCACGCTGCTGGCCGTCAAGGGCCTCCATCAACTCATGGACTACGTCTCGCGGCAGCTCGGGAGCCAAGTCAGCAAGTTCGTCGGCGTCCATCTCCTTGGCTGCAGCCAGGAGCTCGTGATCGTCCATGTCGGCGATCAGGGTTTCACGCACGGAGTCGGATACTTCGAGAAGAATGTCGCCGTCACGCTCAGCCTTGACCAACTGCCAGACGGTCAGGCGCTCTTCCAGAGGCAGGGCTTCAAGGATATAGGCAACGTCGGCAGAGTGCAGATCATCAAGCTTGCGCTGCAATTCGACGAGATTTTGCCGATGGACCAGGTTCTCGACCCGATCGTGATGGTGACCTTCCTGACGGTGTGTCAGGTCTTCAACCACCCGCTGGCGCTGCAGCAGCTCAACGACTTGAGCGAGGCGGTCTTGCAGGCTTTCCTGCGTTTTCTTTACTTCTACTTCGGTCATAGGCGAACTCCACTCCCAGCAGAGGAGCACGCCGGAAGGATCAATCAGTCAGTTCATGATTGTGAAAACGGGATACTGAGTAACTACTGGGTAAGTCCATGGAGGTATTCCACAAGCCCCGGCGGGGCTGACGGGCGCAATGATACACCGCTTGGCAGTTTTAAATGTTAAAAAATCGCGGCAAGAACAAGCGCTTGCGGCATAAACCTGAGTAGCGTCCGAATCTATGAGATTGCGACGCCCCGGCAGAAAAAGAAAACACACACGCAGAGAAAAAAGTTCGGCGACAGACAGGGCATTCGACTTCCGAAGATCAAAGCTGTTCCAGCCGGACGAGCAAAAGAGCGACAAATAAAACGCAAAAAGCAAAAAGCCCGCATCTTTCGATGCGGGCTTTCTGATGTATGGTGCACTCGACAGGATTCGAACCTGTGACCGCTCGGTTCGTAGCCGAGTACTCTATCCAGCTGAGCTACGAGTGCATTTTGTGTTTTTAGACCAGGCCACAACTGGTTGAAGCCAAGTTAACTACATTACTGCAACTAACTCTTAAATGGTGCACTCGACAGGATTCGAACCTGTGACCGCTCGGTTCGTAGCCGAGTACTCTATCCAGCTGAGCTACGAGTGCATTTGTTGCCGCGCATTATAGGCCGTTAAATCTTTTTGTAAAGCACTTTTTCTACTAATTTCAACAACTTACAGAAAAAGCCAGATTACAACGTACTAAACAAATAATGGCGGAGAACGGGGGATTCGAACCCCCGACACCCTTTTGAGGTGTACTCCCTTAGCAGGGGAGCGCCTTCGGCCACTCGGCCAGCTCTCCGCAACACGGGGCGTATATTAACCAGCTTTCTCCCCGTTTGCAAACAAAAAAAACGATAAAAATTAATGGCTTGGTTCTTCGTCCTTCTCTTTCTTTATCCGCAGGTAAATTTCCTCACGATGAACCGCCACTTCTTTGGGGGCGTTGACACCAATACGCACTTGATTACCTTTGACGCCGAGCACGGTCACAGTGATCTCGCCATCACCAATGATCAGGCTTTCTGCGCACCGACGAGTCAGAATCAGCATACCTATCTCCTCACGCATTACATTTTCAGGGACTACAGTCTGCAAAAAAAAGGGTGTCGGCCTACAACCTGGTCGGCTGCAGTCCTACACGCCTAAGTATTGACTAGCACGGGCAAAAGAACAGTTTTCTCCCGTGCCGATCAAAAACACAAAGGGCGCGGTCAGACCGCGCCCCTTTCAAACACTTATCACTCGCCCTGGCGGGCTGGAGCGTCAAGCTCAAACGCGGTGTGCAGCGCACGCACTGCCAGTTCCAGGTACTTCTCTTCGATCACTACCGAAACCTTGATTTCGGAAGTGGAGATCATCTGGATGTTGATGCTTTCCTTGGCCAGGGCTTCAAACATGCGGCTGGCCACACCCGCGTGGGAGCGCATGCCGACACCCACGATCGAGACCTTGGCAATATTGGTATCACCGACCACTTCACGGGCACCGATCTCACGAGCGGTGTTTTCCAGCACAGTCTGAGCCGCCAGGTAGTCATTGCGGTGCACGGTGAAGGTGAAGTCGGTGGTGTTATCGTGCGAGACGTTCTGCACGATCATGTCGACTTCAATGTTCGCCGCACTGATCGGGCCGAGAATCTTGAAGGCCACGCCAGGATTGTCTGGCACGCCACGGATAGTCAGCTTGGCTTCATCGCGGTTAAAGGCGATGCCGGAAATGATCGGCTGTTCCATGGATTCCTCTTCATCAATAGTAATGAGGGTGCCCGGACCCTCCTGAAAGCTGTGCAACACGCGCAGCGGAACGTTGTACTTGCCAGCAAACTCGACCGCGCGGATCTGCAGCACCTTGGAACCGAGGCTGGCCATTTCCAGCATTTCTTCGAAGGTGATCTTGTCCAGACGCTGAGCCTTGGGTACCACACGTGGATCAGTGGTATAGACGCCATCTACGTCGGTATAGATCTGACACTCATCAGCCTTCAGGGCCGCTGCCAGCGCCACACCAGTAGTGTCGGAGCCGCCACGGCCCAGCGTGGTGATGTTGCCGTGCTCGTCAACGCCCTGGAAACCGGCAACCACAACCACACGGCCGGCCTTCAGATCACCACGAATCTTCTGATCATCGATCTGCAGGATTCGCGCTTTATTGTGAGCACTATCGGTAAGAATACGTACCTGGTTGCCGGTGTAGGACACCGCAGGAATACCACGCTTGATCAACGCCATGGCCAGCAACGCAATGGTCACTTGCTCGCCGGTGGAGACGATCACATCCAGCTCACGGGGAACCGGTTTAGCTTCGCCACTGATCTGCTTGGCCAGATCGATCAGGCGGTTGGTTTCGCCACTCATCGCCGACAGCACAATCACCAGGTCATCGCCGGCTTCGCGGAACTTCTTCACCTTGTCGGCGACCTGCTCGATCCGCTCGACAGAGCCGACCGAAGTGCCTCCAAATTTCTGTACGATCAAAGCCATTTTCTAAGCCGCCTCAGCCCGTAAAGGGGCGCCCGTTAATCAATCAAACTGCACAGCGCATGGACCCGCCACTAGACGACGGGCCCGGCTCGGCGCCTTAAATACCCTGTTCGACAAATGGCACGGTCAGGGCCAGTGCCGCATCCAGCGCAGCAGCATCAACACCACCGCCTTGAGCCATGTCTGGACGACCACCACCCTTCCCGCCCACTGCCGCAGCGGCTTGTTTCATCAAATCACCGGCTTTGAGTTGGCCAGTCAGGTCCTTGGTTACACCTGCAACCAGTACGACCTTTTCCTCATGGACACTGCCGAGCAGGATCACTGCGCGACCGAGTTTGTTTTTCAACTGATCCACCAGCGCCAACAGCGCCTTGCCGTCCTGGCCATCAAGACGCGCAGCCAACACTTTCACGCCCTTGACGTCTGCCGCCTGGGCGGACAGATCGTCACCCGCAGCGCTGGCAGCCTTGGCCTGCAACTGCTCGAGCTGCTTCTCCAGCAGACGATTGCGCTCCAGCACCGCCGACAGCTTGTCGATCAGGTTGTCGCGGCTGCCCTTGACCAGGGTCGCCGCTTCCTTGAGTTGTTCTTCCGCAGCGTTCAGGTACGCCAGGGCCGCAGCACCGGTGACTGCTTCAATACGCCGCACACCGGAAGCCACGCCGCCTTCGCTGGTGATCTTCAGCAAGCCGATGTCGCCGGTACGGTTGGCGTGAATGCCACCGCACAGCTCCACCGAGAAATCACCGCCCATGCTCAGTACGCGCACGCTGTCGCCGTACTTCTCGCCGAACAGCGCCATGGCGCCCTTCTTCTTGGCGGTGTCGATGTCGGTTTCTTCGGTTTCCACCGCAGTGTTCTTGCGAATCTCAGCGTTTACGATGTCTTCCAGCGCCTTGATCTGCTCAGGCTTGATCGCTTCAAAGTGGCTGAAGTCGAAACGCAGGCGCTGACTGTCCACCAGAGAGCCTTTCTGCTGTACGTGCTCGCCCAGTACCTGGCGCAGTGCGGCGTGCAGCAAGTGGGTGGCCGAATGGTTCAGCGAAGTGGCGTGACGCACGTCGGCGTCGACCTGAGCATCGACTGCAGCCCCCACGATCAGACTGCCCGACGCTAGTACGCCGTGGTGCAGGAACGCACCGCCGGTCTTGGTGGTGTCGCGCACATCAAAGCGCGCATTGCCGGCCTGCAGGTAACCGCAGTCACCGATCTGTCCGCCGGACTCGGCGTAGAACGGAGTCTGGTCGAGAACCACAACCCCCTCTTCGCCTTCATTCAGTACGTCGACCGATTGCCCTTCTTTATAGAGAGCGACCACTTTGGCCGAACCGCTGGTGGCGTGATAGCCGGTGAACTCGGTGGCCACATCGACCTTGACCAGGCTGTTGTAGTCCATGCCGAAGGAACTGGCGGAACGGGCACGTACCCGCTGGGCTTCCATCTCGCGCTCGAAACCTTCCTCATCGAGGGTCAGGCTGCGCTCACGGGCGATGTCACCGGTCAGGTCCATGGGGAAACCGTAGGTGTCGTAGAGCTTGAACACCACGTCGCCCGGCACTACCGAGCCTTCGAGTGCCGCCAGGTCCTGCTCGAGGATCTTCAGACCCTGCTCCAGGGTCTTGGCGAACTGTTCTTCTTCAGCTTTCAGCACGCGTTCGATATGCGCCTGCTGGGATTTCAGCTCTGGGAAGGCTTCGCCCATTTCGGCCACCAGGGCCGCGACGATCTGGTAGAAGAAGCTGCCCTTGGCCCCCAGCTTGTTGCCGTGACGGCAAGCGCGACGAATGATCCGGCGCAGTACGTAGCCACGGCCTTCGTTGGATGGCAGTACGCCATCGGCAATCAGGAAGCCACAGGAACGGATGTGGTCAGCCACGACTTTAAGCGAAGCCTGGGCATCGTTGGTGCAACCGATGGCCTTGGCCGCTGCGTCCAGCAGGCTCTGGAACAGGTCGATTTCATAGTTCGAATGCACATGCTGCAGCACCGCGCTGATCCGCTCCAGGCCCATGCCGGTGTCCACCGACGGCGCTGGCAGCGGGTGCAGCACGCCATCGGCGGTGCGGTTGAACTGCATGAACACGTTGTTCCAGATTTCGATGTAACGGTCACCGTCCTCTTCAGGCGAACCGGGTGGGCCGCCCCAGATATCGGCGCCGTGATCGTAGAAAATCTCGGTGCAAGGGCCGCAAGGGCCAGTATCGCCCATGGTCCAGAAGTTGTCGGAAGCGTAGGGCGCGCCCTTGTTGTCACCGATGCGCACCATGCGCTCGGCCGGCACCCCGACCTCTTTGGTCCAGATGTCGTAAGCCTCATCGTCGCTGGCGTAAACCGTGACCCAGAGCTTTTCCTTCGGCAGGTTCAGCCACTTGTCGGAGGTCAGGAAGGTCCAGGCGAACGTGATGGCGTCACGCTTGAAGTAGTCGCCGAAGCTGAAGTTGCCCAGCATTTCGAAGAAGGTGTGGTGACGAGCGGTATAACCGACGTTTTCCAGGTCGTTGTGCTTGCCGCCGGCGCGGACGCACTTCTGGCTGCTCACAGCGCGGGTATAAGCGCGCTTTTCCTGGCCCAGGAAGCAATCCTTGAATTGGTTCATCCCCGCGTTGGTGAACAGCAGGGTGGGGTCGTTGCCTGGGATCAAGGAGCTGGAGGCTACACGGGTGTGGCCTTGCTCTTCGAAGAAGCGGAGGAAGGCTTCACGGATTTCTGCGCTTTTCATTAGGTTCTTCCACGGAGACTGCGGCCAAAGGCCTGTGCGCAACGTCAACAGACGAAACGACGGCAAAGGGCCGCATTATATCGGCGTTAATCACTTGGTACAGCGTGTTTGTACGATACAAACAGTCAATTGGACGGAGAACACTGTCAGTTACGGGAAAACTCGGCAAAAGTGCGCACCACTTGTTCGATTTGCCCGGAACTGACATCCAAATGGGTCACCAGACGCAGCCGTGACGCGGCACTGAGGCTGATCCCTCGCTCAGCGGCGAACGCCTTGAGGGCTTCGGCCCTATCCCCCATCTGCACATACACCATATTGGTCTGCACCGGCTCGACACTGAAGCCCGCCTGGCTCAGCCCCTGGGCCAGCAGTTGCGCATTGGCATGGTCATCCGCCAGACGCTGTACCTGATGCTCCAGGGCATACAGCCCCGCTGCCGCCAGCCCACCGGCCTGGCGCATGCCACCGCCGACCATCTTGCGCAGGCGCCGCGCCTTGCCGATCAGTTCACGGGAGCCGCACAACACCGAGCCCACTGGCGCACCGAGCCCCTTGGACAGGCACACCGATACCGAATCGAAATGTTCGGTGATCACCCGGGCATCCACCCCCAGCTTCACCGCCGCGTTATACAAGCGCGCACCATCCAGGTGCAGGGCCAGCCCCCGCTCACGGGTAAAGGCCCGGGCCTGGGCCAGGTAAGCCAGGGGCAGCACCTTGCCCTGCATGGTGTTTTCCAGGGCCAGCAAGCGTGTGCGGGCAAAATGAAAGTCATCGGGCTTGATCGCGGCCGCCACCTGATCCAGGTCCAGGGAACCGTCGGCCTGTAGCTCCAGCGGCTGAGGCTGGATCGATCCCAGCACCGCGGCACCACCTCCTTCATATTTATAGGTGTGGGCCTGCTGGCCGACGATGTACTCATCGCCTCGCTCGCAGTGGGCCATCAAGGCCAGCAGATTGCTCATGGTGCCGGAAGGTACAAACAGGGCCGCGGCAAATCCCAGGCGTTGTGCCAGTTCCGCCTCCAACTGATTGACCGTCGGGTCTTCGCCGTAGACATCGTCTCCGGTACGGGCGCAAGCCATGGCCTCGAGCATGCCGGGAGTCGGCTGGGTCACGGTGTCACTACGAAGATCGATCACGCTCATCACATCTGGCTCCAACTACGGGGGACCGCAAGGTCCGCGCTGAACAGGGGGAATTCCCTTTCGAAACGAATTACTGCGGCCCCACGGCCGATTAATCAAGCAGCAACTGTAGAAAACCTTGTGCCACAGGGTGAAAAATCTGATGAACATTATCCAAAAGGCACAATGCTTCCCCGCCAAATCTGTGTTAAAAACTCACCGCCCGCGAAAAACTCGCGGGCAATCGTTCTCAGGGCGGGGTGTAATTCCCCACCGGCGGTAATTGCGCGCAATGTGCATAGCCCGCGAGCGCTTGGCGATGCCCGTGGCAAGTCCACAGGTGCCAACAAGGTCAGCAGACCCGGTGTGATTCCGGGGCCGACGGTCATAGTCCGGATGAAGAGAGAACGGGATTGGCGCCAAAGGGCCGCTGCCGGGCAGCTCGTGGGAAATCCACGGCCGTTCTGCTCGCACCCTTAAATCCCATTCGATTCATATACGCCCTGTTTTTCATACAAACAGGAGTCAGAACAGATGCAACCCACCGCAATCGATAGCAAAAGCAAACACCACCCCAACGAGCGTATCGCCTTTATCCAGGCCTGCTGGCACAAGGAAATCGTCGATCAGAGCCGCCAGGGTTTCGTCGCGGAAATGCTCGCCCAGGGTTATCAGGAAAGCGATATCGACTTCTTCGAAGTCGGCGGCGCCTTCGAGATTCCTCTGCACGCCAAACTGCTGGCCAAGTCCGGTCGCTACACCGGGATCGTCGCTGCGGGGCTGGTGGTGGACGGCGGCATCTACCGCCATGAGTTCGTCGCCCAGTCGGTGATCAGCGGCCTGATGCAGGTGCAGTTGGAAACCGAAGTGCCGGTATTCTCCGTGGTGCTGACCCCGCATCACTTCCATGCAGGCGAAGAGCATCAGAAGTTCTTCTTCGAGCACTTCGTGCACAAGGGCCAGGAAGCGGCAAAGACCTGCGCCGATACCCTGCAGAAAGTTCGCGCCCTGCGCCGTAACGAGCAGCGTGCGGTAGCGGTTTAAACGTTAGCGATATCGCCGGCAAGCTGGCTCCTGCGGGGGCTCGGCTTGTCGGCGAACGCTCCTTCAGGCCAGGCCGTCAGCCGATGCCGGCACAATCAGAATCCCCGCACGCAGGCCGTTCTTGACCTTGGGATTGGGAAAAATGATCCGCGCGCCCTCTTCCTCGATGACCCAACGGGTCTGGGCGATATCCTCGGCCAGCAGGTAACCCACTTCCAACTCGGAAAAGTTCTCGACGTCCGCCGGCAAATGCAGGTGGAAGCTGTCGCTGTGCTTGATGATTTCCCGCGCCACGCTGAACAGTTTCAAGCCATCGAGGGTGTCCTGTTCGGGCTCTGGCTCGGTGCCTTCGATGATGTGCTTGAGACGGGTTTCCAGGCGCTCGACATTGACCCCCTGGTTTTGCCCGAACGGCCGTGCCTTGCCCAACTCCAGGGTGAAGGACTCGGCCCCCAGCTGATCGTAGGTGTAGGCGCTGAAGACAATGGAAGGCTTGTTCTGCAGCAGCACCGCCTCCATACCCGCCGCCCGCAGGCGCGCCAGTTCACGGCGCGAATGCTGACGCCCATCCTTCCACGGATAGAGGGCAAACTGCTCGATCTTCGAGCCACGGATCGCCGTGTGCAGATCGTAGTGCAAGCGTTCACGCCCCGGCAGGTTGAAGAAGCTCGCCGCCAGACGTTCCAGCTCGCAAGCCCGCAGGGCTTCGAAACCACTGCTCAATTCATGCCGACCGTTGAACAGCCGATTGACGTCCTGCTCGACGAATCGCTCGCCACGGCGCATGGCCTCGGGGTTGCCGAACAGGAACAGAATGCGCGCCCTGGGCTTCAAATCGCCCCGGGCAATGTCATGCAACAAACGGTCGAGCAGCTCGATGGGGGCTGTCTCGTTGCCGTGGATACCGGCGGACAGCAACAGGTCCAGACCGTTATCCCGAGCTTCAGGCGGCCGTACTTCCAGGGCGCCCTCGCTCAGCCAGCGCATGCGCACGCCGTCGACAGTCAGTTGAGTCTTCTCTGCCGGTTCACGGCCGGCGAGGGTCAGTTCAAGCAGTTTGCCGAGGGCGAGCATAAAGCGGCTTCCTTAGTGAGCGTGACCGCAGTCAGGGCCATGCACGTGATCATCTTCACCAGCGTCGGCCGGTTCCATTTCCAGTTGCAGGCTGACCAGGTTGGTTGCCAGCGGACGCAGCAACAGGCTGGCGTATTCGGCATCGCCCTCTTCCACGTCCACGCCGATCAGCAATTGGCCACGGCCGTCCTGCTGGATCCACACTTCCTTGCCCTGCCACAGCACCGCGAAGCGGGTGCAGGAGGTTTGCAGTTGGGTGCCGTCGGTGTCTTCAAGGATCAGTTGCAGGGTATCGCTCATGGGGGTCGTTCTCATCTGGGGTGAAGCGGCGCGCCCGGGATCGCCGGGCGCGGGCTTTCAATTGATCTGGAAGGGATAAACCGCGCCCAGTTTAAGGATTTGCGTCAGTTCATCCAGTGCCGTCCGGCATTCAAGCAACAGCTGCGGGTCCGCCAGATCACTTTCACTGAGGCGGTCGCGGTAGTGCTTGCCGACCCACTGGGTCAGGGTGTCGTACAACGGCGCGGTCATGATAACCCCAGGATTGACTGCCGCCAGCTCGGTTTCATTCAGCGCCACTCGCAGACGCAGACAAGCGGGGCCACCGCCGTTCTGCATGCTCTGCTTGAGATCGAAAACCTTCACTTCGCGGATCAGGCCACCCGAGCTGGTGAGGCTTTGCAGGTACTGCCAGACCCGCTCGTTGCTGCGGCATTCTTCCGGCACGATCAGCAGCATCGAACCATCGGCACGGGACAGCAGTTGGCTGTTGAACAGGTAGGAGCGCACGGCATCTTCCACCGTCACCTGCGAGCGCGGCACACAAATCGACTGGAAGTTGCCGCCGCGCTTGCCCAGTTTGCCCTGCAGTTCAGCGAGCATCTTCTCGGTCTCGAGGAAGGCGTCCTCGTGATAGAACAGCACCTCGCCATTGCCCACGGCGATCACGTCGTTGTGGAACACGCCCTGGTCGATCACCGAGGGATTCTGCTGGGCATAGACCACACCCTCCTCGCTCAGGCCATGCAGACGCGCCACGGCTTGCGAGGCTTCCAGGGTCTGACGTGCCGGGTACTTCTGCGGTGCCGGGTAGCGGTTGTCGAACGCGCTGCGACCGAAAACGAAGAACTCGACACCGGCCTGGCCGTAATCACGGCAGAAGCGGGTGTGGTTGGCCGCACCTTCATCACCGAACTGCGCCACCGCCGGCAACGCGGCGTGATGGGCAAAGTGTTTCTGGTCGGCGAACATCGCCCCCAGCACACGGCTGGTGGTCGGATGCTCGATGCTGCGGTGGTATTTGCAGTTCAAGTTGGCGGCGGTGAAATGCACGCGGCCATCGGCGGTGTCGGCACTCGGGCTGACGGTGGCGGCGTTGGCCACCCACATGCTCGATGCCGAGCAACTGGCGACCAGCAAGGGCATCGCCTGCTGGGCGGCTTGCTGGATGACTTGCGCATCAGTCCCGGCAAAACCCAGTTTGCGCAAGGCCGCAACATCAGGCCGCTCCTGCGGGGCGAGCACGCCTTGCTGGAAGCCCATTTCCATCAGCGCTTTCATTTTCGCCAGGCCCTGCAGCGCCGCTTCCTTGGGATTGGAGCCCTGCTGGCTGTTGCTCTGGGAGGCGACGTTGCCGTAGGACAAACCGCCGTAGTTATGGGTCGGCCCCACTAGACCGTCAAAATTGACTTCATAGGATTTCATCAGCGAGGCTCCACGAATCTGTTTGTTATAGGCATCGGTATCTACACAGGGCGCGCGTTTCGCGCTCGTTCGCCAGCCAGCCGGCTCCTACATATCTGCAAGAGCCGGCTGGCCGGCGAAGAGACCATAAAGGCCTCTCGAATCAGGACAAGCGCACACCCGGCGTCAACGCGCTCGGCAGCACCAGGCTCGGGGTTTCCAGGGAAGCCACCGGATACGCGCAGTAATCCGCCGCGTAATAGGCACTGGCCCGATGGTTGCCCGAAGCCCCAACACCACCAAACGGCGCGCTGCTAGCGGCACCGGTCAACTGTTTGTTCCAGTTGACGATCCCGGCACGGCTCTGCAGCCAGAACTGCTGGTAACGCTCGGCAGAATCCGACAACAGACCGGCAGCCAGGCCGTACTGAGTGTTGTTGGCCTCGGCAATGGCCCCATCGAAATCAGCGTAGCGGATCACTTGCAGCAAGGGCCCGAACAGCTCTTCATCGGGACGCTCAGCCACTGCCGTCACATCCAGAATGCCTGGGGTCAGCAAAGCGGCCTGAGCCTGGGGCTGGGTCATTTCCAGCAAGGCCACGGCGCCATTGGCCAACAGTTGCTGCTGCGCATCCATCAGCGCGCGAGCGGCGCCCAGGGAAATCACCGAACCCATGAACGGCGCCGGCTGCTGGTCATAGGCACCGACATCAATGCTTGCGCTGACCGCCACCAGGCGCGCCAGCAACCCATCACCCCAGGCGCCTTGCGGCACCAGCAGGCGGCGGGCGCAGGTGCAGCGCTGGCCGGCCGAAATGAAGGCCGACTGGATGATGGTGTACACCGCCGCATCCAGATCAGCGACCTGATCCACCACCAGCGGGTTGTTGCCGCCCATTTCCAGCGCCAGGATCTTGTCCGGACGCCCGGCAAATTGCTGGTGCAGATGATTGCCGGTGCGGCTGGAACCGGTGAAGAACAAACCATCGATACCCGGATTGGCGGCCAGGGCGATACCGGTTTCCCGGGCGCCTTGCAGCAGGTTGAGGACGCCTGCCGGCAAGCCGGCTTCGATCCAGCACTGCACCGTCAGCTCGGCGACTTTCGGCGTCAGCTCGCTGGGTTTGAACAGCACGCTGTTGCCCGCCAGCAGCGCGGGAACGATGTGCCCGTTAGGCAAGTGCCCCGGGAAGTTGTAAGGGCCGAACACCGCCACCACGCCGTGGGGCTTGTGTCGCAGCACAGCGGTGGCGTCGCCCAAGGGGCCGCTCTTCTCGCCGGTGCGCTCGCGGTAGCTTTGCACCGAGATGGCGATCTTATTGACCATGCTGGTGACTTCGGTGGCGGCTTCCCACAGCGGCTTGCCGGTTTCCTCGCCGATGCAGCGGGCCAGTTCGTCGGCCCGCGCCTTCAGGCTGGCGGCAAAGGCCTCGAGCACGCTGATGCGCTCTTCCAGAGAGCGCTTGGCCCAGGCCGGAAACGCCTGGCGGGCGGCCTGCACGGCGCTTTCCACTTGCGCGGCCGTGGCGCCGTTACCGGACCAGATAACCGCCTGGGTCACCGGATTGACCGAGGTGAAGGCTTCGCCCTGGCCGGCCAGCCATTGGCCAGCGATGTACAGCGTGCTCATTATTTCGACTCCCGAGAAGCAGACAGCGGAACCGCGCGGACCTGGTCGCCGGCGTTGAGTTGCAGGCGCTTGGCGGTAAGAGGATCAACCACCAAGGTGCCCGCGGCGAAGCGTGCAGGCGCCGCAGTGATGCGGCAGTCCTCGCGTTTACGGTTGTGGATCAGGAACGGCGTGGCGTCGTCGCCTGGGGTGCCGATGGCCAGCACCAATGCCTGGCTGTCACGTACCGCGCGGATCTTGCTGGTCTCGCACTCCACCGCCGGGCCGGCGTCGAAGATGTCGACATAGCCCTGGTAGCTGAAACCTTCACTCTTGAGCATGGCCAGGGCCGGCTCGGTGTCGGTGTGGACCTTGCCGATCACGTTGCGTGCATCCTCGGACAGGAAGCAGGTGTACAGCGGAAACTTGGGCATCAGCTCGGCGATGAACGCCTTGTTGCCGACCCCGGTCAGGTAATCCGCCTGGCTGAACTCCATCTTGAAGAAGTGCCGGCCCAGGCTCTCCCAGAATGGCGAACGACCATTCTCATCAGACATGCCGCGCATCTCGGCAATGATCTTGTTGCCGAACAGCTGCGGGAACTCGGCAATGAACAGCATCCGCGCCTTGGCCAGCATGCGGCCGTTGAGGCCGGTGCGGTAATCGGCATGCAGGAACAGCGAGCACAGCTCGGAGTTGCCGGTCAGGTCGTTGGCCAGGAACAGCGTGGGGATCTCGCGGTAGATGTTCAGCTCCTGGGAGGCGCTGACCGTCAGGCCGACCCGGAAGTTGTACCAGGGCTCGCGCAAGCCGACGGCGCCGGCGATGGCGGAAATCCCCACCACCCGGCCGTTGTCGTCTTCCAGCACAAACAGGTAGTCCGCATCGCCACGCTCGGCTTCGCCGCGAAAGGTCTTTTCCGCCCAGCCAACCCTGTGAGTCAGGCGCTCTTCGTTGGCCGGCAAGGTGGTGAGGCCGGTGCCGGTGCTGCGGGCCAGGTCGATCAGCGCGGGTAAATCGCTGCTGCGTACGGGACGAACGATCATGCTATCTCCTCAGACGCAGGCCGCTGATGGCCTGCGCGAAACTCGCTGCTTTCCAGGCATGCTTTCCAGGTAATGGAAGCAGGCTTTAAACCGCCACCAGACGCACGCTGGCACCTTCGCCGACGCCCAGGGCTTCGGCGGCTTGCAGATCCAGGGTGACCGGTTTGCCCGGGGCGTAATCCAGCTCCAGCAACACCGCGCGGTAATCCTGCAACTGACCGTTGGACACCAGGTACTGACGACCACCGCCCTTGAGCGCTTCGCCAATCTTCACTGGCACCACGCGACTCTGGGCAATGGAGCGGATTCCCGAAACCCGTGCATGCAAGGTCGGACCGCCGTCGAAAATGTCAATGTAGTGATCGGTCTCAAAACCTTCGCGCATCAGGATGTCGAAGGTGATCTGCGCCCGCGGGTGCACCTGGCCCATGGCTTCCTGGGCGGCGTCCGGCAGCAGCGGCACGTAGATCGGGTAATGAGGCATCAGCTCGGCAAGGAAGGTCCGGCTCTTCAGGCCGCACAGGCGCTCGGCCTCAGCGTAGTTGAGGTCGAAGAAATTACGCCCGATGGCGTCCCAGAACGGCGAATCACCGTGCTCATCGCTGTAGCCGACGATCTCGGTCACCACCGAGTCGGCGAAACGTTCCGGGTGGCTGGCAACGAACAGCAGGCGACCCCGGGAGTTGAGCTCCGACCAGGGCGATCCCACCAGCTCCGGCACCACATAGAAACTGGTCAACAGACTGTTGCCGGTCAGGTCGTGGCACTGGGACAGGACGTGAATCTTGTTATGGATCTTCAGCTCGCGGGACGCATGGACAAAGGTTTCATTACGGAAGCTGTAGAACGGCTCGGAATAACCGGCGGACGCGACGATGGCCGAACACCCCACCAGCTTGCCGCTGTCGGTGTCTTCCAGGACGAAAAAGTAGCTTTCCTCACCGTTGAAGCTCACTTCAGCAGCGAACGAAGCCTCGCTTGCAGCGATCTTGTCGCTCAAGCGGTCCACATCGTCCGGCAAGGATGTGACACCAATCGGGCTGTCTGCAGCCAGACGCTGTACCTCGCCCAGATCAGCCATTTGCGCGGGGCGCATCACCAGCATGGTGTCACTCCTTACTCTAAAACAGGTCGGAAACCGTCCGACGCAGGGAAAAAAATGCCGGGACAGCCCGGCACAGGAATTAGGCTCGACGCCGGCTGCAACAGCCGGCGCCGAGGAGTACTGCAACCTGGATCAGGCTTGAGTCAGTTTCGCCACGGCACGCTCGAAGCGGTCCAGGCCCTCATCGATATCGGCGTCTTCGATCACCAGGCTCGGGGCGAAACGCACCACGTCCGGACCGGCCTGCAGAATCATCAGGCCTTCTTTCTCGGCGGCGTTGAACACGTCCTTGGCCTTGCCTTTCCAGGCTTCGCTGAGCACGCAACCGAGCAACAGGCCCAGGCCGCGGACTTCGGTGAACAGGCCATACTTCTCGCCGATCTGCAGCAGGCGGGTCTTGAAGCGGTCGTGCTTGGCTTTCACGCCATTGAGCACTTGCGGGGTGTTGATCACATCGATCACCGCCTCGGCCA
This sequence comes from Pseudomonas sp. 50_B, assembly GCF_017491625.1. NCBI lineage: Bacteria > Pseudomonadati > Pseudomonadota > Gammaproteobacteria > Pseudomonadales > Pseudomonadaceae > Pseudomonas > Pseudomonas sp. 50_B. Next base: position 386,497 of record NZ_JAFGYX010000002.1, read on the forward strand.
CTGCGCACGCCAGCGGGTTGCCGCCGTAGGTGGTGCCGTGGGTACCGACCACCAGGTGCTTGGCCAGCGCTTCGGTGGTCAGCATCGCCGCAATCGGGAAACCGCCGCCCAGGCTCTTGGCGCTGGTGAGGATGTCCGGGGTCACGCCGTAATACTGATAGGCAAACAGCTCGCCGCTACGGCCCATGCCGGTCTGCACTTCGTCGAACACCAGCAGCGCGTTGTGCTGATCGCACAGTTCGCGAGCGCCTTGCAGGTAAGCCAGCTCGGCCGGCAATACGCCGCCTTCGCCCTGGATCGGCTCCAGCACCACCGCGCAGGTCTTGTCGGAAACCGCGGCCTTCAGTGCAGCCAGGTCGTTGTACGGCACATGGGTGATGCCGGTGATTTTCGGACCGAAGCCATCGGAATACTTCGACTGGCCACCGACGTTCACCGTGAACAGGGTGCGCCCGTGGAAGCTGTTCAGCGCGGCGATGATTTCGTACTTCTCGGCACCGAAACGATCGTGAGCCACGCGACGGGCCAGCTTGAAAGCGGCCTCGTTGGCTTCTGCACCGGAGTTACAGAAGAACGCGCGCTCAGCGAAGGTGGCGTCGATCAGCTTGTGGGCCAAACGCAGGGCCGGCTCGTTGGTGAACACGTTGGACACATGCCACAGTTTATTGGCCTGCTCGGTCAGAGCCCCCACCAGCGCCGGATGGGCGTGGCCCAGTACGTTGACCGCAATGCCGCCGGCGAAGTCGATCAGCTCCCGTCCCGACTGATCCCAGACTCGAGACCCCGCGCCGCGCACAGGAATGAAAGCCGCAGGTGCGTAGTTGGGAACCATCACCTGGTCGAAATCGGCGCGTTGCACCGGAGCTTGCTCAACGGACATCGGAGTCTCCTGAAGAGGAACACCCGCCTGAAACTGGCGAGCGATGGAGGGATTGTAAGGACAGTTTTGTGCCCGGCCTTGTCGCCAAGCGACAACTTCTTATAGCGCCAACCCAGGTTTTACGCGGGTTTATGGCAATGCGACAAATAGCGTCGCAAAGGCGCAGTTTAAACTGCGCAAGGCTCTAGCGGCAGATTCGCCGGGCAATTTGCCCAAGGTAATTACCCAGGTAGTTATCCAGGTTGCTATTCAGATTGCTATTCAGATAGTTACGTGGCGAGCGGCCCCAAACCTCGAAACGGTTATCGGCATTGCGACCACAAGGCGTCGATCGGGATGTTGCGCGGTGAGCGGGTTGCCCGTGGGATTGGCCGGCAAGCCGACGCCTAACGGAAGGGGTCAGCCGCGCTCGGCTGGTACGGAGGAGAGTTCGAACGGGCTGCTGCTGCGCCGCTGATTGCGATCTTCACGGGGGGTGGCGCCAAAGAAATTGCGGTAGGCACTGGAGAAGTGCGGACCGGAGGAGAAGCCGCAGGACAGGCCGATCTGAATGATCGACTTGCTGGTCTGCATCAGCATCTGTCGAGCCTTGTTCAGGCGCAGCTCCAGGTAATACTGGCTGGGCACCCGATTCAGGTATTGCTTGAAGATCCGCTCCAACTGACGTCGGGACACACAGACATGCTGGGCAATTTCGTCGGTGGTCAGCGGTTCTTCGATATTGGCCTCCATCAGCAGCACGGCCTGAGTCAGCTTCGGATGGCTGGAGCCCAGACGGTTCTGCAGCGGAATCCGCTGACGCTCGCCGCCCTCGCGGATGCGCTCCACCACCAGTTCTTCCGACACCGCGCCGGCCAGCTCGGCACCATGATCGCGCGCCAGCACCGCCAGCAACAGATCCAGCACCGACATGCCGCCACAGGCCGTCAGGCGATCACGATCCCAATCGAACAGATGGCTGGTGGCAATGACCTTGGGGAAACGTTCGGCAAAATCGTCCTGCCAGCGCCAGTGCACCGCCGCCCGATAACCATCGAGCAGACCCAGTTGGGCCAGCGGGTAAACCCCGGCGGACAACCCCCCAATCACACAGCCGGCACGCACCAGCTGCTTGAGGGCGCTACTGAGGGTCGAACTCATCGGTGCCGGCGGCTCATCGGCCAGCAGGAACAACTTCTGACAACCTTCAAGCTTGCCCGCCCAAGGCTCCCCCGGCAGTTGCCAGGCGCCTTCGACTGGCGCTTCGGCCTGCAGGAATGCCAGCTCATAAACCACGTCCGGGTGCACCCGCTGGGCAACACGCAAGGCCTCCTCGGCCAGCGCCAGCGTCAAGGCTTTAGTGCTGGGCCAAATCAGGAAACCAATTCGATGGGCAGTCATGGCGGGCAATCCGAAACGAAAACAGTGTTAGAAGCCAAGGGCGGCAGCACCAAGTTAGACCATCTGGCGCGCGGTGCGCAGCATGACCTAATTTGGTGCATAACGGCAGCTATTACTTGAGGCTGCCGGAGAGGAATTGTTGCAAACGTTCTGATTGCGGGTTCACCAGCACTTCCCGCGGGTTGCCGCTTTCTTCCACCACGCCTTTGTGCAGGAACACCAGCTGGTTGGAGACTTCACGGGCAAAGCCCATCTCATGAGTCACCACCACCATGGTCCGGCCTTCCTGGGCCAGGGCCTGCATGACCTTCAACACGTCACCCACCAGCTCAGGGTCCAGGGCCGAGGTCGGCTCGTCGAACAGCATGACTTCCGGCTCCATGGCCAGAGCCCGGGCGATAGCCACGCGCTGCTGCTCACCACCGGACATGTGCCCCGGGTAAGCATCCTTGCGGTGCGCCACACCCACCTTGGCCAGGTAATGCTCGGCCTTCTCGCGAGCCTCAGCCTTGGACACACCCAGCACATGCACCGGTGCTTCCATGATGTTTTCAATGGCGGTCATGTGCGACCACAGGTTGAAGTGCTGGAACACCATCGACAGGCGCGAACGCATGCGCTGCAACTGCTTGGGATCGGCGGCCTTCAGCGCGCCATCCTTGTTGGCCACCAGCTTCAACTCTTCGTTGTTCAGCAGGATCTTGCCGGCATGGGGCTGCTCCAGCAGGTTGATGCAGCGCAAAAAGGTACTTTTGCCCGAGCCACTGGAGCCGATGATGCTGATCACATCGCCAGCTGCGGCCTTCAGGGACACACCCTTGAGCACTTCGTGACTGCCATAGCGCTTATGCAGGTCTTGGACTTCAAGTTTGTACATGCGGTCGGTTCTCACAAAAACAGTCAGTCGTTGAGCAAGCGCCCGTGACGCAGCGCTTCGCGCCCCGCCACCTTGGCCAGCCAGAAACCGGGTTGGGCATAACGCAGCCGCTCAACGGCGAACAACACGCCGCTGGTGCCAGCACACACCGTACTGACCCGATCGGATAGGGGATCAATCACTTCAAAAATCGGTTCGCCCACTTCCACCCAGCTACCGGCCGGACGCAGAAAGCTCACCACGCCGGGGTGCGGCGCATACAGCAATTCGGTGCCTTCAAACGGCATGGCTTCACAGGCTTCACGCCCGGGCGCCGGCCACTCACCAGCGATCAGCCCCTGCTCGGCGAGAAACGCCAGGATGCCAGCGGCATGCGCCTCAGCCTGAGGCCGCCCGGTGTCGGCCTGACCGCCCAGTTCCAGAGTGGTGGCCAGGCAGGCCAGGGGGATCTGCGCCTCGGGAAACTGTTGCGACAGACGCAACCAGGGCAGCGAGCAGGCCTCATCGAACGAGCTGCCACCGGAATCTTCCGCCAGCAACCCGACCTTCACATCCAGGTGCGCCGCCAGGGAGCGCCACTGCGGCCAATGCTGCGGCAAGGCGTACATATGCAGCGCCGCCTCGGTATCGCAATGCAGGTCCAGCACCACATCCGCCGTGCAGGCATGACTCAGGAGCACCCGCTGCATGCCCTGCAACTGGCTGGCGGCCGGCGGTAATTCGGACAGCACTTCGCTCATGGCCTGACGGATCAAGCGCACATTGGCGTGAGGATCATCCCCCAGGCGCCCTTCCAGGCGCTGGGCCACAGGCCCGCTCAACTCGACGAAGTCGCGGTTGAAGTTCTTGCCGCTGCCGGCCTCGAAACGCCCCTGGTGATTGCCTTGCAGCAACTGCCCCAGCCCCAGCGGATTGGCCACGGGCACCAGCTCGACAACACCGTTGAGGGCACCCTCGGCTTCCAGTTCGGCCAGGCGCTTCTTCAGCTCCCAGGCGGTGCGCATGCCGGGCAACTCGTCGGCATGCAGACTGGCCTGGATATAGGCCTTGCGCTCGCCACTGCCGAAACGGAACACCGAGATGCTGCGTTCGCTGCCCAGGTGGCTCCAGGGCAATGGATGATCGATACGCTGCATATCAGTGCTTCCGCGGTGCCAGGTAGCGCAGCCAGCGGCCTTCGGCCAGCTTGAACAGGCGCACCAGGATGAACGTCAGGCACAGATAGAACACACCCGCAGTGATATAGGCCTCGAACGGCAGGTAGTACTGCGCGTTGACCGTGCGCGCCGCGCCGGTGATGTCGATCAGGGTCACGATGGAGGCCAGACTGGTGGTCTGCAGCATCATGATCACTTCGTTGCTGTACTGCGGCAGAGCCCGGCGCAGGGCCGATGGCAGGAGAATGCGGCGATACATCTTGTAGCGCGACATGCCCATGGCCTTGGCCGCCTCGATCTCACCGTTAGGCGTGGCCTTGAGGCTGCCGGCGATGATTTCTGCGGTGTAGGCGCTGGTGTTGACGGCAAAGGCCAGGCAGGCACAGAAGGTCGCACTGGACAGCCAGGGCCAGAGGAAACTCTCACGCACCGCTTCAAACTGGGCCAGGCCGTAGTAGATCAGGAACAACTGCACCAGCATCGGCGTGCCACGGATTACATAGGTGTAGAGCCAGGCGCTCATGTTCACCAATGGCTGCTTGGACACCCGCATCAAACCCAAGGGCAAGGCCACCAGCAAACCGAAGAACAGCGACAGTGCCAACAGCTTCAGAGTGGTCAGCAAGCCGCTGAAGTACAGCGGCAAGGCGTCATAGATGACGTTGTAGTCGAAGATCATAGATCAGCCGCCCTTACGCCTACCGAGTAGCGCTTCTCAAGGTGACGCAATGCCAGCAACGAAACACTGGTAATTACCAGGTACATGGCCGCCACTGCGAGGAAGAAGGTGAAAGGCTCGCGAGTGGCGTCTGCCGCCTGCTTGGCCTTGAACATCATGTCTTGCAGGCCCACCACCGAAATCAGCGCGGTAGCCTTGGTCAGCACCAGCCAGTTGTTGGTGAAGCCGGGAATCGCCAGGCGAATCATCTGCGGCACCATCACCCGGAAGAACACCTGGAAGCTGCTCATGCCGTAAGCCATGCCCGCTTCGGCCTGCCCCTTGGGAATCGCCATGAAGGCGCCACGGAAGGTTTCCGACAGGTAGGCACCGAAGATGAAACCCAGGGTGCCGATACCGGCGGCCAGCGGATTGAGGTCGATGTAATCGTCGTAGCCCAGCAGCGGCGCCACACGGTTCAGCAGGTCCTGGCCGCCGTAGAAGATCAGCAGGATCAGCACCAGATCGGGAATGCCACGGATCACCGTGGAATACAGATCGCCGAGCCAGGCCAGCCAGCGCACCGGCGAGAGGCGCAACGCGACCCCGATCAGACCCAGAACAATGGCCAGGGCCATGGACGACAAGGCGAGCTGAAGCGTCAGCCAAGCGCCATCGAGGATGACAGCCCCGTAGCCTTTCAACATGATTCAGGTCCTCGAAAATTGGGATGAAAAAATGGCGCAAACTTCAGAGATTCTGCTGCTTGCGCCATCTCGGACTGACTGTTTCGACGGTCTTACTTGCCGTAAATGTCGAAGTCGAAGTACTTGTCCTGGATTTGCTTGTACTTACCATTCTCACGAATGGCAGCGATGGCAGCGTTGATCTTGTCCAGATCGGCCTTGTCACCCTTGCGCACAGCGATCCCTACGCCATCGCCGAAGTATTTGACATCAGTGAAAGCCGGACCGACGAAGGCGAAGCCTTTGCCGGCGTCGGTTTTCAGGAAACCGTCATTCAACAGCGTAGCGTCCGCCACGGTGCCGTCGAGGCGACCGGCCGCCACATCCAGGTAGATTTCGTTCTGCGAGCCGTAAGGCTTGATCTGTGCACCCAGCGGCGCCAGGACTTCACGAGCGAAACGCTCGTGGATCGAGCCACGCTGTACGCCGATATTCTTGCCTTTGAGCTCAGCCAGGCCATCGCTGACCTGGGTACCGGCCTTCATCACCAGACGGGCCGGAGTGTTGTAGTACTTGTTAGTGAAGTCCACGGACTTCTTGCGATCGTCAGTGATCGACATGGACGAGAGGATGGCGTCGATCTTGCGCACTTTCAGCGCCGGGATCAGGCCATCGAACTCTTGCTCGACCCATACGCACTTGACCTTCATCTCTTCGCACAGGGCATTGCCGATGTCGTAGTCGAAACCGACGATGCTGCCATCCGGCGCCTTGGAGGCAAACGGAGGGTAAGCCGCTTCGATACCAATTTTCAGCGGCTTTTCATCGGCGAAAGTCGGCAAGGACAGCACGGACAGTGCCAGGGCGCCAAGAAGCACGAGTTTCTTCATCTTAGAACTCCATCGGTAAAGGGCGAAAACGGCAGAGTGAGCGACAGCCCAATATGCGAATGGGTGAAACCTGAATTGCCGCGCTGCGTCCCGGGAACTCCGCAGAGGACTCACACACAGGCAGCGACGAGCGAGTGACCGGCATTCTAACGACAGGCTGGAAGCCGATATTTCCTCAATGCGACAACAAATTACAGAAGCATTGAGAATGCCGGGGCAGCACATTGACAGCTCTTCAAATCTATGCAAGAGCAAAAGACAGTAAACCGATCTATGTTGCAAATTGCGGGCCTATTATTCGCAAAGCCTTCTATTCCGGCAAGCGCAGCGTGATGACTTATTTTTTGTAAGGGTATAAAAGGCCCCGGAATAGGGCCGGGCGTTTCCCTTTGCCCCGAAAGTGAGCTCGGGGTTACATCTTCGGCAACACCGGTAACATTCGTATGCGCTCGCCGGAAATATCCGATATTTATTCGCCCCTCTTCGCTGACAAGCCACCCCCCTGCAACAACCACGCAGCCCTGCAGCAATCAGCTTGCCGGCGCATCACGTGGCCACAAAAAAGCCCCGCCCGGCACAAGGCCGGGCGGGGCTGGATGACTCGGAACCCGCCTCAGGCGACGTTCATGGTCTTGTGGGTATCAATCAGATGCTGCACCACACTTGGGTCGGCCAAGGTGGAGATATCGCCCAGACCGTCGTACTCCGCCGTGGCAATCTTGCGCAGGATTCGCCGCATGATCTTCCCGGATCGGGTTTTCGGCAGGCCCGGCGCCCATTGGATGACATCCGGCGAGGCGATCGGACCGATCTCCTTGCGCACCCAATTCTTCAGCTCCAGACGCAGGGCTTCGCTCGGTTCTTCGCCGCCATTGAGGGTCACATAGACATAGATGCCCTGGCCCTTGATGTCGTGAGGCACGCCCACCACCGCCGCTTCGGCAACTTTAGGGTGAGCGACCATGGCACTTTCGATCTCGGCGGTCCCCATGCGGTGCCCGGACACGTTGAGTACATCGTCCACGCGGCCGGTAATCCAGTAGTAGCCGTCTTCATCGCGACGCGCGCCGTCACCCGTGAAGTACATGCCACGGAAGGTCTTGAAGTAGGTATCGACGAAACGATCATGATCGCGGTACAGGGTCCGCGCCTGGCCCGGCCAGGAGTCGAGGATCACCAGATTGCCCTCGGCCGCGCCTTCGATGATGTTGCCCAGGTTGTCTACCAGGGCCGGGACCACGCCGAAGAACGGACGTGCTGCGGAACCCGGCTTCAGGGCATGCGCCCCCGGCAGCGGGCTCATCAGGGTGGCGCCGGTTTCGGTCTGCCACCAGGTGTCGACGATCGGGCAACGGGATTGGCCGACGTTCTTGTAGTACCAATCCCAGGCTTCCGGGTTGATCGGCTCGCCCACCGACCCCAGCAGGCGCAGGCTGCTGCCGTCGGCGCCTTCACAGGCAGCGGTGCCCGAAGCCATCATGGCGCGGATCGCGGTCGGAGCGGTGTAGAGGATATTGACCTTGTGCTTGTCGACGATCTTCGCCACCCGGGTCACGTCCGGGTAGTTGGGCACACCTTCGAACAGCACAGTGGTGGCGCCGTTGGCCAAGGGGCCATAGACAATATAGGTGTGGCCGGTGACCCAGCCGACGTCGGCGGTGCACCAGTAGACTTCGCCCGGACGGTAGTCGAACACCCGCTCATGGGTCAGCGACGCATAGAGCAAGTAACCGCCAGTGGTGTGCTGCACGCCCTTGGGCTTGCCGGTGGAGCCAGAGGTGTAAAGGATGAACAGCGCTTCTTCGGCACCCATCTCTTTCGGAGCACAGACGCTGCCGGCCACTTTCATCAGGTCTTCGTACCAGATGTCGCGGTGCTGGTTCCACTTGATGTCGCCACCGGTGCGCTTGCACACGATGACTTTCTGGATGCTGCTGGTTTCCGGGTTGGTCAGGGCGTCGTCGACATTGGCCTTGAGCGGCACCTTCTTGCCGGCCCGGATGCCTTCGTCGGCAGTGATCACCACTTTCGAACGGCAGTCGATAATGCGACCGGCCAGCGCCTCAGGCGAGAAGCCACCGAACACCACCGAATGGATCGCGCCGATACGGGTACAGGCCAGCATGGCCACCACCGCTTCGGGGATCATTGGCATATAGATAGTCACCACGTCGCCGCGGTGCACGTCCTGGCCGCGCAGGGCGTTGGCGAACTTGCAGACTTCTTCATGCAGTTCGCGGTAGGTGATGTTGCGGCTTTCGGAAGGATCGTCGCCTTCCCAGATGATCGCGATCTGATCGCCACGTTCGGCGAGATGGCGATCCAGACAGTTGTAGGAGACGTTCAAGGTGCCATCGGCGAACCACTTGATATCCACGTGGTGGTCGTCGAAGGAGGTCTGCTTCACCGTGGTAAAAGGCTTGATCCAGTCGAGACGCTTGGCCTGTTCGCGCCAGAAACCGTCCGGGTTCACGACCGACTGCTGGTACATGGCCTTGTAGGTCGCCTCGTCAGTCAGCGTATTGGCCAAAACCTCGGGACGAACGGGATACAGAGAAGCCGCACTCATCTTTCTTACCTCGGTGACATAGTTGTTTTTGTATGACCCCGTTGTAGCCGGGGGGCGCCTATAGAACCATTCGACGATGGTAGTAACAACCCCCTGCGAAATACCCCGATATTTGCCGCAACCCTTCAAGAACGCTGCTTACAGCGATATTCACCGCGGATAAAAATGTTCAAACAGACCAGCAGACAGGCCTTTTTCGGGGATTGTTACAAAAACTGTCAAAGGTGTTTATCAAAAGTACGCCTATATGGCCGCCGGCCCCGGGCCTAAAATCCGTCTCGCCAAACAGGCAATCTGATTAACCAAGTTGCAGCCCCCACGAAGGCAGTTAATCAAACTTCTACTCAAGTTCCACACGCAGCCCCACAAAGGCTGCGTGACCCCACACGACCTTAGAAAGGTAAAACGCAAATGAAAGCTTTATTAGTTCTGGCCCTCAGCAGTCTGTGCGTTACCGCGATGGCTGATGAGATCCCGACTGATGTCGCCCAGCAGCAAGTACCGGTTGAGGAATACACTTACTCCACTGACCTGGATATCGCCAAAGTTATCTCCATGAGCGAAGTTCCAGAAGTATGCGAAGTTGTACCAGCGCGCATGGAATATGAAGACTCCCACGGTCAGCGGCATATTCTTCAATACCGCGTAATGGGCAACGGTTGTTCTAACGGTTAATAGCCAAGTTCATTGCATAGACCTTGATGACTGCCGGCCGCAAGAAATCCCTCTTGCGGCAAAGATGCCCGACAACGACCCACCCAAGGGTAGTGAAAGGCTTCACCTTGACGACGTGCGAGTACGGCAATCGCACGCACTTTTCCTGCCGTGATTGATGGCCTGCTCATGGCACTGCCAACGACCTTCTAAGCCTCTTGGCTGACGACTTCGGCGAGGGCAATCCCGCCGACCTTGAAGACCTCTGCCAGGAGATTTTCAGTGACAAAACCGGACGATTCGAGTTGTGTTCAAAACCTGAAAAAGGCTTGCAAAAACACAACATCTAGTAAAATTGGCTATTTTTTGGCCACTTGAAGATATTTTTTTCGAGCCTGAAAAAAAATCTTCAACGGCCAAAGCCTTGTAAACCCGCGCTTTGCTCTCAGTCCCCCTCCTTCTTGGGCCCGCCTGCGCCCATCGGTCGCCCCACGGCCCTGAAAATATCCTTATAATGCGTCCTCAAAACGGGCCCGCAACATTCCCTTACCGGATGAAAACGACCTGCTGAATCCCGCGCCGGAGCCGACACCCTCAGTTCCGCCCGACAGCAGCTTCAAGGCACCCGAGCACGTATTTCTGTTTATTGCCTGCGTTCACTGCTGCAACAAACGATTTCCAATGATTTAACGCGGCCAGTAGCGCCGTGTGAAAAGCCAACCCTTTTGTTTTCACACGGGCATCTGGCCCTCAAGCAGGAGACGACACGTCATGCTGAGCTGGGACGAATTCGACAAAGAAGAAGGCGAAGTTGCAGTCAAAGGCGCTAACGCCGGCCACGCTACCGAAGCCAACATGGACCGCCTCGACAGCGCCGGTGGTGCCGCCGCTCTTGAAGCACGCGCCGTGACTGCCAGCGACTCCGCTGCCGTGGCCCGCGCCAAGGCGTCCCTGGACCAGCTCGATATCGCCGAAGGCCTGGCTGAACTGGAAGGCTCTTCCGCTCGTGTCGCCGTTGACGAAAAGCGCATGATCAACTGCCGCGCCGACCTCAACCAGCTGGTACCGTTCAAGTACGACTGGGCCTGGCAGAAGTACCTTGACGGCTGCGCCAACCACTGGATGCCGCAAGAGGTCAACATGACCGCCGACATCGCCCTGTGGAAAAACCCGGAAGGCCTGACCGACGACGAGCGTCGCATCGTCATGCGCAACCTGGGCTTCTTCTCCACCGCCGACTCCCTGGTTGCCAACAACCTGGTATTGGCCGTGTACCGCCTGATCACCAACCCGGAATGCCGCCAGTACATCCTGCGCCAGGCGTTCGAAGAGGCGATCCACACCCACGCCTATCAGTACTGCATCGAATCGTTGGCCATGGATGAAGGCGAGATCTTCAACATGTACCACGAGATTCCTTCGGTCGCGAAGAAAGCTGCCTGGGGCCTGAAGTACACCCGTTCGATCTCCGATCCGAAGTTCGAAACCGGCACCGTCGACACCGACAAGGAACTGCTGCGCAACCTGATCGCCTACTACTGCGTCCTGGAAGGCATCTTCTTCTACTGCGGCTTCACCCAGATCCTGTCCATGGGCCGACGCAACAAGATGACCGGTGTCGCCGAGCAGTTCCAATACATCCTGCGCGACGAATCCATGCACCTGAATTTCGGCATCGACGTGATCAACCAGATCAAGATCGAAAACCCGCACCTGTGGGATGCCGAGATGAAGGAAGAAGCCACCCAGATGATTCTCCAGGGCACCCAACTGGAAATCGAATACGCTCGCGATACCATGCCGCGCGGCGTACTGGGCATGAACGCGGCGATGATGGAGGACTACCTCAAGTTCATCGCCAACCGTCGCCTGTCGCAGATCGGTTTGAAGGAAGAGTACCCAGGTACCACCAACCCGTTCCCATGGATGAGCGAGATCATGGATTTGAAGAAAGAGAAGAACTTCTTCGAGACCCGCGTGATCGAGTATCAGACTGGCGGTGCATTGAGCTGGGATTGATTCCCGGATCGATAAAACAAACAAGAAGCCCTGACTTGGTCAGGGCTTTTTTATTGGCCGCGCAAATCCGCACCTGCTTCATCTACAAGGCCCGGCTCATTAAAGTACGTGCAGGCTCCAAGACCTGCCGATATAAAGTCCACTCCCCCGCTTAAGGATCAAAGCGCTCATGAAATTCGATACCGCCTACTGCATCAGCCTCGACGAAAAGTTGTCGATCTATGACGTGCGGGATCTGAACTTCGATGAAACCCTGGTCTTCGACTCGGCCAAGGAAAGCTTCCAGTGCCCCAATGACGACTGTCGCACAGCGTTCGATGCCGCCAATCAGCTGGGCACCTTCAATGCCAAGAACGTCAATTACATCCGCACTCCGCATTTCAAGAACCTGCCCAGCACTCTTCATATAGAAGGCTGCCCTTACGGGATCAGCAAAAGCCCCGGCAGCATCGAAGGGGCTGCAGTCGAGGATGATCGCGAGGAACACTTCCCTTCGGAGCTGCTGCTGACCCGCCGCGAATACCTGCGGCGACCGGCCAACCCGACAGCAGCGCCGCAGACACCTGGAAACAATCCGCCAGTGACGCCTGCCAGCTTGCAAATGCCCCACGCCGGGCGCGATACAACCCCAGACAAGACCTGTGTCTTCGCTCACCCGGTGGAATGCTTCGTGTCGAATATCGACGACAAGGAACTGCTCAAGCGCATGCCGTTGAAGATTGGCGAACACACCGCGTCCTACGCCTCGTTCTTCAAGAAGATCGAGTACCTGCTGGATAACAAGGGGCTGATCTACTGGGGCAAGATCAAGGAAATCAAGGACTACACCCAGAGCTTTCGCATCGACTTCGAGCACAAGGTCTGGTTCAAGGAAGAGGGAGAAGCCAAGAAGAAGCCTTATTCAGTCAACGTCTACCTGAGCAAGAAACTGATCGACAACTATCGCAAGCGCAAAGCCTTCCTCGAAGAGATCAAGAGCGCCATCGACAGCCAGCGCGAGTTGTACTGTTTCTTCTACGGTGTCACCCCGACACTCAAGCAGGTGCCGAGCAAGAAAAACCCCGAAGCGACCTTCGGGGTGTTCAGCGCCAACATCGAGAACCTGGACCATTTCGTGATTCGCGAGGCACCGGGCCTGGAAGCAAAATAGCCCCCTACGGTTTCACCGCTTGGGCAACTCCAGGGCCAAGGCCCCCGGATGCTTCCTGACCACCGCCCCTGCCAGCCGTCGGCTGTGCATTGGATCAATCCGTTGAACATGGAAGCTCCCTTGTATGAAAAAGCCGAAAACACGGTCAGCCAAGCCAGAGCCAGCATTCAGCAGCGGGCAATTATGGATCTGCGGACAAGGACAATCGAGCCACCAAGCGTGACGCTCCTAGCCCTTCACACACATGCTGAACAACACCAGCAACAACAGACCGATGTACACCCTTGCATGTACGCGGTCGGGAATTCTGCCAATCCAGGAAGTGGCCAGGCGGATGCCCAGCAACGAGCCGAGGGTCAGTACCGAGAACGCCAGCAGGTCGACATAACCGACAAACCAGGGGCCGAGATCGAACGAGCTGAAACGGGCCAGGGCCATGTAGGTGACCGTTCCCGCCAACGCCACAGGCACGCTCAGAGGATTGGCCATTGCGGTGGCCTGGGTCATGGACAAACCGCAACGGCGCAATAGGGGCACCGTCATGACACTGCCGCCTACGCCGAGAAAGGTGGCGACTACACCTATTCCTACACCGCCAAAGAGCGTTTCGCGGACTCCAAGAAGACGCGCCTCCTGCCCTTGAGACGGTTCAAGAAAACCACGTCGCAGCAGGCAGTCAGCAACGGTGATTCCCAGGTAGGCGATAAAGGCATAGCGAAGCACTTCGCCACTGACCCACATGGCCGCTGCCGCACCCAAGATAGCCCCCAGCCCTATATAGCCCCCCAGCGGCCACAGGTAGTGGCGAACAAGATTGCCCGCCTGATGGTGTCGACGGCTAGCGACCAGGGCATTGACGATCATCACGCAAGTCGAGGTAGCCACCGCGACATGCATCGCCGACTGCCCTGCTGCCGAGTCCGCCCCCTGGCTGCCCAGCAGCATCCAGTACAGCAGCGGCACCACTACAAATCCGCCGCCAAAGCCGAACAGCACGGCGCTGATACCCGTCATGCAACCAAAAAGTGCCAGCAGTAGATAGAACATCGGACCACGCTCGTCTTTGCACAAGAGCTGGACGATAGAGCTTCACCGCTTGGCCGACTTCAGCAAGTCAGCCAATAATATTTGCGTTTACGCCAAACACGGAACGACTCGGCATGCGCAATATCTCCATCGATCAACTGGATCAGACACCGCGTCCGGTACTGGCCATCGGCACCGACTATGCCGACGGCCAACGCCTGCCTCGTCACCGTCATCGGCGGGCACAACTGCTGTATGGCGCTACCGGAGTCATGCAGGTGGGCACCGATCAGGGCAACTGGGTAGTGCCACCGCAACATGCGGTGTGGATTCCACCCGAGGTGGAACATGAGGTGCTGATGCTCGGGGTCAGTACCCGCAGCCTGTATATCGAACCTGCCGCGGCGCCCCTGGATAACAGCGGCTGTCGAGTCGTCAGCGTCTCACCGCTGTTACGCCAACTGCTCCTGGAGGCCGTAGAGATTCCCCTGCAATACGATCAGGGCGGGCGTGACGGATTGCTGGTCGACCTGCTGCTGCATGAACTGCGACGCAGCACGGCGCTACCGCTGCATATCCCTCTGCCGGCTGATGGCCCGCTACTGGAGTTGTGCCAGGCCTTTCTCGGGCAACCCGATATTCACCAATCCCCGGAGCACTGGGCGGATCGGTTGCACGTCAGCCTGCGCACGTTTAATCGCGTCTTCCGCCAGCAAACGGGTATGAGCTTCATTCAATGGCGACAACGAGCCTGCGTGATCCTGGCCCTGGCGCGGTTGGCAGCCGCGGAGTCAGTGACACGCATCGCCCTGGATTTCGGCTATGACAGCCCCGGGGCATTCTCCACCATGTTCCGCCGGGTGCTGGGACAGTCCCCCAGTACCTACCTGAACAGGACGGACCCGATCCCGGGAAAAACCTTGTGACCAAAGGCGCGGGCAGAGAGCAAAAATCAGTTTGATCCGGGAATCAAACAACTGTACAAATAACCAGTACCAAGCCAACTTCCAGCCTAACCTCCCGGAGAAAACCATGGCCTCTCTAGCGATGAAAATCACCCTGGAACGTATCGCCCTTTATCAATTCACTCCGCAGCACTGTGCCCAGGCCCGGGACATGCTGGATTGGGACATGGATCAACTGTCCCGTGAATCCGCGGTCTCGGTGCAAGCTATCCAGCGCTTCGAAGCCGGCTACGAGGTGCGTGACGTGACCCGCCTGGCACTGGCGTTCTGCCTTGAAGCTCAAGGGTTGGTGTTCTTTCCCGGCTTCGCTCCGGGCCGCGGCATGAATATCAAGGGCGCGACTCCCAACCCCATGGAACGCCCTGACTACGCAATGATCGAGTGATCCAGTGCCTTGAGCAGTTGCCCGCACAAATCCGCTACTGAAAGCTGGGTCGAATCCAGGCGAACGAGCGGACAGTCGAGGTTTTTGATCCAGCTTTCATGGCGCCGCAGACTGCGGGTTCCGTGGCCACCCTCATCGTAGCCGGCGGCCCAGGCGAGAAAAGTCTGGGTCGCGACGTAGCGTTCGCCCCCCTCGAAAATCTGCTCGCCGTAGCGCTGGAATTCCCGGGCACGCAAGCGCTGCAAGCGAACCTCAGGGTCCAATTGCACGAAGACCGCCAGAGTGAAACTGGGGATCAGCACATCTCCCCAACCACAAAGGGAGCCGGACAGGACCCAGTCCGGCTCCGTCAACACCTGGGTTTGCAGCATATGGATACGTGCGTCACGGGGACGCCGACAACTAAAAGGCTTGGCGCCGGGTTGCCAGAAAAAATCATCGGAGTCGAAGTGTTTGCAGCACAAGCGCTCGGCCAGGGCCCGACCCAAAGTTGTAGTCCCGGAACCGGATGCGCCGAAGATATGAATTCTGTAAGCCATGACACTGCTCCCTCAGAGCGGACATCCAACAGGTTTCACAGCCTCGGCCTGTCTTTGCCGACCTGACACACATGGATCAAGGCAGGATTACGCAGACTCGACAGCCGCCTGTTCCGAGGCGCCTTCCACCTCCAGCCACCAGGCTCCGCCGCGCTGAGGTTGTGCGAGGTTGAAGGCCTCACCCATCTGCGGCGTAGTGATAGTGATGCTGCGCTCCCAAGCCAGGGCCAGGATACGGTCGAAGGGCTCATGCCAGGCATGCATGGCCAGGTCAAAGGTGCCGTTATGGATCGGCAGCAACCAGCGACCTTGCAGGTCGATGTGAGCTTGCAGGGTTTGCTCCGGCTGCATGTGTACATGGGGCCATTCGACGTTGTAGGCACCGGTTTCCATCAGCGTCAGGTCAAAGGGCCCGTATTGCTGGCCAATGCGCTTGAAGCCGTCGAAGTAGCCGGTATCGCCGCTGAAGAAGATCCGCGTCGCTGCGTCGATCATCACCCAGGACGCCCACAAGGTGTGATTGCCATCGAACAACCCGCGACCGGAAAAGTGCTGCGACGGCGTAGCGATAAAGCGGATGCCCTCGACTTCGCAGCCCTGCCACCAATCCAGCTGCCGGACCTTGGCCGCTGGTACCCCCCATTTGATCAGGGTGTCTCCCACTCCCAGCGGGGTGAGAAAGTGCCGGGTCTTGCCTGCCAGGGCCAGTACTGTCTGGTGGTCCAGGTGATCGTAATGGTCATGGGAGAGGATCACCGCCTCGATCTCGGGCAGCGCCTCCAGACTGATGGGGGGCTGGTGAAAACGCTTCGGACCAGCCCATTGCACCGGGGATGCACGTTCGGCAAACACCGGGTCAGTGATCCAGAACTTGTCGCGCATCTTCAACAGCACCGTGGAGTGCCCAAGACGAAACACACTGTGATTGGGAGCCGCCTGCAGTTGCTCACGGGTCAGCGGCTGGACGGGTATGGCACCGGCCGGACGGGTATTGCGCGGTTTGTGGAACAGCATGTTCCAGAAAATCTGCAGGGTTTTACCGAAACCGGCGCGACGTACCGGAGCATGGTTACGAAAGGCGCCCTGCTCCTGGCGGGAGGTTTCCTGGCGGGGAGCGCGGGTGACGCTGGACGAAACAGTGGCCATGATTGAAATGACTCCATTGGAACGCGGCAGGTTCCGACGTTGTTCTGCGGGACGATCTACTGGCCAAGGCACGCAAGCATCAGCCGCCAATCATCGTTTTCAAGAAAAGCTACACTACACAGTGTAGTTTCTGCATTGCAACAGAATTAAGACGAAGTAGACTGCCGACTGATTTCTACGCCGACCCTGACCGAACCCGACTTATGACAGCTCCGAAGCGCCTCACCGACCTTAAACGCGACGCCATCATCCAGGCAGCGATCAGCGAATTCCGCGCCAGCGGTTTCGAGATCACCAGCATGGACAAGATTGCCGCGACAGCCGGGGTTTCCAAGCGCACGGTGTACAACCACTTCCCCAGCAAGGAAGAGTTATTCGCCGAAATTCTGCATAAGCTCTGGAACAGCACCAGCGCCCAATCGGAAGTCAGCTACCGCAGCGACCAGCCATTGCGCGAGCAGTTGCAAAACGTTCTGCGCGCCAAGCTGCAACTGCTAGCCGACAACAACTTCCTCGACCTGGCCCGAGTCGCCATCGCCGCAACCATTCACTCCCCCGAGCGGGCACAGAACATGGTGGAACGACTCGGCGAACGGGAAGAAGGCCTGACCCTGTGGATCCGCGGGGCCCTGGCGGATGGCCGTCTCAAGCCCCTGGACCCGGAGTTCGCCGCGCAACAGATGCACGGGCTGATCAAGAGCTTTGCCTTCTGGCCGCAGATCACCATGGGCCAGCCGCCCCTGACAGCAGACATGCAGACCCGGGTCATCGAATCGGCACTGGACATGTTCCTGGCCCACTACCAAGCCTGAGCCAGCTTGCGCTCCCGTCGTGCAACGTTCCCGGCCACTGTTAAATGGCTTCGAAGGACACTGATTATTCCCACTGGAATAAATGACAATATTCACCAGACTGATCCGATAAACGGCCAAGCCGCAAAAAACACCACAAAGTGTTTCAGTACAGAATCCGGTGCACGAATTTATGGAAAACCAACGCGGCAAGGGGCTGTCATTTGCCCGGCGCATCTATTGGCCAAGGATCATCGGCCTGAGTATCGGCGGCATCAGTGTCCTGGCTGCAATTTACCCCCTGGCCCCGCCTGACTGGGTATGGGCCCTACTGCTGTTCAATGGCCTGATCTGGCCCCATCTGGCGTATCAGCTCTCGACCCGTTCTGGTTTTCCCTACCGGGCAGAACGCCGCAACCTGTTATATGACTCGCTGCTGGGGGGATTCTGGGCGGCAACCATGCAATTCAATCCCCTGCCGGCAGTCACCATCCTCTCGATGATGTGCATGAACAATGTCGCCGCAGGTGGCTTGCGCCTGTTCATTCGTGGCGGCCTGGCCCAATGTGCAGGGATACTGCTGTCCTGGGCGCTGTTCGGGGCCGCCTTCAGTACCCAGATCAGCCCGCTGCAAATCTATGCCTGCCTGCCCATGCTGACCCTCTACCCCCTCGCAGTGGGCATGGTCTGCTATCGACTGGCGATCAAACTGTCCGAACACAAGCGTGCCCTCAGCGCCCTGAGCCGCACCGACAGCCTCACTGGCCTGCTCAACCACGGCTCGTGGAAAGACCTGTTGCACATCAAGTTCCACAAGTGCCAGCAACAGCAGATGGAAGCCAGCATCGCCCTGATCGACATCGACCACTTCAAAGCGATCAACGACACCTACGGGCATATTGTCGGCGATACGGTGCTGCGCCATTTGAGCAATGAACTGCGGCGCAACCTGCGCCATGACGATCTCGCCGGCCGCTACGGTGGCGACGAGTTCTGCGTGATCCTGCCACGCATGAGCCGGCAACAGGCCCTGGATGTAATGGAGCGCCTGCGCCAGGTGTTCAACCAGTACCAGCATCCAGAGGTACAGGAGCTGAAAGTCAGCCTGAGTATCGGTCTGGCGGCTTTCAACTCAAGTTTCCCCGACCCTGCCAGCTGGCTCGATGCGGCGGACAAGGCCCTGTATCTGGCCAAGAACAACGGGCGCAACCGCACCGCCAGCAATGACAGCGAAGCCCATTTCTCGCACGCGCAAATGGCATAAAAACCGTTAAAACTTATACAAAAAGAAAGTAAAAAATACTTTTGTATAAGTTTATTTGGATTTTTCTTCGTGGTTGACATCATAATGCCGCCACTTTGCAGCAGCGGATAACGCCTTCGGCACCGCTGCCAGCAAAGTCATCCAACCCAACTAAATCGATTCGCAGCCGTTACGTCTCCTCTTGATGCGGCCAGCGACGTTCGCCCGAAATGTCGCCCGCTTCACCGCTGCGAAATTATCTGTCAGTCATGGAACGCTGACATTGAGCAGATAATGCCGATCGCCGGGGAGCTTTCGGCATACCGGCGCACTCCATAGGGATCGACGCGACGTTTCTCCCACAGAGCACCTGCCAACATGCTATTCAACCGTCACAACAAGACCATCGATTCCCTGAACCAGACCATCGTCGAACAATCCCGTCTGCTGGAGGCCATCGACCGCTCCATGGCGGTGATCGAGTTTGACCTGCAGGGCACGGTGCTCCGAGCCAACGACAACTTCCTGAAGACCCTGGGCTATCGGCAAGACCAGGTGATCGGCCAGTCTCACCGACTGTTCTGCCTCCCGGAATACGCTCGCAGCGCCGATTACCAGCAATTGTGGACCCGCCTGAACAACGGCCAGTTCGAGTCCGGCACCTTTGAGCGGGTCGGCGCCACCGGCCAGAGCCTGTGGCTGGAGGCCAGCTACAACCCGATCCGCGATGCCTCCGGTACGGTGTACAAAGTGGTCAAATATGCCCTTGACGTCACCGCCAGGGTGCAAGAGGAAGTCGAGGCCCGGAACAAACTGGAGGCCATCGACCGGGCCATGGCGGTCATCGGGTTCAACCTGGACGGCAGCATCATCGGTGCCAATGCCAACTTCCTCAGCCGCATGGGCTACAGCCTGGCCCAGATCCAGGGCAAGCATCACCGGATGTTCTGCAAACCCGAGCTGGTCAACAGCAGCGCCTACCAGGACTTCTGGAATCGCCTGAACAGGGGGGAGTTCTTCAACGGCCGCTTCGAGCGGATCGACAAGCACGGGCGCACGCTGTGGCTGGAAGCCAACTACAACCCGGTCTATGACGCCAGCGGACGCCTGTGCAAGGTGGTCAAGTACGCCGCCGACGTGACTCTGCAGGTGGAGAAGCACGAGCAGGATGCCCAGAGTGCGAGCCAGGCTTATCACATCTCGGTGCAGACCCGGAAAGTCGCCGAACAAGGAACAGAAGTGATCCAGCAGGCGGCCAGCGAAATGCGCCAGATCGCCCATAACATCGAGGACTCCTCCTCGCTGATTGCCCACCTCGGCGAACGTTCCGAGCAGATCACCGCCATCGTCAATACCATTCGCGCGATTGCCGATCAGACCAACCTGCTAGCCCTCAACGCGGCCATCGAAGCCGCCCGTGCCGGGGAGCAGGGACGAGGTTTTGCCGTGGTGGCCGACGAGGTCCGGCAACTGGCGGCGCGCACCAGCGGCTCGACGGCGGAAATCTCCAGCATGATCGACATGATCCAGAACGAAACGCAGCAAGCGATCAAGAGCATGGACGGCACTCGTGAACGAGCTGCCAAGGGCGTGCAACTGGCGGATCAGGCCGGGACGGTGATCCTGCAGATTCGCGATGGCGCCAGTGACGCGGTACAAGCCGTCAGCATGTTTGCCAACGAGCGCAACGTGCTCTGAGGGTGGTTTTCCCGGCGTCGATAACGACGTCGGGCCCGGCCAGGGTGGCTATAGTGGCCTGACGTTCCAGCGCTTGGCGGAGGCCATCATGAGTTCCAGCGACACCCCGGAAAAAACCACCCCAATCGTCGACCACCTGCGCTTTCACCGCGCCCACGCCCACCTGGCACCAACCTTTGGCAACGACGCCTTTGCCCTGAAGGCCGAAGCCTTTGCCCGGTTCTTTGGTACCCCGACCTTTCTCGGTGCACAGACCCTGATCGTAGTGATCTGGATTGCCCTCAACCTCACTGGCGTGACCCAGTTCGACGTCTACCCCTTCATCCTTCTGAACCTGGCTTTCAGCCTGCAGGCAGCCTACGCCGCACCGCTGATCCTCCTGGCCCAGACCCGCCAGGCCGCGCGGGACAAGGCCCAATCGGACGCCGACGCCCAACACCGCGAAGCCCTGGCCATCGCCAACAGCGAACGCCAGGCCCAGGCCGCGCAGACCGCCCGCCAACTGCTGGAGTTGCTGGAGCAGAACACCCGTCTCACGGAGATGACCAAGCAACTGACCGAACGCATCGAGAACCTCACCAGCGAGATGCACGCACACTTTGTGCGCAAGGATCAGCCCCACCCTTGAGCCTTGCTCATGGCCAGCGCAGATGGCGCGCCAGTTCATCGAACAGGGTCACCACCGAACGCAGGGCCCGGCAATCCGGACGGGTCAGCAGCCACAGCGCCGTGTCATGCCCCAGAGGTTCACTCAACGCCTCCAGACCACCAGCGCCCATGAGAAAATCCGGCAAGGCTGCAACGCCGAGGCCGGCCCTTACCAGTTCGCTCACCGCGAGCATGCTGTTGCAGCGGTAGCTGGGCTGCACGCCAGGCCAGCGCTGACGGCGCCAGACTACGGTGGGATGGTCGGGGAGAAAATCATCCGGGGCGATCCAGGCCACCTTCGACAGGTCGCTGCAATCCACCCGTAGCTTGTACTCCGGGCTTGCGCACAGCCGATACGACACCGCCCCCAGGCAGCGCCCCACCAGATGTTCCGGCGGTGTCGCGGTCAGACGCAGGGCAATGTCCGCATCACGCCGGTTGAGGTTGGCGAAATCATTGGACGTACAGAGTTCGATCACCAGCGCCGGGTAGTTCGGCATGAATTGCGCCAGGGCCGGCAGCAGCAGGCCCTGCAACACCGAATCGGTGCAGGTCAGGCGCACTGTGCCGCTGATCACCTCTCCTCCCTGGGCCACGCCGATCCGCGCGGCCTCCAGGGCCTGCTCCGCCTGTTCGGCCTGCTGTGCCAGAGCCTGGGCCAGGCTGGTGGGCAGATAGCCGGCGCGGCTCTTGTCGAACAGTTGCTGCCCGAGCCCGGCCTCCAGCCGGCGCACGGCACGAAACACCGTGGAAACATCCACCTTGAGCAGAGCCGCGGCGCGAGCCAGGGAGCCGCCACGGACCAGGGCGAGAATCAGTGACAGGTCGGGATAGTCCAGCTGATAGTGCGCGGCTGCATTGATCACTTGGGCAAACGCCAATATTGATTGCGTGATCGCCAATCTATAGTGGCTCCAGGCAGTCGACAAGTCAGAGAGGCCACATGCACACAGCCCGATCTACCGTCACCATCCGCATCGCCCTGGTGGGGGATCACGACCCACAGATCACCGCACACCAGGCCATTCCCCTGGCCCTGGAACGCGCCGCGACCGATAGCGGGGTCAGGGTGGACTACCAGTGGCTGGCCACGCCGGGACTGATCCACGAGCAACAGCTCAAAGGCTTCGACGGAATCTGGTGCGTGCCTGGCAGTCCCTACCGCCACATCGACGGTGCCCTCTTGGCGATACGCGTCGCCCGGGAACAGCAACGGCCCTTCCTCGGCACCTGCGGCGGCTTTCAGCACGCGGTGCTGGAATATGCCCGCAACGTACTGGGCTGGAACGACGCCGAGCACGGCGAGATCAACCCCCATGCCCAGCGCGCGGTGCTCACTCCCTTGAATTGCGCCCTGGTGGAAGCCCGCGACCGAATCCAGCTGCACAGCGGCAGCCGGATCGCCCAGGCCTACGGCACCCAGAGCATCGAGGAAGGTTATCGCTGCCGCTATGGGGTCAATCCGGACTTTGCCGGCCCCTTGCTCAGCGGCGCCTTGCGCCCTGCTGGCCACGACAGTGACGGCGACTTGCGCGCCGTGGAACTGGACGGCCATCCATTCTTCGTCGCCACACTGTTCCAGCCCGAGCGCGCGGCCCTCCAAGGCCGCACACCGCCCCTGGTCACAGCCCTGCTCAACGCCTGCCTGGAGGCACAAGGATGATCGACCAGACGCCCGCCCTACCCTATTACGCAGTGATCTTCAGTTCCCAGCGCCGCCAAACCGATCCCGCCTACGACCGGGCGGCCGAACGCATGGTCGAGCTGGCTCGCCAACAACCGGGATTCCTTGGGGTCGAATCAGCCCGGGGCGAGGATGGCTTCGGTATCACCGTGTCCTACTGGAGCTGCGAGGCGGCGATCCTGGCCTGGAAACAACAGGCCGAACACCGCGCCATCCGCGAGCGTGGTCGCAACGACTGGTACCGCTACTTTCATACCCGGGTGAGCAAGGTGGAGCGGGCCTACAGCTTCGGCATTTGAAGCAAGGCCCTGAACCGCTCCGGATGCGGTTCAGGGCAAGCGCGGATCATCCCTGGGCGGTCGACAGCAGGCTGCGCACCGCCTGGATTTCCGGTAGATCGCTGCGACGCATGTAGACCCGCAGCGGTTCGCTGATGTTGATCCGGTCGTCGATGTTCTGATCCAGCAGCAACTGGATCTGCTCGCGCTTGAGGCTCATGGCCTGATCGGAAACCGGTGCCCAGACAAATTCATTGGCCGGCACTATGGCGTCATCCGCCACATCCATGCCGAAGGAGTCTTCGCTGAAACGCACGATGTAGCGACCGGTCTTGCGATTGAAGCCGACAAAGCCCTTGAGCTGATCGGCAGCCTGACAGATGAGTTCGGAGGTGATGCTCATGGTAAACCTCACTGTAAGTCCCATGGGACGGGTGATCGATGGTCTACACGCGAGGCAAGGAAGGAGCTGTTTTCAGGCTTCCCTCTGATGGGGAAACTGCAGCGCCCAAGAGTACTGCAAAGCACCGGAAAAAACCGCGAAAGATGCGCATGAGAAGGATTTATGTCGCTCTGGAGATAGCACAAGCGTCATTGTGTTGCTAAAAGATAGGTCCTTGCCCCCGCCTCCACGAAAGGATTTCGAGCATGCCAGCGACCTTCCCCCCTTGTGCCCTGATGTTGGCCCTGATGCTCGGTTGCGGCCTGGCCCAGGCCGCTGAACAGCCTGATCCGAATGCACTTGCCGCTCGCCAGGGCATTCCGCACCCGGCAGTAATCGCCCACCGTGGAGCCTCTTTCGATGCCCCCGAGTCCACCGCGGCGTCCTACAGGTTGGCCCGGGACCTGGGGGCCGACTACCTGGAGATGGACCTGCAGCGCAGCAAGGATGGTGTGCTCTTCGCCCTGCACGACAACAACCTGCAACGTACCACCGACGTGGCGCAGAAATTCCCCGAACGCAAGGACAGTCCGGCCAACGCCTTCACCATGGCCGAACTGAAAACCCTCGACGCCGGCAGCTGGTTCAACCAGGCCCATCCGGACCGCGCCCGTCCGGGTTTCGTCGGCCTGAAGATCCTTACCCTGGACGAGATCATCGACATCGCCCAGGGCAATCCACAGCACAAACCCGGGCTCTACATCGAGACCAAGGAGCCCCAGCTGTTTCCCGGGATCGAGCACGATCTCAAGGAAAAACTCCAGGACCGCGGCTGGCTGAGCCCGGCGGGCTCCAAGCTGGCGAAAAGCGAACTGGCCGTGGGCCAGGGCAAAGGCAAGGTCGTGCTGCAGACCTTCGACAAACACAGCCTGGAGCTGCTGCACAAGGCAATGCCCAAGGTGCCGAAAGTCCTGTTGCTGTGGGTGGCTCCCGGCAGCATCGAGCCAGCCTCCGGGCAGACGTTCGCCAGCAGCGGCGAGACCGACAAAGCCGCTTTTTATGCCAAGCAGCAACCCAAGGACCAGGCCGAGTTCAAGCGCTGGGTCGACTTCGCCAAGACCCAGGGAGCCATCGGTACCGGTCCCTCGGCAGCACTGACGGCTGGCGGCGATCAGAGCTATGCGGATCTGGTGCAACCCTGGATGAATCAGTACACCCACGACCAGGGCCTGCTGGTGCACGTCTACACCGTCGATGAACCGGTGGACTTCAAGAAGGTCATGGCGGCCGGGGTCGATGGCATCTTCACCAACCGCAGCGCCGATCTGCTCAAGTATTTCAAGCGGCCGGCCAGCGCCAGCGTGGCCCAACTGCTGGAGGCCAGCGGTTACTGAATGTCCGCCTCACACTGGAGCGGCGAACTCTGGCTGGGTCATGACTTTGGTCTGATCCACGGGGCGATGGGGCGCACCACGCCCCATGCCCACTACGCCCATCAACTGATCATTGCCCCCGAACAGCCGGTCACCGTGGAACTGGACGGAGTCCGACTCAGTGGCCGCTTCCTGCTGATCCAGGCGCTGCGTCGCCACGCCATTATCCAGGCCCCCGACCGGGCCTTCACGGTCTTCGCCGAGCCACTGCGAATCACGGCTCAGGACCTGCAGCTCAGCGTCAGCCGTGTCGAGCCCTCACTGCCCGGCCTGGAAGCGGCGCTGCGCAGTTGTCCGCGCCAGCCCATTGCCGACCGTCGCGTGGCACGGGCGCTGCTGGCTCTGGACGCTGCCCTGGAGGGCAAGGTGGCAGCGACGCAACTGGCAGCCCAGGCCCATCTGTCCCTGAGCCAGCTGGAACGGCTGTTCGCCCGTGATGTCGGCCTGCCCGTCCGGCGCCTGGTGCTGTGGCGACGGCTGCGCCTGGCCATGGCCCTGTTGCTGGAGGGGCAGGCCATGGCCCTGGCGGCCCATGGCGCCGGGTTCGCCGACACCGCGCACTTCTCCCGGACCTTGAAGGCGCTGTTCGGCGTCACCGCCGGCCAGGCCCTGAAATCCCTCAGGCCCCGCCTGCTGGATTGACCGGGCGCCGCAACGCCTCGGGCACCTTGGGCTCGGCGGCATAGTGTTGGGCCTTGAATGGCTCCAGTAACTGCGGCCAGTAATCCACCGGATAGTCCGGACGGCTACCGATGCCCAGGTCGCCCTGGCGCATCGCGTAGTCATGCCGATAGAACGCGGTTCCCAACAGCCAGTCCCATACATTGAAGAACAGACCGAAATTCACATCACCGGCACGGCCGTACTTCATATGGTGAAAGCGATGCACCGGCGCCCAGGCAAACACCAGGCGCAGCAACCCCAGGCGCATATCGACATTGGAATGCTGCAACAGCAATTGAATGGCAATGGCCAGGGCCAGCAACTGTGCCACCGGCAGCGGGATGCCCAGCACCAACAACGGCAGCAACCCCGCCGTCGCTTCCAGCAGTTGGTGCAGGGGATGCTTGAGCAGACCGTTGAAACCGTACATGCGCAGCACACTGTGGTGCACCGCATGCAGGCGCCAGAGCCAGGCCCAGCGATGGCTGGCGTAATGAGCCAGGGTGATCCCGCAATCGGCGATCACGATCGCCAGCAGCAATTGGCCCCAGAGCGGCCAGTCCCGAGGCCACAGACCGTCATGGGCCAGCAGCGCCACCAGTCCCGGCAATGCGAGCAGGCCCAGGGCATTCAGGCCCTCATTGACCAGAGCATGCAGACTGTCCCGCAGGCGGTCACCCTGGGAGCGATTCCATGCCGGCTCATAAGGCAGGACCCACTCCACCAGGAACGACACCAGGAGCGCGGCCGCAAACAACACCAGCAACCCGCTCGCAGACGCCTCTGCCGCGCTCATCCAGCACAATGCACCACCGATGAATCCACCAAAGAACAAGGGGGCATACAACCACGCAAGCCATCGTTTCATTCACTGAGTCTCCTAGAAGGGAGACACCAGCTTGGGCCCCGCCCCAGCCCCCTGGCTTGAACAAACGGCGCAACCACTGACCTGAATTAAGGGTGAGTTAAGTTGCACTGGCTAACCTGTGTCCATCGAAACCCATCACCCCAAGGAATCAACCCATGACCAAGTTCTCCGCTCTGTTCGCCGCTGCCGCCCTGACCCTGACCGCCGGCCTGGCCCAGGCCGATGTCCGTCCGGACCTGATCCCGGGCCTGCTCAAATCCGGCGCCATCATGGACCTGGAAAAACTCAACCAGGCAGCCTTGGCCCAGCACCCGGGCACCACCGCCGCCAGCATCACCGACACCGAGCTGGAGCAGACCGCGACAGGCGCCTACGTCTACCAGGTAGAACTGCGTGACAGCAAAGGCATCGAGTGGGACGTGGACCTGGACGCCAAGACCGGCAAGGTCCTGAGCAACAAGCAAGACAAGTAAGCCCCGCACACAGCACAAGGCCGCGCCCCGTTACCGGAGCGCGGCCTTGTGCTTTTGGGCCCGCATAGAGGGTCAGCGGTATCAGGCGCCCAGACGCGCCGTGACTGCGTTCAACTGTCCCGACAGACCGTGCAAGTTGCGGCTCGCCGCTTCGGTGCGCTGGACGTTATCGAGGTTGGTACTGGCAATCGAAGTGATCTCGGTCAGGTTGCGCGAGATGTCTTCGGCCACCGATGTCTGCTCCTCGGCGGCGGTGGCGATCTGCCGATTCATGTCGCGAATCGCTTCCACCGCTTCGGTGATGCGCTCCAGCATTGCACCGGCCTCGGTCACCTGCTGCACACTCTGCTCGCTGCGCGACTGACCGCTCTCGATGGCCTGGGCCGCATCCACCGCACCGGTCTGCACGCTCTGGATGATCTGGTTGATCTCGATGATGGACGCCGCAGTACGCTGGGCCAGGCTGCGCACCTCATCGGCGACCACGGCAAACCCGCGCCCCGCCTCACCGGCCCGGGCCGCTTCGATGGCGGCGTTGAGCGCCAGCAGGTTGGTCTGCTCGGCGATCCCCTGGATCACTTCCAGGACCTTGCCGATACGCCCGCTGTCAGCCTCCAGGCGGCGGATCACTGTTGCGGTGTTGGCGATCTCGCCACGCATCTGGGTGATGCTGTGGATCGTGCTCTGCATCACTTGCTCGCCCTGCTGCGCCGACTGGTCGGCATCATCTGCGGCGCGGGCAGCATCGGCAGCGTGGCGCGCCACTTCCTGGGCAGTGGCGGACATCTCGTTCATCGCCGTCGCCACCTGATCGGTGCGGTTGAACTGCTCGTTGGTGCCCTGGGACATGAGGGTAGCAATGGAATTGAGCTCGCCGCTGGAGCTGTCCAGGTCCGCGGCACTGCGCTGCAGGCTGCTGAAGGTCTGGGCCAGGAAGTCACGCAGGGTGTTGGCGGCCCCCGCCAGCCTGCCCAGTTCGTCCTGACGATCGCTGGCCACCCGGTCGGCGAACTGGCCACGGCTGAGCTGGGCGACGTAGTCGATCAACTGGCGGATCGGCTGCACCAGGCTGCGGTTCACCAGCCACAGGCTGAGCAGGCCGATCAGCAAACCGGAAACCAGCATCACCAGGATGCCCAGCCACACCGTACGATCAGCCGCCGAGCTGATGTCCCGGGACTGCTGGTCACTGTGCTTGCGCAACTCGGTCACCAACTCGCTCATCTGTTCGCTGGTGGCACGGTCCACGCCCTTGACCGCCGCGTCACCGGCACTCGGATCGGCGCCTGCGGCCACATAGGCGTCACGGCCCTTCTGATAGGCCGCCCCCAGCGCACGGTGCTCCTCGGCCAGGCGCTGCACCCGGCTCTTGAAGCCCGAGTCCAGGCCCGGCTTCTGGGCCAACTGGCCGAGGATGTTCTGCACATCCCGCTGACGATCTTCGAACTGCTGCCAGTACTTTTTCAGCTCCTGGGGCTGCTTGCCCCGCAGCAACACGTTCTTCCACTCCTGCACCTGGCTCTTGAACTGCAGGTTGGCCTCGTCGATCAGCTGCGAACTGCGCAGCGGACCTTCGATCAGCTCGCGGTAGCTCTGCACGCCACCGGACAGCAAGTGAAAACACGCCAGGGCGATCAACAACACCGCAAACAGGCTACCGCTCAGCAGGGCAAGAATTTGCGCTCTCAGGGATTTTT
Organism: Pseudomonas sp. 50_B; assembly: GCF_017491625.1. Classification (NCBI taxonomy): domain Bacteria; kingdom Pseudomonadati; phylum Pseudomonadota; class Gammaproteobacteria; order Pseudomonadales; family Pseudomonadaceae; genus Pseudomonas; species Pseudomonas sp. 50_B. The sequence continues at coordinate 415,336 of NZ_JAFGYX010000002.1, forward strand.
GCAAAAACATCGAGAAGATCTCATGGCAGGGATGGAGCAAGCCACTAAAGGCATGCGTAGGTCCGAACTTCCCTGTCAGGAGCATTCGAGGAAAATCGAATGCGCATTGCATGTGAGCGTGATCGGCATCCGCGATCCATTCTTGAGCGCTGCCGACCACTGGTATGGCAACGCGTACTGTGCACTTTGAAACGTCACAAAACTGTCAAAAAGCCTTGCCATGATGAGGCCCAAGTGAACCTGTAACGCCCGCGCCAGGCACTGTCCCTCCTGCGAGACCCCATGAACCACAGCATCGACCAGAGTCACCGCGATTCCGATCTGTTTGGCCTGCTCTACAGTTTCAACTTTCGGCCCGGCGAACGGGGTCATGAACTGGACTCAGCCAAGGCCCTGCAAGCCCTGCAACAGCCGCACAACGACGACCAATTCCTCTGGTTGCACCTGAACCTGGCCCACGCCGCCTGCGAGCGCTGGATGAAAGCCCACCTGCAATTGCCCGAGGAGTTCTTCGAAGCCCTGCACGAAGGCTCGCGCTCGACTCGCATCGAACACGTGGACTCGGCGCTGCTGGCGGTGGTCAACGATGTGGTGTTCAACTTCAGCAGCATGGTGTCCTCGGACATTTCCACCCTGTGGGTCTGCGTGCGCAGCAACCTGATCATCAGCGCCCGCCTGCAGCCCCTGCATTCGGTGGACAAGCTGCGCTCCTCGGTCAAGGCCGGCGAACGCTTTCGCTCGCCCCTGGAACTGCTGGTGCACCTGCTGCGCGACCAGGGTGAAGTGCTGACCCAGATCGTGCGCAAGACCAGCCTCAGCGTCGACCAGATCGAGGACCAGCTCCTGGCCGCCCGGGTCTCCAGTAACCGTGCCGAACTGGGGGCCATGCGCCGGGTGCTGGTGCGCCTGCAACGCCTGCTGGCCCTGGAGCCGGGCTCCCTGCTGCGCCTGCTCAATCGGCCGCCGCAATGGCTGCAGAAGGAAGACGTCAAGGAACTGCGCAAGTCCACCGAAGAGTTCGCCCTGATCATCAACGACCTCACCGCACTGGGCGAACGGATCAAACTGCTGCAGGAAGAGATTGCCGCCAACCTCAATGAACAGACCAACCGCACCCTGTTCACCCTGACCGTGGTCACGGTGCTGGCGCTGCCGATCAACATCATTGCCGGCTTCTTCGGCATGAACGTCGGCGGTATTCCCTTTTCCGGCGACCCGGAGGGCTTCTGGATTCTGGTGGCGCTGGTGGCCACCTTCACCGTGATCGCCGGGCGCTGGGCCTTCCGCAAGCGCCAGGACTACTGACCCCACCTTGTAGGAGCCGGCTTGCCGGCGAAGGCTCCCCCAAGGCAGGTGCCAGGCTTGAGGGTCTCTTCGCCGGCAAACCGGCTCCTATGCGATAAGCGGGATAACGGGATGGCCACGCGGGCTTGATTTGATCAACGGAACGGCTCAATCGCCTAAACCATGACCTGAGGCAGTCTCCCTGTAATATTTGGCAACGATCATGGACACCATTCCTTTCCAGCAACAGGATTGTCCAGCAATGGCCACCCCGTCCCTGACTGCCGCCTCCAGCCTCGATCACCAACCGCAACTGGATAAAAAACCCGGCCCCTTCACCCTGGTGGTGTTTTTCGCGGTGCTGGCCATGGGCTTGCTGTTCACCGCCTACAGCCTGGTGCACGACATGCACGAACTGGGCACCACGGTCACCACCTGGACGCCCTTCCTGTTGCTGGGCGTGGCCCTGCTGATCGCCCTGGGCTTCGAGTTCGTCAACGGCTTCCACGACACCGCCAACGCCGTGGCCACCGTGATCTACACCCACTCGCTGCCGCCGCAGTTCGCGGTGGTCTGGTCCGGCCTGTTCAACTTCCTCGGGGTGCTGCTGTCCAGCGGCGCGGTGGCGTTCGGCATCATCGCCCTGCTGCCGGTGGAGTTGATCCTGCAAGTGGGCTCCTCCGCCGGCTTTGCGATGATCTTTGCCCTTTTGATTGCCGCCATCCTGTGGAACCTCGGCACCTGGTGGCTGGGGCTGCCGGCCTCTTCGTCCCACACCCTGATCGGCTCGATCATCGGCGTCGGCGTGGCCAACGCACTGATGCACGGCCGCGACGGCACCAGCGGCGTGGACTGGAGCCAGGCCACCAAGGTCGGCTACGCCCTGCTGTTCTCGCCATTGATCGGTTTCGTGTTTGCCGCCCTGCTGCTGTTGGCCCTGCGCCTGTTCGTCAAGAATCGCGCGCTGTACAAGGCGCCCAAGGGCGACGCCCCGCCGCCGTGGTGGATTCGCGGCTTGCTGATCCTGACCTGTACCGGGGTGTCCTTCGCCCACGGCTCCAACGACGGCCAGAAAGGCATGGGCCTGATCATGCTGATCCTGGTGGGCACCCTGCCCATGGCCTATGCCCTGAACCGCACCATGCCCGCCGACCAGTCACTGCAATTTGCCGCAGTGGCCGAGGTCACCCAGCAAGCCCTGGTGAAAAGCGCCCCGCAAGTGGCCCCCGCCGATCCTCGCGCGGTGCTCTCGGACTACATGCGCAGCAAGGAGGCAACGCCTGAACTGATCCCTGCCCTGGCGGCCCTGACCGGTGCCATCGGTGCCGAGGTCAAGGGCTACGGCTCGCTGGCCAAGGTGCCCGCCGAAGCCATGAGCAACGTACGCAACGACATGTACCTGACCAGCGAAACCATCCGCCTGATGGACAAGAACCAAGTGGGTCACTTCGATCAGGACACCCGGGACAAGTTGCAACTGTTCAAACAGCAGATCGACAACGCCACGCGCTTTATCCCGTTGTGGGTGAAGATCGCCGTGGCCATCGCCCTCGGCCTGGGCACCATGGTGGGCTGGAAGCGCATCGTGGTGACCGTCGGCGAGAAAATCGGCAAGACCCACCTGACCTATGCCCAGGGCGCCTCGGCGGAGACCGTGGCCATGCTGACCATCGGCGCGGCGGACATGTTCGGCCTGCCGGTATCCACCACTCACGTCCTGTCCTCGGGGGTGGCCGGGACCATGGTGGCCAATGGCGGCGGGTTGCAGATGCGCACCATCCGCAACCTGGCCATGGCCTGGGTCCTGACCTTGCCGGCGGCGATCCTGCTGTCGGGCAGCCTGTACTGGCTGTTCACCCAACTGTTCTGAACCGCCGCTGGCCCCGCCCCGTCAGCCGGCGGCGGGCAAGCGGCTGTGCAAACGACTGGCCAGCCCGGCCTGCAAGGCAAACGCCAGGACCCCGGTCAGTGGTGCCGAAAAACTGGCCAAGCCACCCCCCGCCCACATCAGCATCAGGCCCAGGGCCGTGCCGCCGAACCAGGCCGTCAGCCCCACCGGGTTGAAGGCCGCCACGCGCTCAATCGCCGCCACGTCGGTACGCCCCAGCAGAATCTGCGCCAGGGCCACACCGACCCAGGCCACCACGAAGATCCCCTGATAGGCCAGGGCCTTGAGCAGGTAGGCGAACACATCCGCCAGCATCAGGCCGTAGACGATGATCCCCACGGCCACCGCCCACATCAGGTAGGAACCGCGCAGGCCGAAGCGGCCGAAGAACGCCTGCATGTTCAAGGTCGCCAGGTAGTAGTTGGCGGTGTTGATCCGGGTTTGCGTGGCCCAGACGAACAACAGCCCCCACAGCCCCATCAATTGCAGGATCGCCATCACCACCGAAACTTCGTTGAGTGCACCGTCATGGGGAATGCTGCTCACCAGATAGATCCCTGCCGCACCGTTGAGCAAGAACGTCACCGCGTAGAACGGCATGCCGAAGTTCCAGCGACCGTGATAGCCGGCGTCTTCGGGTTTGCCGAAGCGTGCATAGTCGAAGGTGAACAGCATCAGGATCCACACCCCCATGTAGGCCACAAAGCAATCCCACCAGCCCGTGCTACTGGGATTGGCCGGGCCGAAATCCAGCCATTGCGGCTGGTAGCCATAACGGCTGATGGACAGGCCCACGGCGAACAGCAAGCCCCCCAGGTACACCGGCAACAGCACACCGTTGAGCTTGTCCAGCCAGTGCTGCACGCTGCCCAGAATCAACGGCACGCTGTACAGCACCACCACCAGCGCCGCCAGCGGGTACAGCAGTTGCGGGTACAGGTGGTTGAGCGCCACGGCGATCACCGAACCCTCGAACACCGCGTAGTAGATGGCCGTGGAGAAGAAGATCAGGGTCGCCAGGCAAGCCCCGGTGCTGCCGAACAACAACCGTGAAAACAGCGCCACCGAGAGCCCGCTGCGCATGGCGAAGCGGCTGAGGACGCTGTTCACCAGGCCATAGCTGAGCACCGACAAGAGCATGCCGATCAAGGCATTGCGGGTGCCGTAGGACAGGGCCAGGGAAGCGCCGACGACGATGTAGAACATCGCGCTGCACACCGCCCACCAGGCCATGGTCAGGGACAGTCGGCCCATGCGTGCATCGCTGGGAAGGGCCACATCGGCCGGGGTCTGCCCGGTTTGATTCGCTTGCGATAAAGCTGCCATGTGCGTGAACTCCAGAACCGATCAAGGGTTGAAGCGCGGGCAGCCGTCACCGCACCGAAGTGCGGCGTTGGCCTACCGTTTGGCATGGCCCGCGCGATGCGGCGGGCAGAATCAGGAAGGAAACAGTTTGCTCAGACAGCTGAGCTTTTTCTTGTAGGAGCGCCGGGCCTCCAGCGCTTCTTCGAGGGTCACCGCAACAAAGCGGGCCTTCTGGTTGGGCTGCATCTGGCCGATCAGGTCAAGGTCGGCGCTGATCACTGTGCCGATCATGGCGTAGCCGCCACCGGACACCGCGTCCCGGTGCAGGACGATGGGTTCCAGCCCCGCCGGCACCTGGATCGAGCCAATCGGGTAGCAGCTGTCGACGATGTTCGACGGATCGGAACCGGCGCCGAATGGCTGCTCCCGGGGCTGGAAGCTCAAGGCGCTGCCGCCCTTGAAGCGATAGCCGATGCGGTCCGCCTCCGAGCCCACGGTCCAGGGTTCGGCGAAGAAGCTGGCCTTGGCCGCCTCGCTCAAGCGTTCGTAGTACAGCCCCGGCACCACCCGCAGAGTGATTTCGCCGCCCAGGGATTGGCGCAGCGCCATGGGCAAGCTGGCACCGGGACGGCTCTTGCCGCTGGCGACACCCACCGGCAGCTCATCCCCGGCCGCCAGGCGCCGGCCCTGGAAACCACCCAGGGCGCCCAGGGCGTAGGTCGAACGACTGCCCAGCACCAGCGGCACATCGATGCCACCGGCCACCGCCAGATAGGCCCGGGCCCCGGCCTTGGGAAAGTCGAAACGCAGCACTTGCCCGGCCTTGACCGCAAAGGCGGTGTCCAGGTGCATGTCCACGCCATCGAGCTTGGGCGTCATGTGCGCGCCGCAAACCGCCACCAGGGCGTCGGCGCTGAACTCAAGCTCCGGCCCGAGCAGCGTGCACTCCAGCCCCGCCGCGCCTGCCGGGTTGCCCACCAGCTGGTTGGCCGCGCTCAGGGCGTACTGGTCCAGGGCCCCGGACGGCGGAATCCCCAGGTGATAGAAACCTTCGCGACCCAGGTCCTGCACCGATGTGGCCAGGCCCGGTTTGATGACCTTGATCATGCCAGCACCTCCTGCAGCGACTTGGGATAGCCGACCGGGTCGGCAAGAAAGGCATCCAGGGAAAACTCCACCTCGCGGATACGCAGGTCGAAGCGCCCGGCCTCGACTTCGGCCACCGCCTGGTCATAAGCCTCACGATCGATGGGCTTGAACTGCACGATGTCCCCCGGACGGAAGAACACCATGTGCGCCTTGAGGTAAGCCAGTTGCTGCTGCGGGTCGTAGATGGGGGCCGGGGTGACGCCGAACATCTGGTAGCCGCCGGCACCGCGCACCGAGTAGATGCAGCCGAAACAGCCGCCATGACCCAGGGTCAGTTTTGGCGTATCGGTGCGTGGTCGCAGGTACTTGGGCACCTGCAACTGCCGTTCACGTTCGACCATCTGGAACATGAACGGCAACCCGGCGACGAAGCCCACCATGGAGACAAACCAGGGCGCACCGCTGTGGGCGGCGATGAACGCCTCGACGTCCGCCAGGCCATTGATCCGCGCCGCGTACTCCAGGTCCGTGGCGCTGGGGTCCTGGTGCCGGTCGCGAAAGCGCATCAGGGTTTCGTGGGTCCAGGGATCGTTGTAGAGCACGGGGATCTCGATGATCCGAGTGTGCAGGCTGCGCTCGGCCACCGCCCCGGCCTCGGCCTGCTGCACCGCCTCCAGCAGAACCTGCGGAGCGATGCGATCCGGGTCGAAACGAATCTGGAACGAGGCATTGGCCAGGCACACATCCAGCACCCCATCCAACTCCAGGCGCTCTACGGCACGGGTCACCGCCATGCCCTTGAAGAAGGCTTCCAGGGACATGCTGTCGCTGACTTCGGCGAACAGGTGCTCGTCGGCACCAAAGCTGTAGCGGATCGGCTGGTTCATGCGACACCTCCGGCGCGGCGCTCGGCCAGCCAGGTTTCCAGGGTTGCGGTGTGAAAATCGGCCTGCTGCAACCAGGGCTCGGCCAGCAGTTCACGGTGCAGCGCCAAGGTGCTGGCCATGCCGGTCAAGGTGGTGTGTTCCACGGCCAGCCGCGCCCGGGCCAGGGCCTCGCCACGGTCACGCCCGTGGACGATCAGTTTGGCCAGCAGCGAGTCGTAATAAGGCGGCACAGCATAGCCCGGGTACAAGTGACTATCGACCCGCACCCCCGCCCCTTGCGGCCAGATCAGTTGCTCGACCTTGCCCGGACTGGGGAAGAAATCCCGCGCCGGGTCTTCGGCATTCAGGCGCATCTGCAAGGCCGCGCCATTGAGCTGGATATCGCTCTGGCGCAACCCCAGGGGCTCGCCCCCGGCGATGCGCAACATGGCCTGGACCAGATCGATGCCGGTGATCAGTTCACTGATGGGGTGCTCCACCTGAATCCGCGTGTTCATCTCGATAAAGAAGAACTCGCCGGTGCTGTCGTCGTAGAGGTATTCCAGAGTGCCAGCACCTTGGTAACCCAAGGCTTCGGTTAGGCGCACGGCGCTGCTGCACAACTGCTCACGCTGCTCGGTACTGAGCACCGGCGACGGCGCTTCTTCGAAGATCTTCTGCCGCCGCCGTTGCAGCGAGCACTCGCGTTCAAACAGATGCACCGCGTGTTGGCCATCGCCCAAGACCTGGACTTCGATGTGCCGCGCACGGCCAATGAAACGCTCCAGGTACAGCGCACCATTGCCGAAGGCGGTCTGGGCTTCGCGTTGCGCCCGAGGGAACTCCTCGGCCAATTGCGCCGCATCCTGAGCCAGGCGAATCCCGCGTCCGCCACCGCCGGCACTGGCCTTGATCAACAGCGGAAAGCCCACGCTTTCAGCGGCCTTGAGCGCCGCGTCCAGGTCGAAGAGCTCACCTGGGGAGCCCGGTACCACCGGCACTCCCGCCGCCTGCGCCGTGCGCCGGGCTTCGGCCTTGTCGCCCATGCGGCGGATGGTTTCGGCGCTGGGACCGACGAAGATCGCCCCGGCCTCGACCACCGCCTCGGCGAAGTCGGCATTCTCGGAAAGAAAGCCATAGCCCGGATGCACCGCATTGGCACCACTGGCCTGCAAGGCACCGAGCAGGGCCTGGACATTCAGGTAGCTCTTGTCGGCCCGCGCCGGGCCGATGATCTGCACTTCATCGGCCATACGTGCAGCCATGGAGTCGGCATCCGCCTCACTGCAGGCGGCAACGGTGGGAATCCCCAGGGCCTTGGCCGCACGGATGATGCGCACGGCGATCTCGCCGCGGTTGGCCACCAGCAACTTCTTGATTGCTTGAGTCATGCCCTGGCCCTCACTGTTCGAGCGTCGCGACGACCTGACCCGGTTCCACCGGATCACCGTCTTGCACCACAAAGGCGCTGACTTGACCCGCGCTCCCGGCGGTCAGTTCGGAAAACTGCTTCATGACTTCGATCAGGCCGATCACGGTATCGGCGCTGACGCTGTCGCCGACCTCGACGAAAGGCGCCGACTCCGGGGTGGCCTTGCGATAGAAAGTGCCCGGCAAGGGGGTGATAACACTGTATTCGGCCATGTCTGTTCCTTTTGGAATAGTTGTAGAAAGGCAGGCAAAAAATCAAAACCAGATGAACCCCGCGTCTGTGCGCGGTGCTTCGTATCGATGCGCCTCAGCGCGGTGCGCGCACCTCGATGCCGGCCTGATCCAGCGCCGTGCGGGTGGCCTCCACCAGATCCAGGGCGCCGGGGGTGTCGCTGTGCAGGCAGATGGAATCGAACTCGATGGCCAGGTCCTCGCCTTCAACCGTACGTACCAGGCCGGTCTGGCAAGCGCGTAACACCTTGGCGGCGACGGCAGCCGGGTCCAGGGCGCGCACCTGGCGGGTGAAGACGATGGAGCCGCTGAGGTCGTAATCGCGGTCGGCGTAGAACTCGCGGATCACCGGCTGGCCCAGCTCCTGGGCGACGTGCCAGATCACCGAATTGGGCATGCAATACAGCAGCAGCTCGGGCTCCAGCTTGCGCAGGTTTTGCACCAGCAGCCGCGCCGCTTCCTCGTCCCGGGCCAAGTGCATGTAGAGCGCGCCGTGGGGCTTGATGTGTTGCAACTTCACGCCTTGCACCCGGGCCATTTCCCGCAGGGCGCCGAGCTGATAAAGCATGTCGTCCACCAGCTCCTGGGCCGGTGCGTTGATGTGCCGGCGGCCGAAGCCCACCAGGTCGCGGAACCCCGGATGCGCACCGATAGCCACCCCCAGGCGCTTGGCCTGTTCGATGGTGCGGCGCATGGTGCCGGGGTCGCCGGCGTGAAAGCCGGTGGCGATATTGGCCGAACTGATAAAGCCCATGAGCTCGTTGTCGACGCCGTCGCCAATGGTCCAGGGGCCGAAGCTTTCGCCCATGTCCGAATTGAAATCCACTGCCTGCATCACTGTTGCTCCAACTCTTGTGACTTCGTGCAGTGAAAATTAGAGCGGCCTTGACCCCTTGGGAAGATCTATTATCAGATAGAGCATCTTCTGAAAAACAGATAAAGCTCTGCTAGGAGTAGGCAGGCGGTGATCCACGTATCGGCGAAGACCGGCGTGAGATGGCTTTGGCCGACAAACCGGCTCCTGCAGAGGTGATGGGGAATGGAACATGTCGTTGACCTTGCGCCAGGTGCGCTACTTCGTGGCGACCGCAGAGATCGGGCAGATCTCCCAGGCGGCGATCCACTTGAATATCTCCCAATCGGCGGTGACCACGGCGATCAAGGAGCTTGAAGCCATGCTCGCCGTGCAGTTGTTCGTGCGCTCGGCCCAGGGCATGAACCTGACCGACGCCGGGCGGCATTTTCTCAACCGCGCCTATGTGATCTTGCGCAGTGTCGAGGATGCGCTGAACAGTCCGCTGCCGGACTATCGGGCCAGTGGTGTGCTGCACCTGGCGGCCAGCTACACGGTGATCGGCTACTTCTTGCCGCACCACCTGCAACGCCTAGAGCACTGGCACCCGGACGTCACCATCGAACTCCACGAGCAGGAGCGCCAGGCCATCGAGCAAGGGTTGCTGGAGGGGCGTTTCGACATGGCGGTGGTGCTCACCGCCAACCTGACCCACCCGGACATCGTTTCGGAAACCCTGTTCAACTCCGAGCGCCGGCTATGGCTGCCGGCCCACCATCGGCTCTGCGAACGAGCCAGCGTCAGCCTGGCGGACGTGGCCCAGGAGCCGTTCATCCTGCTCACCGTCGACGAAGCCGAGCAGAGTGCCATGCGCTACTGGGAACAGGCCGGCCAGCAGCCCAATGTCCGGGTGCGCACCAGCTCGGTGGAGGCGGTGCGCAGCATGGTGGCCAACGGCAGCGGCGTGGCGATTCTTTCGGACCTGGTGCATCGACCCTGGTCCCTGGAGGGCAAGCGCATCGAGACCCTGAGCCTGAGCGACGCAGTGACCCCGATGAGCGTAGGCCTGGCCTGGCACCGCGAACGGACTTTCACCCCGGCGATGCAGGCCTTGCGCGACTACTTCCACGACGCCTTCCTCGCGCCCCAGCAACTCAGCGCCCGGCGCTGAACACCTTGCTTGGCGATCTCTTGCCGAACCTCCAGCGACCTCAAGATCCACGCGTCTCCTACGGAGCCGTTCGCAGCCTGCGGCAGCGGCTACAACCCGACACCTGTAGCCGCTGCCGAGCCCGCTAGGCTGCGAAAAGGCCCGCAGGGCCTTGCCTGGCGATCCTGAGCCAAACCTGTGGCGGCCGGAAAAACCTGCGTCTCCTGCGCAGCCGTTCGCAGCCTGCGGCAGCGGCTACAGGGCTGATTCAGGGGCAGGTCCAGCGCTGTGCGGTGCTGGCGATCTGTGCGGCCAACTGGGCAATGGCCTGTTGATGAGCCTGCACCAGGCTGCTCAGTTCAACACCCGCCGGCTGGCGGATCTGGCTGCTGCAGGTCAAGCTGCGGGCCGGGCCGCCCTCGCCCCGCAAGCGCAGGCTCCAGACCACATCGATCAGCGCGTAACGCCCGGGCAGGGATTCGAAACGCCGTACATCGGTCTGCAACGACAGCACCGGGAGCCCGGGCTGCTTGGGCAAGCCTTCAAGGTTGCGGGTGCCGAGCTTGTGCTCCATCTGGCTGGCCAGGGCGTCGTGGAACTCATCCACCAAGGGCGCGCTCCAGCGCTGGGTTTCCAGGATCGCCAGGGTGCCGCTGTCCTGGCGCACCACCAGTTGCGGCTGATCCACCTGGACCGGGATGCGCACCGTGGACATCTCGAACTGTAGATTCGCGTTGCGGGCCGCAGCGCTGCCTTCAGTCACCGGCGGCATCAGGGTGTAGTAACGGGTCGGCGCAGAGCTGCAAGCGGCAAGTCCCAGGGTCAGGCTCAACAACAAGGCGATTTTTTTCATGGCTGGGCTTCCGGTGCGGATTCGCGGACAGAGGAGGATGGCGACTGGTAGGCATCCGGTTGGTTGTCTTTGAGACGACCGCGAATCAACGCTTCAGGATGACGACCGAGGAAGTCGCTGAGCACCCGTACCGAACGGGCGGTGCGCTGCACTTCCTCCATGGCCTGGCTGAGTTTCTGTCGCTGCGGCGAATCCTCGGAGAAGCTCTCGTTGGCGCTGGCCAGGGTCTTCTTCGACTGCTCCAGGGTGTCGCGCATCTGCGGCAGCACTTGGCCGTTGACCTGTTTCAGGGTCTTCTGCATCTCCGCCAGGCTGCCATCGAGGTTGGCGGCGATGGAGTCGATCGGCAGCTTGCTGATCTTGTCCACCACGGCCTGCAGTTGTTCCTGCAACTTGTCCATGCTGCCCGGGATGGTGGGGATCTCCAGCGGCCGTGCGGCGGGGTTGTAGGCCACCGGCTTGGCATTGGCGACAAAATCCAGGGAGATGTACAGCTGGCCGGTCAGCAGGTTGCCGCTGCGGGGCTGGGCCCGCAGGCCGTTCTTGACGAAGGCGCCGATCAGTTGCGCGGAGCGGGCGTCGTCTTCGCCGCCGGTCTGCTTCACCAGTTTTTCATGGGCCTTGCCCAGGCGTTCGGGATAGATCACCGCCCCTACCAGGGTGGGGAAATACTTGCGCTGTTCGTCGTAGTCCAGGTCCATGGACACCACCTTGCCGATGTTCACCCCGAGGAACTCCACCGGGGCATTGAGCGACAGGCCGCGCAGGGCCTGGTCAAAGCGCATGCGGATGTAATACGGCGCGCCGTCCGGCGGAGCCAGCGCCGTATCCTGATCGCCGAACAGTGTGTATTCGGCATTCTCCTCGGCCGGCTTGGCGTTGGGGCTGTACTTGGGTTCGACGAAGGCGATGCCGCCGGCAAGGATCGAGGACACCGACTCGGTGTTGACCTTCAAGCCGTTGGCGCCCAGGGTCACATCCACACCGCTGGCGTTCCAGAATCGGCTGTCGGTGGTGACGTACTTATCATTGGGCGCGTTGACGAAGATCTTCACGTCCACCCCCTTGCCGCTGTTGGCCAACTGATAGGACACCACCTGCCCCACTTCGATGCGCCGGTAGTAGACCGGCGAACCGATGTCCAGGGAGCCCAGGTCGTCAGTGTGCAGGGTGAAGCGCTTGCCCTTCTGCCCGTAGGTAATGAGCGGCGGGGTTTCCAGGCCCTTGAAGCTGTTCTTGCGCTTCTCCGACTTGCCGGCATCGGCGCCGATAAAGGCCCCGGAGAGCAAGGTATCGACCCCGGAAACGCCGTTGGCGCCAATCCGCGGGCGCACCACCCAGAACATCGAGTCGTCGGCGGTGAACGGTTCGGCGGACTGATCCAGCTCGACCTTGGCCAGCACCTTGCGGCGATCGTCGCTCAAGGCAATGGAGGTCACCTTGCCGATCACCACGTTCTTGTACTTGACCTGGGTCTTATTGGCTTCCAGGCCCTCGGCAGTCTGGAAACTGATGGTGATTTCCGGCCCGGCCGACAGCGAGTTGTGGACCACCATCGACAGCCCCACCAAGGCCGCGACAATGGGCACCAACCACACCAGCGAGACATTGAAACGCCGCGTACGCAGCGCCGGAGCGCCGGGAGCCGGCTGGGAACCTGCCGCCTTGGAACCTGGATGATCAGACATCTTCAACCTCTACATCCCAGATAAGCCGGGGATCGAAACTCATGGCCGCCAACATCGTCAGCACCACCACCAAACCAAAAAACAGTATGCCCATCCGCGGATCGATGGAACTCAGGGCCCGAAACTGCACCAGGGCCGCCACCAGGGCCACCACCAGCACATCGAGCATCGACCAATAGCCGATCACCTCGATAAAACGGTACAGCCTGGCACGCTCGCGCTGGGCCCAGAGGCTGCGGCGCTGGCAGGTCACCAGCAAGGTGCCAAGGACAAAGAACTTGATGCAGGGCACCACCACGCTGGCGATGAAGATCAACAGGGCGATGTCCCAGGAGCCGTGTCTCCAGAACTCCACCACGCCGCTCATGATGGTGTTTTCACTGGCGCTGCCAAAAATACTGGTGTGCATCACCGGCAGCAGGTTGGCCGGAATGTAGAAGATCAGGCTGGCCACGAGAAAGGCCCAGGTCCGCGCCAGGCTGTTGGGCTTGCGCGCATGGACCACGGAGTCGCATCGGGGGCACTGGTGCTCGGATTGCTCGCAGACCTGGCCGCAGGTGTGGCAGAGCATCAGTTGATAGTCCCGGGCGTAAGGGGGCGTACTCATCAGTAGCGACCCTCCAGGTCATCCCACAGATAGCGGATGTCCTTGCCGGAAATCAGGATGATCAGCACCGTCAGCATGGCCAGGGCCCAGAGCCCGAGGCCGGGGTGCACATCGAGCATGCCAGCGAGCTTGACGATGGCCACCAGAATGCCCAGCAGGCACACCTCCAGCATGCTCCACGGCCGCAGGTGCTCCAGGGCCCGCATGCAGGCCTTGAAACCTGGCGCGGCACGATCGAAATTGGCGAACCCCAGCACCCAGCACAGCAGGATGATCTGCAGGCAGGGCGCCAGAATGATGGTCAGGCCGGTGATCGCCGCAATCAGGCTGATGCGGCCCTGGGCCAGGGCTTCTACCGATTGCCAGAGCGTGGCTTCGTTGCTCAGGCCTTCGAGGCTGATCTTGATCACCGGAAACAGATTGGCGAAGACGAACAACAACCCGGCGGTAATCGACAAGGCGAACAGCTGCTGCACGTTCATGTAGCGGGCACGGGCCAGCAACGCGCCACAGCGCGAGCACTGAGCGGCCTGGCCTTTGCCGAGCGGCACGGATTCGTACAGCGAATCGCAGTGTTCGCAGATGATCCAGTTGCGGGAAATAGTCATGGTCTTCAGATAGTCGGGAGGGCTGCTGGTTCAGTGACGGCCTCCAGCGGACGCACATTTTCAGAAAAACCCGAGGACGGTGTCCAGTTCTGTCTGAAATCAGCTCGCAGACCTCTACGCCATAATAGGCCCCCCGTGGGTTTTCGCCGGCCGAAACCGGCGACTATCACAAAGGCCTGCGGCTCAATGAGCCAGACGCTGTTGCAACCACTTGTCCCGCAGTACGTCGTAGGCCCAGTGGTAGAGGTAGGTGTAGGGCAGAAAGAACAACAGCACGCCGATATCGAGGATGAACGCCTGCAACAGGCTGACATTCAACCACCAGGCAATCAGCGGTACCCCCATCGCCACCAGACCGCCTTCGAACAGCAGGGCATGCAGGACCCGGGTCCAACCATTGCGTGCAAGTTGCAGGCGCTTGAGCAGACGATCGAACAGACCGTTGAACACCACGTTCCAGATCAGCGCCAAAAGGCCGATGCCGATGGTTACCAGGCCCATGTCAGCCATGGGTTTATCCATGATCCAGGACAGCAGCGGCGTGCAGATCAGCACGGCCAGCAGCTCAAAACCTACAGCCTGGAAAATACGTTCGGTAAGGGATTTTTGCAGGCTCATTGCCGTGCTCCTTGAGTGAATGTGTTGGCGATCTTCCAGGATCAGGTCGATACTTAATAATCAATAACCATCGACCAAGGCGATAGTTCATAGCCTCACACGAAGTGCTGCTGGCGTTCGTCCAGGCAGCGACCCAGGGTTCCTTTTCCGCCGCCGCCCGCAAACTGGGCAAGAGCCAGTCCACCATCAGCGCGGCAGTGGCCAGCCTGGAAATCGACCTCAATGTGCAATTGTTCGATCGGGCCAGCCGCAAGCCCGGCCTGACCCCCGCCGGGCAGGTGATGCTGCAGCACGCGGAGGAAATCCTCGCGGCCACCAGCCGCCTGCAAATGGCCGCCAGCCAACTGTCCCAGGGAGTCGAGGCGAAACTCACCGTTGCCCTGTCCGACACCTATCAGTCGGATCGCTTTGAAAGCTGCCTGAGCGCCTTCGAGCAGCGTTACCCGGACCTGGAACTGGAATGCCTGATTGCCGAATGCGAAGACCTGATTGCCCTGGTGCAAAGTGGCCGGGCGCACATCGCCTTCGCCGAGATGCAGGCCGATTACCCGGCGGACCTGGATCACCAGACCCTGGATGAACAGGGTGAAATGTCCCTGTACGTCTCCCGCAAGCATCCGCTGGCCCGGCTCGAGCACGTCGATCAGGAAGCCCTGCGCCAGCACCGGGAACTGCGCTTGGCGACAGTGCTCAACCCCTACGACAGCCGTCCCCAGGGACGGGTCTGGTCGGCGCCCAGCTACCTGATGCTGCTGGAAATGGCCCAGGGCGGTTTTGGCTGGGCGCCGTTGCCGAGCTGGCTGGTGGAAGGCTTCGGCGCCGGCAAATTGCAGGAACTGAACGTACGCGGCTGGCCGCGCAAGGTGGTGGTGGATGCCCTCTGGTCGCGCCTGCACCCGCCCGGGCCGGCCGGGAGCTGGCTGTTGGGGCGAATGCTGGAGTGAGGCAGCTCGGGTATCCGCCCCTGTAGAGCGCGTCCTGTAAAGCTACGCAGAGCTGGAGACCAGTTGGGCCAGGCGCGCTTCGAGAAAACGCCGTTCCGGAGCTTGCCGGGTCAGGGCCAAGGCTCTTTGGTAGGACTCCCGCGCCGCCTCGACTCGCCCCAACTGCCGGCAGAAGTCGGCACGGGCAGCGTGGATCAGGTGGTAATCCTGCAAGTCGCCGCGCTGCAGGATGGCCTCCACCTGCTCCAGGCCGGCCGCGGGGCCGTCACGCTTGGCCAGGGCCACGGCACGGTTGAGCTCGATCACCGGCGAAGGCTGCAGCCGCAGCAACACCTCATACAGGCCGACGATCTGCGGCCAATCGGTCTGTTCGGCGCTGGGAGCCTCGGCATGCACCGCGGCAATCGCCGCCTGCAGGCAATAGGCTCCGCCGCGTCCGCTGCGCAACCCGCGCTCCACCAGGGCACAACCTTCGTCCATCAAGGCCCGCTGCCACAGGGAACGGTCCTGCTCATCCAGCAGGATCAACTCGCCCGTGCTGGAGAGTCGCGCCCCACGTCGCGACTCGTGCAACAGCATCAGGGCCAGCAGGCCCAATACCTCCGCTTCCGGTAACAGCTCCAGCAGCAGGCGCCCCAGGCGTATCGCTTCACGGGTCAGGTCCTCACGGGTCAACTCGGCCCCCATGGACGCCGAATAACCTTCGTTGAACACCAGGTAGATCACTCGCAAGACACTGTCCAAGCGCTCGGGCAACTCGTCCAGCGTCGGCACCTGATAGGGAATTCCGGCGTCGCGGATCTTCGCCTTGGCCCGCACGATACGCTGAGCGATGGTGGCCGGAGAGACAAGAAAGGCCCGGGCGATTTCCTCGGTGCTCAGGTCGCAGATTTCCCGCAGGGTCAGTGGCACCTGGGCGTCTGCCGCCAGCGCCGGGTGGCAACAGGTGAAGATCAACCGCAGGCGATCGTCCTGCACGTCCTCACCCTCCCAGTCATGCTGTTCCAGGTGCTCCAGCTGGCTGACCAGCGCCGCCTGGGAAGCGGCGAAGCGCGCCCGCCGGCGCAAGGCATCGATGGCCTTGAAGCGTCCAACGGACACCAGCCAGGCCCGAGGATTGTCCGGGACGCCGTCCTTTTGCCAACGCTCCACGGCGACAAAGAAGGCCTCGTGCAAGGCCTCTTCAGCCAGGTCGAAATCCCCCAGCAGGCGGATCAGGGTGGCGAGAATGCGCCGCGATTGCTCGCGGTAGACCCGCGCCACCAGGACCTGTAGGGCCTCACCGGATTGACCCGGCATCAGTCCGCCATGCCTTGGGTGACCAGGGCCACCAGACGCTCCAGGCTCTCTCCCCACCCCTGGTGAAATCCCATGGCTTCGTGGGCTTGCCGATCGGCTTCGCTCCAATGCATGGCGCGGGCGGTGTAGAGCGTCTTGCCGTCCTGCTCCTCGAAGGTCACTTCAGCGGTCATGAACGGCTTGCCCGAAGGAATCCAGCCCGGCACATAGGCATCGGTGAACACCAGGCGCGACGGCGCGTGGATCTCCAGAAACACCCCCATGGTCGGGTATTCGGCACCGTCCGCAGCCCGCATCAACGTGCGAAATTGACCACCGACCCACAGATCCATTTCACACTCCGGGGTGGTCATGCCGTGCGGCCCCCACCATTGCGCCAGCAACGCCGGCTCGGTCCAGGCGCGAAACACCCTGGCCCGCGGCGCATCGATCAAGCGGCTGATGGACAGTTCATGCTCGGCGGCCTGGCGGCCGACTGTTGAAAAGGTCATTGGCAAACTCCTGCTTATGCTTGTTATCAGGGATTGAGTTCACGCACAGGACGCACTTCGACACTGCCGACCCGGGCCGCCGGAATGTTCCCCGCCACCTGGATCGCTTCATTCAAATCCCTGGCCTCGATCAGGTAGAAACCGGCCAGTTGCTCCTTGGTTTCGGCGAACGGACCATCGGTGATGGAGAGCTTGCCGCCACGCATGCGCACCGTGGTGGCGGTCTGTATCGATTGCAACGCCTCGGCGGCAAGCATCCGTCCGCTGCCCTGGACCGACTCGGCATAGGCCTGGCACTCGGCGTCCTTGGGGCTCTCGGGCAAGCTGTGCAACAACTGTTCATCGCTGTAGACCAGACAGAGGTATTTCATGGGTGTCTCCGGGTTCGGGCTGATCAACTATGGTTGCTGTTTTGTCCTTTGGCGAACCACCCGCTCATCAAGGTTGCAGATCGAACTGAGTGGTCCCGGTCTGCATGTCGAACGGCGCCGACCAGTGCTCATGCACCACTTGCCACTGCCCGTCGCGCAGCTCATAGGCGGCGCTCACCCGCATCCAGCAGGCCTTGGTCTGCCCTTGGGCATCGGTGCCCCCGCAATGGGCCAGCCAATGGGCGAACGCCAGTTCCTCGGCGGCCCGCACCCGCAGCTGGTGGAACTCGAAGATGCCCGGCCCCGGGCACTCCTGCATGCAGGCCTGCCAATGTTCACGGTAGGCCGCCTTGCCCGAATACTGCAGGGCGCCGACGGCGTCGAAAGAGACGATGTCATCGGCGTAAAAGCTGACGATACGCTCGATGTCCCTGGCGACCACCGCCTGCTGCCAATGGCCGATCAGGCTGCGGATCTGTGCTTCGCTGGATGGGTTGTGCATGGCAAAACTCCTCAAGAGTGGAATCAACCGGCACCGGGCAGCCCCTGCAAGAGCGCACTTGAATGCTCGGTTCACCCTTAGTCGTCTGGCCAGCCAGACAATCGACAACCTCGATAAAAAATTTTACCGCTCGGGCAAAATCGCTAGAATCCGCCCCCTTCCCTCCCCTGGACAGTCCCGCCAGTGACCACTCGTCTCGTGCCTTATGAACAGCTCGACAGCCATCAGCGTGCCCAACTGCTGAGCCTTGAAGTACGGCCTGAACAGAGAGCGTTTTCCGGGGATATCCATGGCGCGCTGTACACCCTGGGCAATGCACCGGCCGGCGCCATCAAGGGCTTTGCCCTGCTCAGCGACGAACGGCCGGTGGCGTTCCTGCTGCTCAAGCACGCGCCTTGCCTGCCAGCCTGGGCCGAGGCCGACCACGCCACCCTGCACGCCCTGCAAGTGGACCTGCCATTCCAGGGCCAGGGACTGGGCACCGCCTGCCTGCAAGCCCTGCCCGGCGCCGCGCTCCAGGAATGGCCGCAGCTCAAGGGCCTGATGCTGGCGGTGGATGCCGACAACCACGCCGCACTCCAGCTCTATCTCAAGCTGGGCTGGGTCGAGAATGGCGAAGCCTGCAAAGGCCGGATGGGTTATGAACGCAGGATGGTCCTGGCGTTTTGAGTTCAGCACTTCAACTCAAGGGCACTCCTGCTGAGCAGCCCCCTGAAAAGTCCCTACGCCGGCGCCCCTTGTGCATCAGGGGCATGCCTGGGACTTACAACCCCCGCACCATCTCATGCCAGGCCATGCCGCCGTGGTCCGACGCCGACGCCTTGACATAGACGAAGCCAAAGCGCTCGTAGAGCGGTACATGGCGTTCCTTGCACATCAAGTGGATGCGCGCTTTGCCCAGCTCGGTCATGCGTGCAATGAAGGCTTGCAACAGTTGCCGGGACAGACCCTGGCCCTGGAAATCCGGATGCACCACCACCGACATGATCACCACTTCGGAACCGGCCGGGTCGTGGCCGATCAGTTCCTTGAAGGCTTCGTCGGCCATCTGCACCTCGAAGGTGGCGCCGGAGTTGATGAAGCCAGCCACTGCCCCCTCCACCTCGGCGACGATAAAGCCCTCGGGCCAGGTAGCGATGCGGGTAGCGATCTTTTCCCGAGTCGCGGCTTCGTCGCCTTCGTAGGCCAGGGTCTCGATGGCAAAGCAGGCATCCAGGTCGGTGGGCAGGACGGTACGGATCAGCGGGGTCGAAGCAGTCATGGGCGGCAACCTGAAGACGGTGAAGGATGGCCGATTCTAGCAAGAGTGGCGTTGCCGGGAGCCTGGCGTATGCAGGGCATAGGGATAGTCGGGGCCGCCGTAAAGCTTTCATATAAACCCTGGCAAGGGCGGCGCCCAGGGATTATCTATCTGATCCCCGACGCCTCCTGGCCGGCCCCATCAAGCCGGCCCTGCCGCGTCTTGCCCACAGGACTTTCCCCATGAGCAACATCCAGATCGGCCTTCTTGTGCTGTTCAGCATCACCGCCTTCGGCTGCATCACCTTGTACATCGATTTTGTACATGAGCGGCGTCGCGGCAAAAAAGCCCTGAGCGGCGCCACCAGGCAGGATCAGAGCCCCACCAGGCGATAACCCACCTGCAACTCGGTGATCAGGTGCTGGGGCTGAGCCGGATCAGCCTCCAGCTTCTGCCGCAGATGGGCCATGTGCACCCGCAAGTAATGGGCGCGGTCGACATAGTCCAGGCCCCAGACCTCCAGCAGCAGTTGGCGATGGGTCAGGACCCGGCTCTGGCCGCGGATCAGGGCGCAGAGCAGACGGTATTCGATGGGAGTCAGGTGCACCAACTGCCCTTCGCGGCGCACCTCATGGGTGGCCAGGTCGACCTCGATGGCACCGAAGGCCACCTTGCTGGTGGCCGCCACCGCGCCGCTCTGGCCGTGGCGCCGCAGTTGCGCACGAATGCGCGCCAGCAACTCCGGCACACCGAAGGGTTTGACCAGATAATCATCAGCGCCGGCATCCAGGGCGGCGACTTTCTCGTCTTCGCGGTCCCTGGCCGACAGCACCAGGATCGGCACCGCCAGCCAGCCGCGCAGCTCGCTGATCAATTGCTTGCCGTCGCCATCCGGCAGGCCCAGGTCGACGATCACCAGATCCGGCTGGCGGCTGGCGGCATGGATCAGGGCGCGCTTGACGCTGTCGGCCTCGAACACCTGGAAACCTTCGTCCTCCAGGGCAATGCCGACAAAACGCCGGATGTTGGCTTCGTCCTCGACAATCAGGATGCGTGGGTTGCTCATAGGGCTTCCATGGATGGCGGTTGTCCCGCCGGCAAGGTGATGACAAAACTCAGCCCGGCGTCGGCGTGAGGCTGGGCCTCGATACGCCCGCCATGGGCTTCGACAATCCGTTTGGCCAGGGCCAGCCCCAGGCCGATCCCGGCCACCGCGGACTCCTGCTGGCCACGGCTGAAGGCCTCGAACAGGCTGTCCGGGGAACTGCCCTTGGGACAGCCGGGGCCGGAGTCGCTGACCTGCAGGATGATCTGCTGGTCCACCTGGCGGGCCGTGATCTGCACCAGGGTGCCGGCAGGGGTGTACTTGGCGGCGTTGTCCAGCAGGTTCACCAGCACCCGTTCCAGCAGCAGCGCATCCACCTCCACCAGGGGCAGATGGGGCGCCATGGTCACCCGCAGTTCATGTCTGGCCAGGGGCTCGCGCAACTGGCGCAGGGCGCTGCCGACAATCTCCTCCAGGGAATTCCACTGACGCTTGAGGCGCACCCCGCGCTCCTGCATGCGCGCCATGTCCAACAGGTTCTCGATCAGGCGCTGCATCGACGTGGCTTGATCATGGATGCCATGCAACAGCTCGGGCAGCGGGCCACTGGGGGCATGGGGCAACGCGGCATCGGCAGCCCCGATGATGGTGGTCAGCGGAGTGCGCAAGTCATGGGAAATAGCGGCGAGCAAAGTGTTGCGCATGCGCTCGCCTTCCATCTGCACCACGGTGCTCTGCGCCACTTCGACGTAATGCACCCGCTCCAGGGCGATTGCCAGCTGGCTCATGCAGGCCTCCAGCAGGCGCTGCTCCTCGGGTTCGTTGAGGCGTTCGGCGTCCGTCAGCTCCAGCACCAGCACCCCACGCACGCGCATCGGTGCCTTGAGCGGCAGGTAGCAGCCCTTGGCCGCCGCCAGGGTGTCGGTGCCGCTGCCTGCCGGCTGGTCGTGGTCATAGGCCCACTGGGCAATGCTTTCATCGACCGCCAGGGTATTGGCATTCAAGGCTCGCACGCGATTGTCCGCATCCGGCAGCGCCAATCCGACCCGGGCCTCGAACACCCCGCTGAAGGTGCGCAGGGCCACGGCGCAGATCTGCTCCTCGGTCAGTGCCGCCGACAACTCCCGAGCCAGCCCGGCCAGGGAGGTGGCGCGGCGTTCGCCTTCGGCGGCGGTGCGGGCCTGGTGGCGCAGCCGCGCGGTGAGCTGGCCGGTGATCAGGGCAATGCCAAGCATCAAGGCGAAGGTGAAGAAATACTGGGTGTCGTTGACGGTGAACGACAACACCGGCTGAACGAAGAAGAAGTCGAAACACAGCACCGCCAGCATGGCCGCCCAGACACCCGGCCCCCGCCCGAAACGCAAGGCCACCAGAACCACAGTGAGCAGGAACAACATCACCACGTTCGCCGGGTCGAACACCTTCAGCAGCAGCGCCGCCACTGCAGTGGCGGCAAAACAGGCCAGGCTGGCCCACAGATAGGCCGGCGCTCGACTCGGCGACAATCCGGCCTCTGGCTTGTCCGCAGCGGCCGGGCGCCGGCTCAAGGGCCCGTTGGCGATCACGATCTGATCGATTTCCGGATGCTGGCGGCTGATGCGATCACTCACCGACTGATGCCAGAACTGCCAGACCTTGCGCGGGTAATGGCCCAGCACCAGGCGATTGGCATTGTGCTCACGGGCACAGGCCACCAGCGCCTCGGCCACGTCCAGGCCGGGCAGGGTCGCGGTCTCGGCACCGAACTCGGCGGCCAGGGCCAGGGTCTTCATCGCTGCTGCATAACGGCTGGCACCGTGGCCACGACGTTGCGCCGAGGCCACGTGCACGACGATCCAGTCGGCTTCGAGTTTCTGCGCCAGGCGCGCGGCCTCGCGCACCAGGCGTTCGTCCGCCGGGTCGCCGGCGATCCCCACCAGCAAGCGCTCCCGGGCCGGCCACAGGGCATTGATCGAGCGCTCGCGGCGATAGTCGCGCATTTGCGCATCGACCCGGTCGGCGGTACGGCGCAGGGTCAGCTCGCGCAGGGCCAACAGGTTGCCCTTGCGGAAAAAATTGCGTGAAGCGCGCTCGGCCTGGGGCCCCATGTAGACCTTGCCGTCCTTGAGTCGACGCAGCAGGTCGTCCGGTGGCAGGTCGATCACCAGCACTTCGTGGGCCTCATCAAACAGGTGATCAGGCACCGTCTCGCGCACGCGGATGCCGATGATGCCGCTGACGATGTCGTTGAGGCTTTCCAGGTGCTGGACGTTGAGGGTGGTCCAGACATCGATCCCGGCCCGCAGCAGTTCTTCCACATCCTGCCAGCGTTTGGGATGCCGGGAACCGGGGACGTTGCTGTGGGCCAACTCGTCCACCAGCAACACCGAGGGACGTCGCGCCAGGGCCGCGTCCAGGTCGAATTCGGGCAAGGCATAGTCGCGGTGCATCAGGCTGTGACGCTCCAGCACCTCCAGGCCTTGCAGCAGCTCGGCGGTTTCCCGCCGGCCGTGGGTTTCCACCACCCCGGCCACCACGTCGCGGCCCAGGGCCACTTCGTTGCGGGCGGCGGTGAGCATGGCGCAGGTCTTGCCGACCCCGGCGTTGGAACCGAAATAGATCCGCAGCTTGCCGCGCTGGGCGGCTTGTTCGTCCTGTTGCAGCTTTTCCAGCAGCGCATCGGGATCGGGGCGCCCGTCGCGGGGCGCAGGACTTGCATCAAGCACAGTCATGAGCTTCCTTAAATGAACAATGCGGCGCCCCCAGGGAGCGCCGCATTGCCTGTCCTTGCGTCAAACCAGGCCAAGCCCGGCCAGCAGCATGTCAATCAGCTTGATCCCGGCAAAGGGTACCAGCACCCCGCCCAGTCCGTAGATCAGCAGGTTGCGGTTAAGCAAGGCCGCCGCGCCGATGGACCGATACTTCACCCCCTTGAGCGCCAGGGGGATGAGGAACACGATGATCAGCGCGTTGAAGATCACCGCACTGAGAATCGCCGAGTTCGGGCTGGTCAATTGCATCACGTTCAACGCGCCCAACTGCGGGTAAGTGGCGACGAACGCGGCCGGTACGATAGCAAAATACTTGGCCACGTCGTTGGCCACGCTGAAGGTGGTCAGGGCGCCGCGGGTCATGAGCATCTGCTTGCCGACTTCCACCACTTCGATCAGCTTGGTCGGGTTGCTGTCCAGGTCGACCATGTTGCCGGCTTCCTTTGCCGCCTGGGTGCCGCTGTTCATCGCCACCGCAACGTCGGCCTGGGCCAGGGCCGGGGCGTCGTTGGTGCCGTCGCCGGTCATGGCCACCAGCTTGCCCTTGGCCTGGTAGTCGCGGATCAGTTGCAGCTTGTCCTCGGGGCGGGCCTCGGCGAGGAAGTCATCGACCCCGGCCTCCACGGCAATCGCCGCCGCGGTCAGGCGGTTGTCGCCGGTGATCATCACGGTCTTGATGCCCATGCGCCGCAGTTCGGCAAAGCGCTCCTTCATCCCGCCCTTGACCACGTCCTTGAGTTCCACCACGCCCAGGGCCTGGGCGCCGTCGCTGACCACCAGCGGCGTACTGCCGCGCCGCGAGACTTCATCCACCTTGGCCTGCAAGGCCGGCGGGAAGCTGCCACCCAGGGCTTCGATGTGCCGGCGAATGGCATCGGCCGCGCCCTTGCGGATGCTGCGCCCCTCCGGCAGGTCGACGCCGCTCATGCGGGTCTGCGCGCTGAACTGCACGAAGCTGGCGCCCAGGGCCTCGATGTCGCGGCCACGGATGTCGAACTTCTGCTTGGCCAGCACTACGATGCTGCGGCCTTCCGGGGTTTCGTCGGCCAGGGAAGCCAGTTGCGCGGCGTCCGCCAGCTCGCTGTCCTTGATCCCCGGGGCCGGCAGGAAGGCGCTGGCCTGACGGTTGCCCAGGGTGATGGTGCCGGTCTTGTCCAGCAGCAGCACGTCGACGTCACCAGCGGCTTCCACAGCGCGCCCGGAAGTGGCGATGACGTTGGCCGACATCATCCGGCTCATGCCTGCCACGCCGATGGCCGAGAGCAGGCCGCCGATGGTGGTGGGGATCAGGCACACCAGCAACGCCACCATCACCGTGGCGCTGATCACGCTGCCGGTGCCGCTCATGGCCACGGCGAAGATCGAGTACGGGCTCAGGGTCACGATCACCAGCAGGAACAGCAGGGTCAGCCCCACCAGGAGAATGGTCAGGGCCACCTCGTTGGGGGTTTTCTGGCGCTTGGCCGATTCCACCATGGAGATCATGCGGTCCAGGAACGACTCGCCGGGGTTGACGCTGATGCGCACCACCAGCCAGTCGGACAGCACCTTGGTGCCGCCGGTGACCGAGGAAAAGTCGCCCCCGGCCTCGCGGATCACCGGCGCCGATTCACCGGTAATGGCGCTCTCGTCCACCGTGGCCACGCCTTCGATGACCTCGCCATCCAAAGGCACCAGGTCGCCGGCCTCGATCAGCACCACCATGTCCTTGCGCAGCTCGCTGGCGGCCATCGGCAGCCAGGCGGCGCCATGCCTGGGCTGCTGCAACAGCTTGGCCAGGGTCTGGCGCTTCATGCCCTTGAGGCTCGCAGCCTGGGCCCGGCTGCGGCCCTCGGCCAGGGCCTCGGCGAAGTTGGCGAACAGCACGGTGAACCACAGCCACAGGGTGATGCTGAGGATGAAGCCGCTGGAGGCCTCGCCTTCACCGCCCAGGGACTGGAACCACAGCAGAGTGGTGAGAATGCTGCCCAGATAGACCACGAACATCACCGGGTTCTTCCACTGCGCCTGTGGCAGCAGCTTCTTCACCGCATCCAGGCACGCCGTGAACAGCAGCCCACGGTCGAACAACGCTATACGAGGGTTATTACTCATGATCGGTATCTCTTACTCACTGACCGCAAGGGGCGAGGCATGCACGGGTGCCAGGGCATCCAGCGCGAGATTGAGTTGCAGCACATTGACCCGGGGCTCGCCCAGCAGGCCGAAGGTGCGGCTTTCGCTGTGGTCCTGCAGCAGCGCCTGCAGATCGGCCAGCGGCAGGTTGCGCAGGCGGGCCACCCGGTTCAATTGCAGCTGGGCGTTGGCCAGGGAGATGTGCGGGTCCAGGCCGGAAGCCGAAGCGGTCACCGCGTCCACCGGTACCGGCATGTCCGCCGCCAGGCCGTTGAGCTGGCGATAGGCGCTGACCCGCGCCGCCACGCTGTCCATCAGTTTCTGGTTGGTGGGGCCCAGGTTGCTGGCACCACTGGCCCCGGCGTTGTAGGGCTGGGGCACGCTCTTGCTCGGGTCCAGCGGATCGCTGCCCAGGGTCATGCTCGGGCGGCCCTGGAAATACTCCGGGCGACTGAAGGACTGACCGATCAGTGCCGAGCCCACCACCACCCCGTCACGCTGCACCAGGCTGCCCTGGGCCTGAAACGGGAACAGCAGGTTGGCCAGCACGGTGGTCGCCAACGGATAGGCCAGCCCGGTCAGCAGCATGAAGAACACCGCCGCCACCAGCACCGGGCGCAACAGGCCCTTGAACAGCACCGCAGTGGTGCCTTGGGTTTGCATTTGCGTCGTCATCACAACCCCTTACTTGTAAGTCTGGCCGGCCAGCAACTGCAGTTGCTCCACCAGCGGGCCGAGCGCGAGGGCCGGCAGGAAAGTCAGGCCACCAACCACCAGCACCACGAACACCACCAGGAACATGAACAGCGGCGTGGCAGTGGGAATGGTGCCGGCACCGGCCGGGATGTTCTTTTTCGCCGCCAGCGAACCGGCCACGGCCAGCATCGGCAGCATGGTGAAGAAACGCCCCATGAGCATCGCCAGACCGATGGTGGTGTTGAAGAACGGCGTGTTGGCATTGAGCCCGGCAAACGCCGAACCGTTGTTGGCGGTACCCGAGGCGTAGGCGTAGAGCACTTCGCTGAAACCATGGGGGCCAAGGTTGTTGAGGCTGTTCAAGGTGTCCGGCCACAACGCTGCCAGGGCGGTGAAACCGAGGATGCAGATCGGGTGCGCGAGCACCGAGAGCATCACCAGCTTGATCTCCCGGGCCTCGATCTTCTTGCCGAGGAATTCCGGGCTGCGGCCGATCATCATGCCCACCAGGAACACCGTCAGCAGGGCGTACTGGATCAGGTTGATAAAGCCCACGCCGTCACCGCCAAACACGCAGTTGAGCATCATCTGCGCCAGGGGCACGAAACCGCCCATGGGGGTCAGCGAGTCATGCATGGCGTTCACCGAACCGGTGGTGGCGCCCGTGGTGGTGGTGACGAACAGCGCGGTGTCGGCGATGCCGAAGCGCAGTTCCTTGCCTTCCATGTTGCCGCCACTCTGGGTTGCCGACAGTTGCTGGTCGGCACCGACCTGGGTCAGCAGCGGATTACCGCCCTGCTCCGCGGTGAAGACAATGGCCAGGAAGCCGACGAACATCACCAGGAAGGTGCCGAAGAACACCCAGCCCTGACGCCGCCGCAGCAGCATGCTGCCGAAGGTGTAGGTCAGCGCCGAAGGGATCAGCAACATGCTGAGGATGTGCAGCACGTTGGTCAGCGGAGTCGGGTTCTCGAACGGGTGGGCGGCGTTCATGCTGAAGAAGCCGCCACCGTTGGTGCCGATGTGCTTGATCGACTCGAAGCTGGCCACGGCGCCGACGATCAGCTGCTGCTGGGCGCCTTCCAAGGTGGTGGCCAGGGCCTGGGAGTCGAGGGTCTGGGGCATGCCCTGCCAGACATAGACCAGGGCCATGACCAGGCACAAAGGCAGCATCACCCGGTACAGGGTGCGGGTGAAGTCGACCCAGTAGTTGCCGATATCGGCGGAGCTGGAGCGGCTCAGGCCACGAATGAAACCGGCCGCTGCCACCACACCGGCGGTGGAGCCGACGAACATCAGGAAGGTGATCACCGCCATCTGGCTGAAGTTCGACAGGCTGCTTTCACCTGAGTACGCCTGCCAGTTGGTGTTGGTGATAAAGGACGCGGCGGTGTTGAACGCCAGGTCCGGGGTCTGCGCCGCCAACCCCAGGGGGTTGAGGGGCATGACGGTTTGCAGGCGCAGCACCAGGTAGCCCAGGAGCATCATCGCTGCGTTGGACAGCAACAGCGCCGAGCCATAGCGCGCCCAGCCCATGGTTTCGCCGGGGTCGATCCCCAGCAGGCGGTAGGTGGCCCGCTCGGGCAAGGCGTGGCCGCGGCCGCTGAAGACCCGGGCCAGCCATTTGCCCATGAGTACGGCGAGCCCGGTCATTACCCCGAGGATCACCGCGTATTCCAGCACAGTACTCAACATGTCGATGCTCCGTTCAAATCTTGCCCATGGCGACGATGACCAGGGCCGTCAGTACAAAGAACCCCAGGGACAGGCCCACGAAGATCAGGTCGTACATGGCTGGTTTCCTTTCTCGAGAATGCCCGGACGGGCGAATGAAAATGCCGGGGTAGCGTTGGGTGCGGTCATCAGAATTTCTCGGCACGGATCAGCGCGTAACCCAGGTAGACAAACAGCAGCACGGCGCAAAAACCGCTGGCGCCGTAGATGAATTCCAGTGTCAGCAAGGCTTTTCCCCTTAATCCATTGAGGCGGCGCCGCAACCGCAGACAGCGGCCCGGGGCGCAACCGGTCAGGCACCCGGCAACGGGCACCGGCAGGGAGTCGGGAACGAGCCGTCCGCCGCTCTCCTCTGCGCCACGCAGGTTAGGTGAGGGCGTATCAAGGTCGGACACTGATTGCGGGGGGCGGTATTAAGACGGCGTATAGATTGCGGCCAAGGCCGGGGGAATCGGGGGCCGGCCAGCGCCCCCGAGGGGATCATTCACTTTTCAGCGGTAGCCAGACCTCCACCACGCCGCTGCCGGTATCGGGGTTGAAGTCGGCGCTGTAGCGCTCGAATTCCGGGGCATCGGCTGCCTCGCGACCGGACTGGGGCAGCCAGGTCTTCCAGATGTAGTTGAAGGTCTGTGGCAGTTCCTGCAAGGAGCCACCGTGCTCGAACACCGCATAGTTCTGCGGCTGCACCTCGATCCAGCGATAGCGCTCGGGCAAATCGTCGAGCTTGCTGATCTCGACCCCGGCCAGGTATTCGAAGCCACCCTGGCCATCGGGGTTGCAACAGATGCCGTAGGTCACCTCATCCACTTGCCCCGGCACCTTGCCGATGTGGGGGATGAAGCGCTGCCAGAGCTGCCCGATGTCCTGGCTGGCGCCAGGGGTAAACCGCTCGCTGAAGCCGGCGATCAGCAGAAAACGCTCTCTTTCGAAGCGCGGTTCTGGACCTGCGCCCTGTTTTTGCTCATCCATGAATGCCACTCCTGCCGCAGAAAAGATGGGTACGGCAGCAAGTATAGAAGCCAATCGCCAGGGCCAGGATCAGAGCGCCGGAAGGTCGACCACCCCAGCGCCGACGATGAACTCCTGATAACCGGATAGGATCACGTACACCGCGAAATAGCAGAAGATCGCCGCAGATGCCAGGTAGGAGTAGCGCAACAGCTTGTCGCCCAGCAACTTGCCGCCCTGGGTCGCGGCCAGGCACAGGCCCATGGTCCAGACCAGCCCGGCGCAAAAGAAGCCGGCCAGGAACAACCCGGAGTCGGCAATCGTGCCGCCACCGGATCGGGCAATCAGGGTGCCCCCCACGGCAGCAAACCAGAGGATCGCGCTGGGGGAAGACATGGCCAGGAAGATCCCGCGCAGGAACTCCTTGCGCGGCGAACCGCGGTCCGCCTCCCCCGCCGTGGCCAGCAGCGCACTGTGATGAATGGCGGCGTAGATCATCTTCGCCGCGAAATACACCAGCAGCGCCGAACCGCCGATCCACAGCACCCAACGCACAGTTTCGTACTGCAACAGTACGGTCATCCCGGCCAGGGCCAACAGCGCGTAGATCAGGTCACCCACGCAAGTTCCGAGGCCCAGGCAGAAGCCCTGGAAATAGCCGCGCTGCATGGCCAGGGTGATCATCGCGATATTGGCCACGCCGATGTCCAGGCACAGCGAAAGGCTCAGCAAAAAGCCGCTGGTAAACTCCATCATTCATCCCGTTTGACGCTGTTGTTCGAAGAGCTGCCGAGCGGCATCAGATCCGCCCGAACGGATCAGGCACAGGCCGGGCGCCGTCCTTGCAGGCAAAAAGCGTGCACGTTATAGCGGCAAACCCGCCAGCCGGGCAAACCGCCGGCAGCGCAAAAATAATTTTCCGCTGCTCTGGACAAGCCGGCGCCAGCGCCTTTATCGTCTGCCCTCGCAGGCCACCGCAGTGGCCAACGTCGCTCGGACGGTTCCGGGCGCTTACGTCTTTTCGAGGCAACAATGGCCGAACAAGGTTCGCCGCGCCGCTTTGCGCGCATCGATCGTCTCCCCCCTTACGTTTTCAATATCACTGCCGAGCTGAAGATGGCTGCGCGTCGGCGCGGCGAAGACATCATCGACTTGAGCATGGGCAACCCCGACGGCGCGACTCCGCCGCACATCGTCGAAAAACTGGTGACCGTTGCCCAGCGTGAGGACACCCACGGCTACTCCACCTCCAAAGGCATTCCACGGCTGCGCCGGGCGATTTCCCGCTGGTACAAGGATCGCTACGAGGTCGATATCGACCCGGAAAGCGAAGCCATCGTCACCATCGGTTCCAAGGAAGGCCTGGCGCACCTGATGCTGGCCACTCTGGACCAGGGCGACACGGTGCTGGTGCCCAACCCCAGCTACCCGATCCACATCTACGGCGCGGTGATCGCCGGCGCCCAGGTGCGCTCGGTGCCACTGGTGCCCGGCGTGGACTTCTTTGCCGAGCTGGAGCGGGCCATTCGCGGTTCGATCCCCAAGCCGAAAATGATGATCCTGGGCTTCCCCTCCAACCCCACCGCGCAGTGCGTGGAGCTGGATTTCTTCGAGCGGGTGATCGCCCTGGCCAAGCAGTACGACGTGCTGGTGATCCACGACCTGGCCTACGCCGACATCGTCTACGACGGCTGGAAAGCCCCGTCGATCATGCAGGTGCCCGGAGCCAAGGACATCGCGGTGGAGTTCTTCACCCTGTCCAAGAGCTACAACATGGCCGGCTGGCGCATCGGCTTCATGGTCGGCAACCCGGAGCTGGTCAACGCCCTGGCGCGAATCAAGAGCTACCACGACTACGGCACCTTCACCCCGCTGCAAGTGGCCGCGATTGCCGCCCTGGAAGGCGACCAGCAGTGCGTGAAAGACATTGCCGAGCAATACCGGCAACGGCGCAATGTGCTGGTCAAGGGCCTGCATGAGCTGGGCTGGATGGTGGAGAACCCCAAGGCCTCGATGTACGTCTGGGCCAAGATTCCCGAAGCCTATGCGCACCTGGGCTCCCTGGAATTCGCCAAGAAGCTGCTGGCCGAGGCCAAGGTCTGCGTGTCGCCGGGAGTGGGTTTCGGTGAATACGGCGACGATCACGTGCGCTTCGCCCTGATCGAGAACCAGGACCGGATTCGCCAGGCGGTGCGCGGCATTCGCGGGATGTTCCGCGCCGATGGCCTGGTGCAGAAAAGCTGAGACTCCTTCAGCCACAAAAAAACCGCAGCGATGCGGTTTTTTTGTGCCTGTACTGTAGCCGCTGCCGCAGGCTGCGAACGAGTGCGTAGCACTCGCGGCGATTCAGATGCCTATCAAGGGCTGACGTTAGATCACCGGGCAAGGCCCTTCGGGCCTTTGCCCAGCCTCGCCCCAGGCTCGACAGCAGCTACAGGGGTCAGCCCCTCCGTTTAAACCACCAACGACAACAACAGGATGAAGATCAGGCCCACCACCGAGAGGATGGTTTCCATCGCCGTCCAGGTCTTGAAGGTCTCGGCCACGGTCATGTTGAAGTACTGCTTGACCAGCCAGAAGCCCGCGTCGTTGACGTGAGACAGGATCAAGGAGCCGGCACCGGTGGCCAGCACCAGCAGTTCGCGGTTGACCCCGGGGATCATCCCTACCACCGGCACCACGATGCCCGCGCCGGTGATGGTGGCCACGGTGGCCGAACCGGTGGCGATACGAATCACCGCCGCCACCAGCCAGGCCAGGAGGATCGGCGAGATCTGCGCATTGACCGCCATGTGGCCGATCACATCACCCACGCCGCTGGTCACCAGCATCTGCTTGAAACCACCGCCGGCACCAATGATCAGGATGATCGCCGCGGTAGGCGCCAGGCTGGCGTCGAGCAAACCGAGGATCTGCTTGGAGCCGATGCCCTGCTTGTAGCCAAAGGTGTAGAGCGACAGCAGCAGGGCCAGCAGCAAGGCACTGATCGGGTGGCCGATCATGTCCATCCAGATGCGGAAGAAGTGCCCATCCGGCAACGCCACGTCGGCGAAGGTCTTGAGCAGCATCAGGAACACCGGCAGCAGCACAGTCAGCAAAGTCACGCTGAAGCTGGGCAGGTTCTGCGAGGTGTTTTCACGGGCCAGCTGGTCCACCAGCTCCTGGGACGGGTGACCCGGGATGTATTTGGCGATGAAGGTGCCGTAGATCGGACCGGCAATGATGGCCGTCGGCAGAGCAACGATCAGGCCGTAGAGAATGGTCTTGCCAATGTCGGCACCAAACACCCCGATGGCCAGCAGCGGCCCCGGATGCGGCGGCACCAGGCCGTGCACCGCCGACAGGCCAGCCAGCAGTGGAATGCCGATCTTGATCAGCGACACCCCGGTGCGCCGGGCGACGATGAACACCAGCGGGATCAGCAGCACGAAGCCGATCTCGAAGAACAGCGGGATGCCCACCAGGAACGCGGCGAACATCATCGCCCACTGCACCCGCTCCTTGCCGAACGAACGGATCAGGGTCTGGGCAATCTGATCGGCGCCGCCGGACTCGGCCATCATTTTTCCGAGCATGGTGCCCAGGGCCAGGATGATGCCGACAAAACCGAGCACGCCACCAAACCCGTCCTGGAACGCCTTGATGATCTTGTCTACCGGCATGCCCGAGGTCAGGCCGAGGAACCCCGCGGCAATGGTCAGAGCAATAAAGGGATGCAGCTTGAATCGGGTGATCAAGACGATCAGGCCGATGATAGTGACCACTGCATCAACCAGCAGATAGGTCTCTTGGGACATGCCAAACATGGGATTGCCTCCGGTTTGTTGTTTTTATTTAAGCGTTAAAAACAAGGGCCGAGTGGGATAGCGCTACCTATTTCGAGCCAGCACTTAATGTGAAGGTTCAAGGCCATGCTCCAGCCACCATTGGTTGGCCAGTTCGGCCAGGCGCTGGACGCTCAGGGTGCTGGCATCCAGGGCCAGGGTGAGCGGCTCCCCCACGGGGGATTCGAGGGTGGCGAACTGACTGTCGATCAGGGTCGAAGGCATGAAATGCCCTGGCCGGTGTGCCACGCGATCGGCGGCCACTGCCGGTGTCAGTTCGAGGAAGATAAAGCCCAGGCCGGGGGTCGCTGCGCGCAGGCGTTCACGGTATTTGCGCTTCAAGGCCGAGCAGGTCAGTACCGGACGCTGACCGGCGGCCAGGGTCCGACGCAATTCATCGCAGAGGCTGTCGAGCCAGCCGGCACGGTCGTCGTCGTCGAGGGGAATGCCGGCGCTCATCTTGGCGATATTGGCGGCAGGGTGGAACGTATCGCCTTCAATGGCCGTGGCGCCGCTGCGTTGGCACAGCGCCTGGCTGACGCTGGATTTGCCACAGCCGGCAACACCCATGATGACCAGGGCGGTAATAGATTGACTCATGTAACACCTCAGCGCGCAGACAGCGCTACCTTCGCTAGTTCTAGTTCTAGTACAAAAACAGTGTCTGCCGACGCCTTCTTGTCATTTTTGTGGGTTGCCGCGTATATAGTCCGCCAAACCAAAGAGCGAGGGTCAGGCACACCTCGCTCACGCATTGCAGCTGTTTCAGGACAGCGCTACCTTAGTGACTTGAATTTTGTTTGGCAAGCCGTCTGATGACCCCTCATAAAAACGATAAAAGCTCCCGTACCACGGGGCGCCCTACCCTCAACGAAGTGGCGCGACTGGCCGGTGTCAGTCCGATCACCGCCTCTCGGGCCCTGCGCGGCGTCAGCAGCGTGGCCACCGAGCTGGTGGAAAAGGTGCAGAAGGCCGCGCAGGAGCTGAACTACGTGGTCAACTCCGCCGCCCGTGCCCTGGCCTCGGCCCAGAGCCAGTCGGTGGTGGTGCTGGTGCCGTCGCTGTCCAACCTGCTGTTCATCGAAACCCTGGAAGCCATTCATCAGGTCCTGCGGCCCAAGGGCTTCGAAGTGCTGATCGGCAACTACCACTACTCCCGGGACGAAGAAGAGAACCTGCTGCGCAACTACATGACCTACCAGCCCCGGGGTCTGTTGCTGACCGGTTTTGACCGTACCGAAAGCGCCCGGCGGATGATCGAGGCCAACAACATCCCCTGCGTCTACATGATGGACCTGGACCCCGGCGCCGGACTCAACTGCGTGGGTTTCTCCCAGTTGAACGCGGGCGAGACCGCCGCCCGGCACCTGATTTCCCGTGGGCGCAAGCACCTGGCCTACGTCGGCGCACAACTGGATCAACGCACTCTGCTACGGGGCGAAGGTTTCCGTCGCGCCCTGCAAGAGGCCGGGCTGTACAACCCCGATCTGGAACTGCTGACCCCACGCCCATCCTCCGTGGGCCTGGGCGGCGAACTGTTCCTGCAACTGATGCAGAGCCAGCCACAAGTCGACGCCATCTTCTTCGGCAACGACGACCTGGCCCAGGGCGCACTGCTGGAAGCCATGCGCTGCGGGATCAAGGTTCCGGAGCAAGTGGCGGTGCTGGGTTTCAACGACCTGCCCTCCTCGGAACACATGGTGCCGCGCCTGAGCAGTATCAGCACCCCAAGGGAAGCCATCGGCCGCCGTGCAGCCGAGCAGATGCTGACCCTGCTGGCCGGCAACAGCGTGACCGAGCCCGTGGTGGACATGGGCTTCGAGCTGCGGGTGCGGGAAAGCACCTGAGGTGTTTCAGGGCTGCAGGCTCAGCACGCTGAGCAGCAGCCCGAACCCCACCAGCACCAGACCAAATACCTGATCGATACGGCGCTTGTACCCCTGCAGTCGACTGGCAATCGCCGGTGCCGAGAAAAACAGCGCCACCGCCACGAACCACAACACGTGAGCCAGGACAATGATCCCCCCGTAGCCGATCTGCACCGCCAATGCCGTGCCCGGCTGGATCACCTGCATAAACAGGCTGAGAACGAAAATCATCGTCTTGGGGTTCAGCGCATTGGTCAGAAAGCCGCTGCGCAGAGCCGCCCATGACGAAGTCTCGACATTCGCCGCCGCCTCCTCGTGCGGCCCCTGGTCCGAACCGCGCAACAGCTTGATCCCCAGATAGATCAGATAAAGCGCCCCGGCAATCTTCAGCCCGGTGAACCACAGCAGCGACTGCTGCAACAGCACCCCCACCCCCAGCAGGCTGTAGCCGATATGCAGCATGACCCCGAGCCCGATACCCAGGGCAGTGAACACACCGTGGCGGCGCGAGAGCATCAGGCTATTGCGCGTTACCAAGGCAAAATCGGCTCCGGGGCTGAGTACAGCAAGAATGGTAATGGTGATTACGACTAACAGTTCAGTCACGTTACATACGCCTTGGATATAGAATCAGGCGCTACTGTATGGGGATCGGCACGGGGACAGCCAACGATGAAAACTGACACTCTCAGTGATAAAAACTCACAGACATTACGCCGACGCCTGCCGCCCCTCGGCGCCTTGCGCTGCTTCGAGGCAGCGGCACGCCTGGAAAGCTTCACCCAGGCCGGCGCCGCCCTGCACCTGACCCACGGCGCCATCAGCCGCGCCGTGCGCGCCCTGGAAGAGGACCTGGGCACGGCGCTGTTCGAACGCCGCAGCCACCGGGTATTTCTGACGCCGGCCGGAGCCGAACTGCTGCACAGCGTGACCCAGGCCCTGGACCTGATCGAGAACACCGCCAGCCGCCTGCGGGCACCGGACCCCGAGGCGCCGCTGGTGCTGTCCTGTGAACCGACCCTGCTGATGCGCTGGCTGATTCCACGCCTGCCGGCGTTCCAGGCCGCTCACCCGAAAATATCGATCCAGTTGCTGGCCGGCGGCGGGCCTTTCTCGTTCAACGCCGGCATCGACCTGGCGATCCGCCGCAACGATTTCGCCTGGAACGATGAAACTCAGGCCCACTGGCTGTTCGACGAAGCCATTGGCCCCGTGTGCCGGCCGGACAAACAGGCTGACTGGACCCCTTCGCCAGACGGCCAGCCGACCCTGGCGGAACACGCCCCGCGCTTGCACAGTGCTACCCGGCCGCAAGCCTGGGAGCACTGGCTGCAACAGCAGCAGCTGCCCGCCTCCCTGGCTCTACAGGAGCAAGTCTTCGAGCATTTCTACTTCAGCCTGCAAGCGGCGGTGGCGGGACTCGGGCTGGCCATCGCCCCCCGGCAACTGGTGCGCGATGATCTGGCTGGAGGATTGCTTTGCGCCCCTTTCGGCTTCGTCGCCGACGGCAGCGCCTATTACCTGTTGTCCGCCCAGGCGATCAGCGACGCTTCGGCGGCCGGTCATTTGCTGCGCTGGTTGCGTGAACAGGCCCTGGGCTAAACCCCGGGGGCGGGCAGCGGCCCCAGCGCCGGATCTTCGCCACTGAGCAACTGCACCAGGGCCAGGGCGCCCTTCTGCAGTGGCCGGTTCTTCAGCCACACCGCATGCACCGGCAACGACAAGCCGTTGTCGAGGTTCTTGAACTTCAGCCTCTGCAAGCGCCCTGCCACCAGCAGCGGCTGGATCACCGACAAGGGGAAATTGCCCCAGCCGATGCCGGCTTCCACCATGTGCAGGGCCATGGCCAGGCTGTCGGTGCGCCACAACGACTCGCCCACCAAGGGCCGCGTATCGCTGATGGGCAAGTCGCGGCTGGCCACCACGACCTGGCGGAACCGGATCAGCTCCTCCAGGTACAACGAGCCATCGCTGGCCACAAACACCGGATGTCGCGGCGAGATACAGGCAATCACCCGCTCACTGCCGATGTACTGGAAATACTCCAGGGCATTCACGCTCAAGCCGGCAAAGGCCACGCCCACACTCACTCGCCCACTGTGCAGCAGTTGCAGCACATCATCCTGGGGGGCACTGAGCACCTCCACCTCCAGCAGCGGATAGCGCTCGGCAATCAGCTTGATGGCGGCCAGCACTCGCTGCTTGTCGATGTCATCCACCACGGCAATCGACAGCTTGCTCTCCAGGCCCAGGGACAGCTCGATGGCGTGCACCTGCAACTGCTTGAGCTGGTCGGCGATCAACCGCGCATGGGGCGCCAGGGACAGGGCCAGGGGCGTCGGCACCGGCTCGCGATGGCGGCGATCGAACAGGGCGTAACCCAGTTCAGCCTCAAGGTTGGCAATGCCCATGCTGACCGCCGAGGGCACCTTGCCCAGGAAGCGGGCCGCCGCAGAAAAGGAACCGCGCTCGAGCACGGCGAGAAACAACTGGATGCTGTCACTGGAGAAATTCATGGAGGGCAACCTATCAATAAAACTGAAAGCTTCCGACTTTTTCTGTCACCACTATTGAAGCTACCTTTCGCGCCCTGCGCCAGTCCAGCTCTGGCCATTGCCATTCAATACCGAGGAATTTCCATGCAAGGCGTGAAACGCAAACTGGTCTACGTATCCCTGTTCGAGGTGTTCGGCATGACGTTCTCGGCCCTCGGCCTGGCCCTGCTGTCCGGCACGTCCCCCAGCAGCACCGGGCCGCTGGCCGTGGTCATCACCAGCATCGCGGTGACCTGGAACTTCATCTACACCACGCTGTTCGAGCGCTGGGAAAGCCGTCAGCCCTCGCGCACCCGCACCGTCAAGCGGCGCATCGCCCATGCCGTGGGCTTCCAGTTGACCCTGATCGTGTTCCTGATCCCGCTCATCGCCTGGTGGATGAACATCAGCCTGGTGCAGGCCTTCCTCCTGGACCTGGCGCTGATCCTGTTCATCCCCTGCTACACCTTCGCCTTCAACTGGCTGTTCGACCGGGTCTTCGGTCTGCCGGCTTCGGCCCTGCCCGATCCGGCCTGAAGCTGGGCAAAACACCCCTGGAGGCAATTTGGCCGTCGCCGAGAACCTGGCTCGCTGATAGATTCCCATCGCCAACCTGTGCCACGAACAAGGAAGCGTCATGGGAACCCCCTGCAGAATTCTCGGTAAAGCCTCGTCCATCAACGTCAGGAAAGTCTTGTGGACCTGTGAAGAGCTGGACCTTTCCTACCAGCAGGAAGATTGGGGCAGCGGCTTCCAGTCGACCCACAGTCCCGAATTTCTCGCCCTCAACCCCAACGCCCAGGTCCCGGTGCTGATCGATGATGCCGGGGCCCTGTGGGAGTCCAACAGCATCTGCCGCTACCTGGCCAACCTGCACCCCGGCAGCGGCCTGCTGCCCATCGCCCCGCGAGCCCGGGCCCTGGTGGAACAGTGGATGGACTGGCAGGCCACCGAACTCAATCCGGCCTGGAGCTACGCCTTCATGGGCCTGGTGCGCCAGCATCCGGATTGCCAGGACAGCCGGCGCATCGGCGCCAGCCTGCTGGCCTGGAACGGCAAGATGGCGATCCTTGAACGGCAGCTTGAGAGCACCGGGAACTATGTGCTCGGTGAAGACTTCAGCCTGGCGGATATCGTCCTTGGCCTCTCGGTCAATCGCTGGAAGATGACCCCGATGGAACACCCGGACTTCCCCGCCGTGGCCGCCTACTACGAACGCCTCAGCCTGCGTCCGGGCTTTGTGCTGCATGGACGTAACGGCACGCCCTAGCCTGCCCCTTCTCAGCCCACCGGAGATTCGACATGGATGGACTCAACGTACTACTGACCGGCGCCTGCGGCAGGATCGGCAAAGTGTTTTTCCAGGGCTCCCAGGAGCGCCATCGCTTCACCCTCACCGACCGCGTCGAACCGGACTTCGACATCCCGGCGCCCCACCGTTTCGTGCGCCTGGACCTTGATGACCCGCAAGCCATCAGCCGCCTGCTGCCGGGGATCGACGTCATCGTGCACCTGGCCGGCATCCCCCACGCCACTGCCGGCTTCGACGAACTGCTGCCCAACAACATCCTCGCCACCACCTACCTGTTCGAGGCCGCAGTGAACGCCGGTTGCCGGCGCCTGGTGTTCGCCAGCAGCGCCCAGACCATCGAAGGCTACCCGGTGGACCGGCAGATCACCCCGGGCATGCCGGTGATGCCAGCCAACCTGTACGGTGTGAGCAAATGCTATGGCGAAGCCCTGTGTGCCTTTTATGCAGCCCGGCGCGGGCTGTCCTGCATCGCCCTGCGCATCGGGGCATTCGAGGACCCGCAACACCACGAACTGACCACCACCCGCGACCTGAGCGCCTGGCTCAGCCCTCGGGACGCTGTGCAACTGCTGCAGCGAGCGGTCGAAACCCCTGGGGTGCAGTTCCTGATCGGCCATGGCATATCCAACAACCGCTTCAAGCGCCTGGATCTCAGCGAAACCACCAAGGTTCTGGGGTACGAGCCTGTGGACGATGCCTTCCAGGAGCATTTCGGCATTCCCATCACTTACTGAGACGCTGATCGCCGCCCCTCGGCAAACAGGCGGGCGGCAATTGCCAGGAAGCGGCAAGACTTGTCCGCTTACTGGCCACCCGCCGAGAACAATTGCCCTAACCTATTGATATTCAATGACTAAAGTATCGGCATGGAACTTGCTAAAACTTCAGCCTAGTTCTCTCACACAGGTTCCCGATCATGTTGGTCAACGCCCAGAAATCCGTTTCGGTGCAGCCCACCTCGCGCACCGATATGGACCCGACCACCGCTGCCGCCAGCGCGCTGTACAGCGGCATGCTGCAGCAGGCCCAGAACTCCGTGACCGTGCCGACGTCCCAGTCCAGCCTGCAAGGCAATACCGTGGACGACAACGTCAATGCAGCGTTCGCCAAGACCCGTGTCCTGCTCCAGGCCACGCCGCCCGCCACCAGCACGCCACAGGCCACCAGCGCCACGGAAACCGGTGCCCTGAGCGAGTTCAAGGACTACATGAGCAAGACGCCCGAACAGCGCCTGCGCGACAGCATCCTCAAGGATATGGGGCTGACCGAAGAAGACCTGAGGAACCTGCCACCTGAACGGCAACTGACGATCAATCAGGAAATCGCCCAGCGCCTGCAAGACAAGATGCAGTTGGCCAAGGAAGAGAAAGAGGCCAAGAACAGCGCCAAGCCGATCGACGAGAAGTTCCTCGCTGCGTTGTAACAGCGCCAACAAAAAGGGTTCCCTGCACGGGAACCCTTTTTTGTATCCGAAGGAAAACCGCGGCTACAGCTGCAAGGTCGAGTTGAACTGGCTGATGGCATCCACCACATGCCTTGAGCCCTGCTGAATCTCCAGGATCACCTCCCCCGCCTCATTGGCCAGCTCGACCCCCAGTCCGGTACGACTCAGGCTCGACTGCATGCTGGTGACCGCGCTCATGGACAGGTCGTGGTTCTTGCGCACCACCTCGACGATCTCCACCGTCGCCTGGCTGGTGCGTGCCGCCAGGCTGCGTACCTCGTCCGCCACCACCGCGAACCCCCGTCCATGCTCGCCGGCCCGGGCCGCCTCGATGGCCGCATTGAGCGCCAGCAGGTTGGTCTGGTCGGCAATCCCGCGAATGGTCTGGACTATGCTGCCGATGATCTCCGATTGTTTGCTGACCGCATCAATGCTGCGGGCGGCTTCGTTCAGGTCGTGGGAAATCTGCTGAATGATCTCCACCGTCTGTTGCACCACCTCCGAGCCTTTCTGGGCGCAGGCATCATTCTGCACCGAGGTACTGTGGGCCGATTCGGCGGCAGATTGCAGGGTGGTTACTTGCTGGGTGATATCGCTGGCGAACTTGACCACCTTGTACAAGCGCCCCTTGGTGTCGAACAGCGGGTTGTAGGAAGCCTCGAGGAACACGGTCTGGCCGTACTTGTTTTCCCGCTCGAAACGGTGGGAATGGTATTC
The DNA here is from genome assembly GCF_017491625.1 of Pseudomonas sp. 50_B. NCBI lineage: Bacteria > Pseudomonadati > Pseudomonadota > Gammaproteobacteria > Pseudomonadales > Pseudomonadaceae > Pseudomonas > Pseudomonas sp. 50_B. Next base: position 455,581 of record NZ_JAFGYX010000002.1, read on the forward strand.
ACCACGGTTCAACGAGGCCCAGAACTGCTTGTACTCGGCAGACTCGGCTTCAGAGCGATGACAGAACATGCTGTGGTGCTGACCGAGTATTTCATTCAGGGAGTACTGCATGGTCTTGAGGAAGTTGTCGTTGGCGGCAACTATCTTGCCATCGGGGGTGAATTCGATGATTGCCATGGAGCGGCCAATGGCGTTCAACAGACTCTGGTTTTCATGTTCCAGATGGATGCGCTCGGAGATGTCCGAAGCCACCTTGATCACACTCTTGACCTGACGCTCGGCATCGAACACCGGCATGTAGCTGGCTTCGAGCCAGATCTCCTGGCCGCGCTTGTTCAGCCGCAGGAAGGTGCCGCTGACAGGTTCACCCCGGGCCAGATCACGCCACAACTTGGCGTACTCCTCACTGCGGTAGAACGCTTCCTCGCAGAAGATCCGGTGATGCTTGCCGCGTATTTCTTCCGCGGAATAGCCCATTGCCTTGCAAAAGTTTTCGTTGGCATCGAGCACGATGCCATCGGGAGAGAACTCGATCATCGCCATGGAATGGCTGATCGCCGCCAACTTGGCATTGGCCTCGGTCAACGCACAATTAAAGCGCTCGATCTCCAGAAGGTCTGCCTTGTGATGTAGGTTAAACATAGTTGTATCACCTTCAACGCTGTCTTTTGATTGACGGAAGTTTCTAGTCTTTCAACTGATCCACCACAACGTTCCATTAACAGGGCAAGCGCCTCTCTCCATATGAGAAAGGAAGTGTCAGGTGACAAATGATGTTTAATCGGAGAGTCCATGTTGCAACGCTCTTATCAAGCCATCCTTTTCTTGAGGACCCGCTGTCGGGTCGGACCTAACAAAGAAAAGAAATTCCATCTAATTAATTACTCCTGATCCTGCGGTGCCTCTAAATGCGCACTCTCGTCTTTATTCATGAAGTCAATTTCGTGCCCGGATGAACATTCCACAAACAGCCGTTATAAGACTGAAACATCACGAGACAGTGGTTGAAAAAGCGACCGATACGCTTTTTCACAATTAAGCATAGACAGACGCCGACTCTATGCAAGGTCACCAGTCATTCTGTTTTCACAACTTTTAAATGCCTCTCAAGCCTTCGCGAAAAGTCTCAATCAAGGCATAAACATGACTCGCCAGGAACCGCCCGCCGACTAGGCCCGAGCGAGCATCTGCACAAAGGCCTGAACCAGTCCGTTCGACTCCCGCCCCGGCGCCGCCACCAGGGCGAACTGGCGCTCGATCGCGCAACTCAGAGGCAGCACCCGCAATCCCTGGCGCTGTTCAGGCAAGGTGCTCTCGGGCACCAGGGTCACCCCCAAACGTTCACGCACCAGGCTGAATGCGCTCTTCCACTCGCGCACTTCGATCCGCACATCCGCCAACGACACTCCAGCTTCAAGCGCCAGGCTGCGGGCATTCACCGAGCAGCCGCCAGTGGCCAGGACAAAAGGCTGCGCCAGCAAGACTTCAAGCTCGATGGTCGGGGCCTGCCAGGGGTGATCCTGGGGCAGCACGGCCACCCACGAATCGACACCCAGCAACCACGAACGACGCTCGGGAGGCGGATTCAGTACCACTCCCAGATCCACCAGTTGCGCCTCCAGCAGGGCCTCGACCTCATCATCGCTGACCTCCAGCTGCACCACCTCAATCCCCGGGTGCAGTTGCTTGAAACGTCGCAGCACCGGTGGCAGGAAGCTCGCCAGGACCATGGGAAAGCCCGCCAGGCGCAAACTGCCCTGGAGGATGCCCCGGGCCGTGTCCACTTGCCGGCGAACCTGGGCCAGGGCTCCGAGCATCACCCGCGCCTGCTCCAGCACCTGTAGACCGATTGCCGTGGGCAAAGCCTGGCGGCTTTCCCGGATGAACAGTTGCACGCCCAGCATGTCCTCCATCTGGGCCAAGGCCTGACTGGCCCCGGACTGGGTCATGCCCACCTGTTCGGCGGCCCGGGTGATGGTGCCGCACTCGGCGATTGCCACCAGCAAGCGCCAATGCATCAGGTTCATCATGGCAGTAGCTATCCTTATGGCCATTTTCTGAAAGATTAATTTTACCCATGCCAGTGCTGCCCCGACACTGGCTCGAACATCAACCAGAGACCTGCCGATGAAACTCTACTACGCCCCTCAAGCCTGCTCCCTGGCCTCCCATATCGTGCTGCGGGAACTGCAACTGCCGTTCGACGCCATCCGCGTCGACAATCGCAGCAAGCGCACCGCCGACGGCCAGGACTTCCTCACCCTCAACCCCAAGGGCTACGTGGCCGCCCTGCAACTGGACAACGGCGAAGTACTCACCGAAGGCCCGGCGATCCTGCAATACCTGGCAGACCTCAAGCCCGAGGCCGGATTGGCGGCGGCCAATGGCAGTTGGCAACGGGTAAGGCTGCAGGAAACCCTGAACTTCATCACCAGCGAAGTTCACGGGATCATGGGTTGGCTGTTCAACCCAGGGCTCGATTACAGTGTGAAGGAGGTGTTCCGGCAGAAGCTGTTCAAACGCTTTGCCCTGCTGGAGCAGACCCTGGAGCGCCAGGATTATCTACAAGGCGGGCAGTTCGGCATCGCCGATGCCTATCTGTTCACCGTGCTGCGCTGGACTGCGCTGTTTGCCATCGATCTGGGAGCCTGGCCGGCATTGGCGAAGTTCCAGGCCCGGGTCGAGCAGCGGCCGGCGGTGCGGGAGGCATTGGCGGTGGAGCTGGCTTAGGTTCGAAACAGCAAATGGAGAAGTCGCGCTGAACAGGCAGAACCCGCGCCTGCCTTTTCAGAAGGGATAAAACGAAGCCCGCGTTGCGGGCTTCGTCAAATTGATCAATGGCCGAAGATGTTCACTTCGGTTTTCTTGGCCTTTTTCTCGGCGCGCTTCTCGTCTGCGCTCTTTGCCGGTTTCTTCTTGGCATTCTTCTTGGCGTTCATACCTTTGGACATGATCTTTACTCCACTGCTGCGGGATAGGACTCAGGTATAGCACCTATAGCGGCCGGGGGTTCCTTTATAATCCGCCGCTCCCTGTTGCAATCCCGGAAAGCCATGTCCAGCCTCCAGATCTGCCTCCTTGCCGAGGCCGCGCGTCCCTTGCTGAACAAGTTCTATCGCCAGCACCAGTCGCCCATGCGGGCCTCGTCCGCAGGCCAGCTCTGGGTGGCCAGGAACGAGGGGATCGTCGCCGGGATGAGCCTGACCCCGGTGGCCCAGGGGCATTGGCTGACGGGTTTGTTCGTTGCCCCCGAGCACCGCGGCCAGGGGCTGGCCGGACAGTTGGTGGAGCGGGCGCTGATGCAGGTCGAAGGGCCAGTCTGGCTGTTCTGTCACCCGGACCTGGAAACTTTGTATCAGCGCATGAGTTTTTCCACCGCTACCCAATTACCCCAGCCGCTGGCCGAACGGCTGGCTCGCTATCAACGCAGCAAGCCGCTGCTGGCCATGGGGACCGACAGCGTTCGCCCGGGTCCGTAGGCTTGGGTGTTACGCGTCAGCGTTGGGATCGAGGTCGGGAAACAGCACCTCGGTGAAACCGAACTTGCTGAAATCACTGATCCGCGATGGGTACAGCCGCCCGATCAAGTGATCGCACTCATGCTGCACCACCCGGGCATGAAAGCCCGAGGCCACACGCACGATAGGCTCGCCCTTGGGGCTGAAACCTTCATAGCGAATGTGCTGGTAGCGCTGCACCGCGCCCCGCAGCCCTGGCACCGAGAGACAACCTTCCCAGCCCTCTTCCAGTTGCGGACTCAAGGGCGTGATCAAGGGGTTGATGAGGATGGTCTGAGGCACTGCCTCCGCCTCCGGATAACGTTCGCTGTGCTCGAAGCCGAAGATCACCAGTTGCAGATCGACACCGATCTGCGGTGCTGCCAGGCCAACGCCACCGACACTTTCCATGGTCTGGAACATATCGTCGATCAGTTGCCACAGCTCGGGGCTGTCGAACATCTCGGGCGCCACCGGGGGCGCAATACGCAGCAGGCGTTCATCGCCCATTTTGAGGATTTCACGGATCATGTTCAGGCTTCGTCAGTGGTCGGATGGCGCGAGTGATCCCGGCCCAGTCCCGATACGTGTTGTTTATCGCCGGGCCCGTCAAAGTCCTTTTCGCCAGGTTCCTTGCCTTCGGCCGACATGTGTTCGATCACCGCGTTCATCTCCGCCCCCAGCAACAGCACTGCAGCAGAGATGTAGAAGTACAGCAGCAACACGATGATCGCGCCGATACTGCCATACATGGCGTTGTAGTTAGCGAAGGTTTTCACGTAGTAGGCAAAGCCCAGGGACGCGACAATCCAGACCACCACCGCCAGCACCGAGCCCGGCGTGATGAAGCGAAACTTCTGCTTCACATCGGGCATCACGTAGTACATCAAGGCCACGGCCACCATCATCAGCAGCACGATCACCGGCCAGCGCAGGATGGTCCACAGGGTGACGATGAACTCTTCCAGGCCCACCTGACCAGCGAGCCAGGTCATCACCTGGGGCCCCAGTACCATCAGGGCTGCCGCGGCCAGGAGCATGCCGGCAATGCCCACGGTATAGAACACCGACAGCGGAAAGCGCTTCCAGATCGGCCGGCCCTCGACCACATCGTAGGCTGCGTTCATTGCGCTCATCATCAGGCGCACGCCCGCCGAGGCGGTCCACAGGGCGATGACGATACCCACGGAGAGCAATCCGCCCTTGGACTGTTGCAATTGATCGATCACCGGATTCACCTGCTCCAGGGCCTGGGGCGGCAGCACCAATTCCGATTGCAGGCGCAGCCAGGTAAAGAAGTCCGGCAGATGCAGGAAACCGATCAGGGCAATGAGAAACAGGATGAAGGGGAACAGCGAGAACAGCATCTGGTAGGCCAGCGCCGAGGCATAGGTGGACATCTCGTCCGCGATGAATTCATTGACCGTGCGGATCAGCACACGGTGCAGGGGCAAACCTTTGAGGTCCGGAAAAATCATAGCGTCTCCTTTCGCCGCAAAAAGGTTGAAGTCGATGGCGACTCAGGGGGCGTTTTCTACAACAAATTAGCCTAGTTGGCGAACCGCAACCATTCGCACGGGCTGATTACCGTTGCTCCGCAGCAACACACATGAAAACGGCCATCCGTGGATGGCCGCTGCGTTGAATCATCGAGGGCCCCGTATTCAGGCCTTGTCGATGGTCTTTTTCACTGCATCCTTGGTCTTGCCAAGGGCTTGCTGGGCTTCGCCTTTCTTCTCCTGCAACTTGCCCTCTGCCTGCAGTTTGGTGTTGTCGGTGGCCTTGCCGACACCCTGCTTGACGTTGCCGATGGCTTCGTTGGCCAGACCTTTTGCCTTATCTGCTGTGCTGCCCATGGTATTTCTCCGTAGAACATTCATTGATCAAACAAAGAGGATTTGCGTCGTTACCCAAGGTTGACTCGTGGCCGTTGCGCAGAGTTTCAATTATTTTTCGTCAGGCATTTCATCGCAGGCCCGAGGTTGCCCTTTATGTTTGTCGGGCAACCCGGGAGAATGCTCGACCTGTTCAGGCCAAGCACTGAAGATCCAATCCCCGTAGGAATGTTATGAAACTCGATAAAAAGCAGGCCATTGCCCGTAGAAACCAGGAACTGGGCGGTGCGGTGCTGGGCGTCAACAACTGCCATTTCGCGGAGCTGAACCGCAACCGCAATATCTGGTGGTTCGATATCCTGGTGACCCGTCTGGCCATTGGTCAGTACGAATGGGTGCACCTGCTGCTGCACACCCCGGACACCAACCAGTTGCTGCACCTGAAAGTGCCGACCGTGTTCCTGCGGGAAAATATGGAAGGCCTGGTGATCCGCAATGAAGGCAAGCGCAAGGCCGCCCTGAGCCTGGAGTTGAGTGCCGACAAGGACTCCTTCCTCAAGGACGTGCGCCCGGCCGGCACCGGCGTGAGCTTTGCCCAGTTCCAGCAGTAAGCCGGCACAAGTTACCAGCCCATGAAAAAGCCCCGCACTGGCGGGGCTTTTTTGTGGACGCTGCGGCTTACTTCTTCACGCCGAGCTTCTTCAACTCTTCGTCACGCAGTTCACGGCGCAGGATCTTGCCGACGTTGGTGGTCGGCAGCGCATCGCGGAACTCCACGGCCTTGGGCACCTTGTAGCCGGTGACATTGGCGCGCATGTGTTCCATCACCTGCTCCTTGGTCAGGGTCACGCCTGGCTTGGCGACGATGAAGATCTTGATGATCTCGCCAGACTTCTCGTCCGGTACGCCGATCGCTGCGCACTGCAGGACCCCCGGCAGGGAAGCCAGGACGTCTTCCAGTTCGTTGGGATACACGTTGAAACCCGAGACCAGGATCATGTCCTTCTTGCGGTCGACGATGCGGATATAGCCGTCCGGCTGAATCAGGGCGATGTCACCGGTCTTCAACCAACCGTCGCTGAGGACTTCGTCAGTAGCGTCCTGACGCTGCCAGTAGCCCTTCATCACCTGCGGGCCCTTCACGCACAGTTCACCCACTTCCCCCAGGGGCAGTTCGTCGCCCGCGTCGTTGATCACCCGACACAAGGTCGAAGGCACTGGAATGCCGATGGTGCCGATCTGGATGTTCTGGATCGGGTTGACCGTGGCCACCGGACTGGTCTCGGTCATGCCGTAGCCTTCACAGATCGAGCAATTGGTGACCGACTTCCAACGCTCGGCGGCCGCCAGTTGCAGGGCCATGCCCCCGGACAACGTGACTTTGAGCGCGGAAAAATCCAGTTTGCGGAACGCTTCGTTGTTGCACAGGGCAACGAACAGGGTGTTGAGACCAACAAAACCGCTGAACTTCCACTTCGACAGTTCCTTGACCATCGCCGGCAGATCCCGCGGGTTACTGATCAGGATGTTGTGGTTGCCCATGAGCATGATGGCCATGCAATGGAAGGTGAACGCATAGATGTGGTACAGCGGCAGCGGAGTGATGAGGATCTCGCAACCTTCATTGAGGTTGGAGCCCATCAGCGCCTTGCACTGCAGCATGTTGGCCACCAGATTGCGATGGGTCAGCATCGCCCCCTTGGCCACGCCGGTGGTACCGCCGGTGTATTGCAGTACCGCCACGTCGCCGCTGGCAGGGTTGGCTTCCTGTACTGGCTGGCCGTGGCCCTTGCTCAGCACCTCATTGAACTTGACGGCCTGGGGCAAGTGATAAGCCGGCACCATCTTCTTCACGTACTTGACCACACTGTTGATCAGCACACGCTTGAAGGTGGGCAAAAGGTCCGCCACTTCAGTGATGATCACGTGCTTGACCGAAGTTTTGGGGACCACGGTCTCTGCCAGGTGGGCCATGTTGGCCAGGCAAACCAGAGCCTTGGCTCCAGAGTCGTTGAACTGGTGCTCCATCTCCCGCGCGGTGTACAGCGGGTTGGTGTTGACCACGATCAGGCCGGCGCGAATAGCACCGAACACCGCAATCGGGTATTGCAACAGGTTGGGCAACTGCAGGGCGATTCGATCGCCAGGCTGCAAATCGGTATGCTGCTGCAGGTACGCGGCGAAGGCCCCAGACAGTTCGTACAGTTCACCGTAAGTGATTGTCTTGCCGAGGTTGCTAAAGGCCGGTTTGTTAGCAAAACGTTGGCAGGACTGCTTCAACACCGCCTGAATATTCGGATACTCGTCAGGATTGATATCGGCAGCAATCCCAGCTGGGTACTTATCCTTCCAAAAGTCTTCGATCATGGAAGCCCACTCCTCAGCAACGCGAATTCATCACCGCATTTGATGCGATTATTATTTGTCTGTGTTTTTTATTGGTGTCTATTGTTGGTGAGTCTGGCTTTTACTTAGGCCGAGAAGTCACAAAGCGCGCCGAGAGTAGCAGCTTTGGAAAAGGCCGCCTAGAGCCAAAAAATGCCTCAATAGTCACATTTATGACTCAAGACATTCTAATAGTCATTTTTAGAGTAAAAATTCTACAACCCTGAATTCCGCTCTGGCACGGGCCTTTGCGCCCCCAGAATGCATCGCGGGCAAGCCCGTTGAGCCAACAGGCTTGCCCGCGATGGAAAAAGCCAGGGATCAGGCGATGTCGCGCAGCTCGCGACGCAGGATCTTGCCCACAGGCGTCATCGGCAGAGACTCACGCAGCACGATGTGCTTGGGCACTTTGTACCCCGTGAAATTCTCCTTGCAGTAGGCCTTGAGCTCTTCAAGGCTGACCCCCGCCTCACGAGGCACCACAAACAGCTTCACCGCCTCGCCGGAACGTTCGTCCGGCACCCCGATCACCGCGCAGTTGGCGACCTTGGGGTGAGCCATGACCACATCTTCGATCTCGTTGGGGTAAACGTTGAAACCCGAGACGATGATCATGTCCTTCTTACGATCAACGATGCGCACGAAACCATCGGGATCGATCACTGCAATATCGCCGGACTTGAACCAACCCTCGGCATCCAGCACTTCGGCCGTGGCTTCCGGCTTGTTCCAGTAGCCCTTCATGATCTGTGGTCCCTTGATGCACAGCTCGCCACGCTCGCCCAGCGGCAGCTCGGTGCCCTGGTCATCGATGACCTTCAAGGTGGTGCCCGGCACTGGCAGACCGACCGTACCCAATCGCGAGCGGTCGCCATAGGGGTTGGTGCAGGCCACCGGCGAGGTTTCGGTGAGGCCATAACCTTCGGTGATCCGGCAGCCGGTGAGTTTCTGCCAGCGCTCAGCCGTAGCCTTGACCAGGGCCGTGCCACCGGAGTTGGTCAGCTTGAGGTTGGAAAAATCCAGGTTCTTGAATTCCGGGTGATCCATCAGGGCCACGAACAGCGTGTTGAGCCCCAGCAAGGCGGAAAAACGCCAGTTCTTCAGCTCCTTGATAAAGGCGCCGATATCCCGCGGATTGCTGATCAGCACGTTGTGGTTGCCCGTGACCATCATGCACATGCAGTTCGCGGTGAAGGCATAGATGTGGTACAGCGGCAGCGGCGCGATCATCACTTCCTGCCCTTCACGCCACTGGCTATGACCGTCGGGCCCGTGCTGGCCGAGGCAGGCCCGGGCCTGCTGCATGTTGGCCACCAGGTTGCCGTGGGTCAGCATCGCGCCCTTGGCCAGGCCGGTGGTACCGCCGGTGTACTGCAACACGGCAACATCATCGAGCCCCACCTGCAGCGGCTTGATCCCCTGGCCACGCCCCAGGCGCAGGGCACTCTTGAAGGAAATGGCCTGGGGCAGGTGATAGGCCGGGACCATCTTCTTGACCTTGTCCACCACCATGTTGACCAACCAGCCCTTGGCGGTGGGCATCAGGTCGCCCATCTTGGCCTCGATCAGGAACTGGATATCGGTATCCCCTAAAACTTCCTGGACCTTCTGCCCGAAGACATTCAGGTAGACCAGGGCCCGGGCTCCTGAGTCCTTGAACTGATGACGCATCTCCCTGGCGGTGTACAGCGGATTGGTGTTGACCACCACCAGACCGGCCCGCAGCGCACCGAAGACCGCGATCGGGTACTGCAGGACGTTGGGCATCTGCACCGCAATACGATCCCCCGGAACCAGATCGGTATGGCTTTGCAGATAACCGGCAAAGGCCGCGCTGTAGCGTTCCAGCTCGGCGTAGGTGAGGGTCACCCCCATATTGCTGAAGGCCGGGCGATCAGCAAATTTCTTGCAGGAACGCTCAAACACCTCGATCACCGACTTGAAGGCCCCCAGGTCAATCTCGTTGGGGACGCCGGCGGGGCGCTTATCATTCCAGAAATCAGGTTGCATTATTCTTGTCCTCTCATTACCTGAACGGTCCGGGCCGCCTCTGTAACGCTATCAGCGGCGGGGCTCATCGGACGTTAGCAGCTATGGTGAATCAGGCAAATATGCGCAAGTGTGTCATTAATTTTATGAATCTTGCTTCCAACAGGCGTGCGCATCAGACGCACACGCGGCGATACGCTATAAAGTGCAGCGTCTTCGTGCAAAGGAATCGCCATGACCCACGACACGTTCTGGTTGACCACGAGTGATCACCAACGCCTCTTCGTCAACCTGTGGCTGCCCGAGCGCCCGCTCAAGGCACTCATCCTGCTGTCCCACGGCATGGCCGAGCACAGCGGGCGTTACGCTCGCCTGGCCGAGGCCCTGTGCGCCGAGGGTTATGGAATCTATGCCCCGGATCAGCGCGGCCACGGTAAAACCGCGGAACACGGGGTCCTCGGCCACTACGCAGACCAGGGTGGCTGGAACAAGGTCGTCGGCGACCTGGCCAGCCTCAACCAGCACATCGGCCAGCAACACCCCGGCACGCCCATCGTGCTGTTGGGCCACAGCATGGGCAGCTACATCGCCCAGGCCTACCTGCAACATCACAGCGCCAGCCTCCACGGGGCGATTCTCAGCGGCTCGAACTTCCAGCCAGTGGCCCTGTACCGCGCCGCCAGCCTGATCGCGCGGTTCGAACGCTGGCGCCAGGGCGGCCAGGGACGCAGCGCACTGATCGAGTGGCTGTCGTTCGGCTCCTTCAACAAGGCTTTCAAGCCCAATCGCACCGCCTTCGACTGGCTCAGCCGCGATCCGGCCGAAGTCGACAAGTACGTGAACGACCCGCTGTGTGGCTATCGCTGCACCAACCAGCTGTGGATCGACCTGCTCGGTGGCCTGCAACAAATCAGCAAGATTTCCAACCTGGCGCAGATCGATCCCGGCCTGCCGTTGTTGGTCATGGGCGGAGAATGTGATCCGGTGAGTGATGGCAAGCGTCTCAAGGATCTGGCCAACGCATTGCGCGAGGCCGGCAGCCAGTGCCTGCAACTCAATATCTACCCGCAGGCACGTCATGAGCTGTTCAACGAAAGCAACCGTGATCAAGTGACCCACGACGTACTGGCCTGGCTGGACCAAGCGCTGCAACACCGCCGGCCTCCACGGTCGGAGTAAGCGACGGCGCGGTCAGTGCGCTCATTTACCTGTCAGAGGATTTCAGCAACATGACCCAGGTTACCAACACCCCTTACGAAGCCCTGGAAGTCGGTCAGACCGCCCAGTACAGCAAGACCGTCGAGGAGCGTGACATCCAGCTGTTCGCCGCCATGTCCGGCGATCACAACCCGGTGCACCTGGATCCCGAGTTCGCCGCCGCCACCATGTTCAAGGAGCGCATTGCCCACGGCATGTTCAGCGGCGCCCTGATCAGCGCCGCCGTGGCCTGCGAATTGCCTGGGCCGGGCACCATCTACATCGGTCAGCAGATGAGCTTCCAGAAGCCGGTGAAGATTGGCGACACCCTGACCGTACGCCTGGAAATCCTTGAAAAACTGCCGAAATTCCGCGTCCGCATCGCCACTCGCGTGTTCAACCAGCGCGACGAGCTGGTGGTGGACGGCGAAGCCGAGATCCTCGCCCCACGCAAGCAACAGACCGTGACCCTGCCGACCCTGCCGGCCATCACCATTGGCTAAACCGCGCCCCACGTAATCCTCCAGGAGCCGGCTTGTCGGCGAAGGCTTTGCTCGTCATGGCTTGCGCCAGCAAGCCGTCTCCTACCGTCCACTGCCCTCCTCGACCTGCACGCTGGCGGTCATCCCGGCGCTCAGATTGATGCCTTCAGGCACCTTGTCCAGCTTGATCCGCACCGGAATCCGCTGGGCCAGACGAACCCAGTTGAAGGTCGGCTCCACCTCCGCCAGCAATTGCCCGTCAGGGGTGGCGTTGCGGTCGGTGATCCCCCGGCTGACGCTTTGCACATGGCCCGGCAGGGCATTGCCGGCACTCATCAGCCAGACCTTTACCGGGTCGCCGACCTGGATTCGCGGCAGCTTGGTTTCCTCGAAATAAGCCTGGACGTAGAACGTCGAATCATCGATCAGCGCCATCACTGGCTGCCCGGCATTGACGTAGTTACCCTCGGCCAGGCGCAGGTTGGTGATATGCCCGTTACGGGGCGCGCGCACCTGACTGCGGGCCAGGTTGAGCTCCGCGACCTTGGCCTCGGCCTGGGCCTGACGCAGTTCGCCCCGGGCTATGCCGGCGTTGATCTGGGCGTTCTCGCGCAGCTCGGCACTGATGGCCTGGGGACCCAGGGCCGCACGGCGACTGGCCTCGTGCTCGCGCAGACTCAATTGCTGCTGACGGGTCTGAACCACGGCCTGGGCCTTTTCCAGGGCCGCCTCGAACCGGTCACGGTCGATGCTCAGCAACAAGTCTCCGGCCTTCACGGGCTGGTTGTCCGCCACCTTGAGCTCGCGCACCCAGCCGGATACGTCCGGGGCCACGATCACCACGTCGGCGCGAATCCGCGCGTCCCGGGTCCAGGGCGTCAGCATGTAGTACTGCCACAGGTGATAACCGGCGAAGATCGCCACCGCCACCAGGCACAGGGTAAATACGACACGTACGGGTGTACGCATAATCAACTCCTTATAAAGGTCCCAGGACCACAGTGATCACCGTCAATACACAGACGTACAGGGCACAATCGAACAGGGCTTCATGCCAGATCCAGCGCCCCAATCCGGTGACTCGCACCAGCACTCGCAGCACGCCGGTGACCACCAGCGCCAGCACCACGTAAATCAGAAACGGGCTGAGCAGCACCCCGCCCAACGACCACTCACGCAGCCCCATGACTGTCCTCCTGCTGCCGGCACCAACTGCGCCAGCTGTTTTGCAATTGCAGCACCGCCCCCTTGGCCAGTTTCAACGCGTCACTGGGTGGCTGCTGGTCCAAAGCGTCGAGCAAGGCCGCACTGGGCGCCACCAGCGCTTCCTGTCGATGACCGGCCGGGCCCTGTTCAAGGATGCGTTGCAACTGCTCGAAATACTCACGCTGCGCCGCACTCACCGGCACCTGGGCCACCGCCAGGCTCAGGCGCAGGTGCATCAGTTCATCGCCGACGTCCAGGCCCAACAGGCCATCGTCCCAGCGACTGCGGGCCTGTTCCGGCAGCTCCGGATAATGCCGGGCCAGTTGCAGCAGGCGATCAGCCATGCGCCCGCCGAACCAGCTTTCCGCGCCCCGCAGGTTGCGCCGAGTCAAACGCACCAGATCACTCAAGGTCGCCGCCAGCAGGCGCCGGCCATGCCAGGCCGGGTTACGCAGAATCAGCAGATGGAAGGCCAGTACCGCGGCGCCCACCCCCAGCACCATGGCCTGGGCATTGTTGAAGAAGCTGGCGACATCGAAATTCATGCGGTTCATCGGCGAAATCAACACGATGAAATGCAGGCAGAACGAAGTGGCAGTGGCGCCTATCTGTGGCTTGGCCATGCCCAGGGCGCCGAAGAACAGCGGCACGCCCATGGCCATGGCCAACATCGCAAAGCCGCTCCATTGGGGCAGGAGGATCTGCCCCACCAGGAACGCCGCAGGAATCGCCAGGAAGATTCCGCGCATGAAGCTCATGCCAATCTGCGCGCCGTTCTCACGGCTGGCAAACAGACTGCAGACCACACAGGTCAGGAGCATGGCCCCGGAAGCAGCAGGCCAGGCAGTGGCCAGCCAGAAGCTGGCCACCGTGAGAAACGCCAAGGCACTGCGGGCACCGAATACCAGGGCCAGCGACAGATCACGATGGGGAGTCAGGGTTGCCGGTTGCTCCACCGGCGCCCACCCCTCCTGCACCGCGTCCAGGGCCTGGGTTGCCGCCAGGGCGGTATCCAGCAACAACGCAAAACGCGCCAGGCAAAAGCTCTGCGCCGGGCTGATCTGAAGCTCATGGAACGCTTCCTGCAGGCGCGGCCGCAGCGCTTGCAGACCAGCCTTGTCGGCCGCCGCCAGGGCTTCCTGAACCCGATCCATCCAGGGCTGCAGTTGCCGGGCTTCGTCGGCGTCCAATTGTTTCCACTGGCGCCGCACCGAACGGGAGATCCGCAACAGCATCAGCAGCTTCTGGCTCAGGCCACTGATGGCCCGGGCCCGCTGGCGCCCCGATGGCCCTTCGAACCAGGCGTGTTCGCGCTGGGAGTCCACGGCGACGATGCGCCCGAGAATTTCCAGCAGGCCCTTGCGCGCCATGGCATCGCCGGCCAGGGTGGCGCGAGCGGCCTGCATGCCACTGTGCCAGGCGCTGCGGGCCTGATCCGCCAATTGCCGCTCTACCCGCATCGGCCAGATCAGGGCACTGCTGGCGGTGGCGCAAATGATCCCCAGGGAGATCTCCGTGCAACGGGCCACGGCCTGATCGAACACGGTCAACGGGTGACTGATGGCGGGCAAGGCGATGATCGCCACGGTGTAGCCCGCCAGCACGAAGGAATAGGACCAGGCACTGCGCAGCAGCGTGGAACTGGCGGTACACAACCCCAGCCACAGGGCCAGGGCCAGCAGGAACAACCAGGGCGTCTGGGCGAACAGGCCCATGAACAGCACCGACATAAGGGTGCCAACCAAAGTCCCCAGCAGCCGGGCCAGCCCCTTTTGCAGCACCATTCCGGACAACGGCTGAGCGACGATGAACGCGGTCATCAGGGCCCAGGCCGGCTGCTCCAGGCCCCAACGCAACGCCAGCCACAGCGCCAGGCCGCCACCCAGCAGCGTCTTGATCGCGAACTGCACGGCAGGAAGGCTGGGAGCAAGCAAGGCCTGCAAGGTAATGGGCACGAACAAGGACTCTCGGAAGGACTGAATAACCATAGTCGGGATCGCCACGAGTGGGCGCGAGCTAATTATTAGCTAGCTAACTAATTCCCGTCCAGCACTAAATCACAGGCATAAAAAAACGCCAGACTGGCTGGCGTTTTTGACAGGTTTTAGCCGTTACGAACGGGCACGAGCCTGGTTGCGCAACGCTTTGACCTGATCGTGATTGCGTTGCACGCCGTGGTACTGGCGCTCTACCACATCACGAATACCCACCAGGTTGTGCTTGCTGATTTTATCCAGCGCCTCCTTGTAGGACTTCAAGGCATGGTCTTCGCCACGCTCGGCCTCGTTGAGCACCGATTCCTCATCCTTGCCGGTCACCAGTGACTTGAGGTCGACCCAACGACGGTGCAGATCGCCACTGACGCTGGTGGAGGTTTCCGGTTCGCCACCCATGGAGCGCACCACGGACTGCAGTTCGGCGGCGGCGGTAGCGCAATCGGTGGAGCGCTTGATGAACAGCGCCTTGAGTTCTGGGTGCTTGATGTCTTCAGCACAGGTCTTGAACCCTTCCTGACCATCCTTGCTGGTCTCGATCAGGCTGTTGAGCACCGAAATTGCTTCTTTATTCAAGTCAGTCATTTTCTGGTTCCTTGCGGGTTGAGAGAGTTGAGTCAACTGCTGGGTTAACTGCTGGATTAACCTTTGCACCCGCCATGCCAGACTTTGAATTTATATTTTTTACTTAATTTTCAATAAGTTATCTTTTAACTAAAAATCTGTATCCGCGTTATTTGCATGATCTGTCATTTGGCCTGCATGCAGAATGCCTGTATTTTCCATGGCGTTCGAATCACACGAAAGTTGCGCCATGACCCCCGAGACACTTGAACTGCTGATCACCCGGGAAATGCCCTTCGGCAAGTACAAGGGCCGCATCCTGGCCGACCTGCCCGGCCCCTACCTGAATTGGTTCGCCCGCGAGGGCTTTCCCAAGGGCGAGCTCGGCGGCCTGCTGGCCCTGATGCAGGAGATCGATCACAACGGCCTGTCCGACCTGCTGGACCCGCTGCGCGCCAAACACGGCAAACCCAAGCCCCGTCACTGAAAAAGAGCCCACCATGCCAAGGACTGCAGCAACCCTCGCCCAGGACGAAGACCATTGGCGTGCAATCGCCCGGCAGTTCGACATCGAACCTGGGCCGATCAATCTGGAGAACGGCTATTTCGGGCGCATGACGCGCAAGGTGGCCGAGGAGTACCAACACAATATCCAGTGGGTGAACCGCAGCAACTCGGTGCATGTGCGCCAGCGCTTCGAACAGATCGAGGCCCTGCAGATCCGTGGCCAGCTGGCAGCACTGCTGGAGGCCCCGGAGAATGCCGTGGCCCTGACTCGCTGTGCTTCCGACGCCCTGCAATCCTTGATCCGCAACTACAACCGCCTGCAACCCGGCGACCAGGTGCTGCTCAGCGACCTGGAGTACGACACGGTGAAAAGCGCGATGCGCTGGCTGGCCCGTCACCGGGGTGTGGAGGTGATAGAAATCGAGCACCAGCACCCTGCCAGTTTTGACAGCCTGCTCGACACCTATACAAGCGCGTTCGAGCGTTACCCGCGACTCAAGCTGATGCCGCTGACCTACGTCACCCATCGCAGCGGACTGGTCATGCCAGTCCAGGCCATTGCTGCTGCCGCCCGGGAACACCAAGTCGACATCATTCTCGACGGCGCCCACGCCCTGGGCCAGATCGACTTCGACCTGCCCCAGCTGGGGATCGCCTTCGCTGGTTTCAACCTGCACAAATGGATCGGAGCGCCACTGAGCCTGGGCTTTATCTATATCCACCCGGAACGCCTGGAGGATATCGACCCGGACATGGGCGAGTTCCACTTCCCCACCGACGACATCAGGGCCCGAACGCCCTACAGCACACCGAACATCCCGGCGCTGATGACCTTGCCCCTGGTGTTCGAAGAGCATCGAGCCATGGGCGGTTCGGCGGCCAAGGGCGCACGCCTGAACTACCTGCGCGCGACCTGGACCGAAGCCGTGCGCGAGACGCCAGGGATCGAAATCCTGACCCCGAAAGACCCGCGCCTGTGCTGCGCCATCAGCGCCCTGCGCTTTACCCGCCACGCCGACCAGCAAGCCCTGGTGGAGCGCCTGCTGCGCGACTACAACCTGTTCGCCGTAACCCGTACCGGCGCCGGTTTTGGCCCCTGCATCCGCATCACCCCGGGGCTGGTGACGCCTCTGGAGCACATCCAGTGCTTGATCGGGGCCCTTGGCGAATTGGCCAACCAGTGACGCCTCCCTCTCTTCAAGCGAGGGGCGAGGCTTTTTCTCCAGGCAAAAAAAAACGGTGCACCGACCAAGCGCACCGTAAAGCCGTAGAACACACCAACGAATCAGGTAAAAATTTCAGTCCAGCAGAGACAGGGCCTCGGCTGTGCACTCTTGAATCCGCGCCCAGTCGCCGTTCTTGATCCACTCGGGATCGAGCATCCAGCTACCGCCCACGCACATCACATTCTTCAAGGCCATGTAGCTCTTGATATTGGCCGGGCCAACGCCGCCAGTCGGGCAGAATTTCACCTCACCGAACGGACCGCCCAGGGCCTTGATCGCCGCCACACCACCGCTGACTTCAGCCGGGAACAGCTTGAAGCGACGATAACCCAGGGCATAACCCTCCATGATCCCGGAAGCATTGCTGATCCCCGGCAACAGCGGGATCGGACTGGCGACACTGGCCTGCAACAGGTCACGGGTGATACCCGGGGTGACGATGAACTGCGAGCCTGCCGCTTGCGCCGCGGTGAGCATGTGCGGATCAAGCACGGTGCCGGCACCGGTCACCAGTTCCGGACGCTGCTCGCGCAGGATCTGGATGGCCTTGAGGCCGAACTGCGAACGCAGGGTCACTTCCAGGGCCGTCAGGCCACCTGCCGCCAGGGCGTCTGCTAGTGGCAGCACATCCTGCTCACGGGCAATGGTGATCACCGGCAGAATCCGCGCCTTGGCACAGAGGCTGTCGATCAGGGCAACTTTGTCCGCCATGGAAACGGTCGGGGGTAGGTTTGTCATAGCGGCTGATCCTTGGCTCATGGGCACCAGTAAATCTCTAACGGGGTTTGCAGGAAGGCGCGAATCGGCATTTCGGCAACAGCGTCACCGGCCAGTGCGGCACTCAGGGTGGTCAGCTTGGACTGACCGGAAATCGACAACAGCTGATGGCGGGCCGAGGCCAGCAAGGCCCGGCTCATGCTCAGGCGCTGATGGGGCACGGTGGGCGCCAGCATTGGCCAGCAGCGACGGCTGCCATCGACCCGAAGCGCCTCGGCCAGGTTCGGGCTGTTGGGGAACAGCGAGGCGGTATGACCGTCATCACCCATGCCCAGCACCAGCACATCAATTCCCGGCAACTCGGACAACAGACGATCGGCCTGCTGGGCCGCTTCTTCCAGGTTGGCCGCCGCGCTATAGAGGCTGAGGAAGCTGGCCTTGGCCACCGGCCCCTGGAGCAGATAGCGCTTGAGCAGGCCGGCATTGCTGTCGGCATGCTCCACCGGCACCCAACGCTCGTCCGCCAGGGTGATCAGCACCTTGGACCAATCCAGCTCCTGCTTCACCAGGGCCTGGAAAAACGCCACCGGGCTACGGCCACCGGACACCACCAGGGTCGCGTTGCCGCGGACGGCAATGGCCTCGCGCAGCAGCTCGGCCACTCTCAGCGCCTGGCCTTCAGCCAACAAGGTAGGACTGCGGAATTCGTGGGCTGCTACCCCCGCCGGCAGTTGCAAATCAGATATCGCCATACCAAGACCTCCCGTCCCGCGTGATCAGTGCAATGGAGCTCATCGGCCCCCAGGACCCGGCCGCATACGGCTTGGGCGCATCACCGGATTTTTTCCACCCGGCGATCAACTGGTCACACCACTTCCACGCGGCTTCGATTTCATCTTTGCGGACAAACAGGTTCTGATTGCCGCGCATCACTTCCAGCAACAACCGCTCGTAGGCATCGGGAATCCGTGCACTGCGATAGGTATCGGAAAAATTCAGCTGCAACGGACCGCTGCGCAGCTGCATGCCCTTGTCCAGGCCTTGTTCCTTGGTCATCACCCGCAACGAGATGCCTTCATCCGGCTGCAGGCGAATGATCAGCTTGTTGCTGATCTGCAGGCGCTGCTCGGGGGCAAAGATATAGTGCGACGGCTCTTTGAAGTGGATGACGATCTGCGACAGTTTTTGCGGCATGCGCTTGCCGGTACGCAGGTAGAACGGCACCCCGGCCCAACGCCAGTTGCGGATATCGGCACGCAGGGCGACGAAGGTTTCGGTGTCGCTCTGGGTGTTGGAGTTTTCTTCTTCCAGGTAACCCGGCACCGATTGGCCCTCGCTGTGACCGGCAATGTACTGGCCACGCACCACCTGGGTGGTCAGGCCTTCCGGGCTGATGGGCGCCAGGGCCTTGAGCACCTTGACCTTCTCGTCACGGATGCTGTCGGCGGAGAGGTCGGCCGGTGGGTCCATGGCGATCAGGCACAGCAACTGCAGCAAGTGGTTCTGGATCATGTCCCGCAGTTGACCGGCCTTGTCGAAATAGCCCCAGCGGCCTTCGATGCCAACCTTCTCGGCCACGGTGATTTCCACGTGGGAGATGTAGTTCTGGTTCCACTGGGTTTCGAACAGGCTGTTGGCGAAGCGCAAGGCGATCAGGTTCTGCACCGTCTCCTTGCCCAGGTAATGGTCGATCCGGTAGATGCGGTTTTCCGGGAAGAACTGGGCCACCGCGTCGTTGACCTTGCGCGACGATTCCAGGTCCGAGCCAATGGGTTTTTCCAGGACCACGCGAGTGTGCTGGTTAAGTCCGACCCGGGACAGGTTCTCGCAAATCGCGCCATACACCGCCGCCGGTGTGGCGAAGTAGGCGATCAAGCGTTGTTCGCCGCCGGCGCGCTCAGCCAGGGCCACATAGTCCTCGGCCTTGAGGAAGTCCACATGCAGGTAGCTCAGGCGAGCGAGAAAAGTCTGCAGGACCTCAGTGTCGATGTCCTTGTCACCGACGTACTTGCGCAGCTCGGTTTCGATATTCGCCAGGTGCTCTTGCTCGCTGCCCGGCTCACGAGCCAGGGCCAGAATCCGCGTGTCTTCATGCAACAGACCGGCGGCATCGAGTTGGTACAAGGCAGGAAACAGCTTACGCAGCGCCAGATCGCCCAGCGCGCCGAACAAGGCAAAAGTGCAGGGTTCAACCGTTATCGAAGGCATGATGTTTGTTCTTTTATCAAGTTAAGCTACAAATACCTTTTTTCAAGGCATCACTCAAGGAAAAATGTAGTAATAAACACAACATTTTTACAAAATACAGATTCCAGGTGGTGGTCGATCCAGGCCATCAGTAGGATAGGCCACCTCTCAACTTCGCATTGCGGGCGCTCTAGCGGCTCTGCCGCTGCGCCTGTCTAGCCGATCTAGGAAACCTGAATGGACCGAGTGCGAAATCTTCTGGAGCAGATCCAGAACCGCCTTGAAGAACTGAACAAGGCGGAACGTAAAGTCGCCGAAGTCATCCTGCTCAACCCACAGCAGGCGACTCGCTTCAGCATCGCTGCGCTGGCCCAGGCCGCTTCGGTCAGCGAACCGACGGTCAATCGCTTCTGCCGCTCGTTCGGTGTCAGCGGCTACCCGGAACTCAAGCTGCAACTGGCCCAGAGTCTGGCCAGCGGCGCCGCCTACGTCAGCCGCGCCGTAGAGGCCGACGACAACCCCGAGGCCTACACACAAAAGATCTTCGGCAGCGCCATCGCCTCCCTGGACAGTGCCTGCCAGGCCCTGGACCCGAACCTGATCAGCAAGGCCGTTGACCTGTTGATTCAGGCTCGGCAGATCCACTTCTTCGGCCTCGGTGCCTCGGCCCCGGTGGCCATGGATGCACTGCACAAGTTTTTCCGCTTCAACCTGGCAGTGACGGCCCATGCCGATGTACTGATGCAGCGCATGATCGCCTCGGTGGCCCACACCGGCGAATTGTTCGTGATCATTTCCTACACCGGCCGGACCCGCGAACTGGTGGAAGTGGCACGCATTGCCCGGGAAAACGGCGCTTCGGTGCTGGGGCTCACCGCAGAGAACTCGCCGCTGGCCAAGGCCAGTACCTTGAGCCTGAACATCCCTCTGCCCGAAGACACCGACATCTACATGCCGATGACCTCGCGGATCATCCAGCTCACCGTGCTCGACGTGCTGGCCACCGGCATGACTCTGCGCCGTGGCGTGGACTTCCAGCCGCACCTGCGCAAGATCAAGGAAAGCCTCAACGCCAGCCGCTACCCGGTGGGCGACGAGTTCAACTGAGGCTGGCCGGTTCGCCGGCCTACCGACTCCTACACCGCAGCCCGCGCCTGCAAGCTCAGATGCGCCTGCTCCCCCGGCGCCAGGCACAGGCTGTCGGTGCCGCCGGCAGCCGCTTCGACACAGACAAACCGCGACACCTCATTCCAGCTCACCCCCAGCAAGGGCCGGGTGCCGGGGTGCCAGACCACGGTGTCGGCATCGTCACCAGTGTCGATGCACAACTCCCGTTGCCAGGCGTGGTCCTTGAGCTGCAATTCGCCTTCGTGCTGGAACACCCGCTGGCACCCGCCCTCGACCCGCAACTCGCCCTGCTGCTGACAGACCTGGCGGTTCAACTGGTCGTAACCCTGGGCGCCATCAAGCCCGGACAGCGCTACCTCGCCGACGTCGCCAATACGCCAATAGGCGTGCAAAGCCTGGCTCAACTGACAAGGTTCACTGTCCTGGTGCTCGGTGCTCAGGCGCAGATCCATGCTTTGCCCCAGGTGTGCGTGCAGGTCGACCTTCCAGTCGCACAGCTGCAATTGCCAGTGCAGGCGCACGCCGTCCTCGTCGCTGCTGCTGTCCAGCAGTTTCCAGTCCAGCAGCCGCGCCCAACCGTGGGACGGCCAGGCATTTTCACTGGGATGGCGACCGTACCAGGGCCAGCACACCGGCACCCCGCCGCGGATCGCCCCCACTTGCGGCCACTTCGAGGCACACCACAGCCAGGGCTTCTGCCCGACCGGCTGAAAGTGCAGCAGTTGAGCGCCCTGGCGACTGAACACCGCCTGACACAGCGGGTGATCGATCACCAGCACATCGCGCATCTGATAGCGCTCCCAGGCGAACACCGGGCGTTCGCGCAGGGATTTGAAAAAGCGTTGTAGCGGATGCTCATGCATGGGCCGCGGTCCTGAAATTCACTGCTGTCTCGATACTCATCAGGGGGACTTGCAATCCCCACAAAAAAAAGCGGACGGCCTGGGCCATCCGCAAAATGCGCACATGGAGGAGGAGCTTATCGCAACAGCTCTAGAACACCGACTGAATTTTCAGACCGGCCACCAACGCGTTATCCACTTCATCCACACCGCCCGGATGGGTGATGTATTGCAGGTTGGGGCGTACGGTCAGCCAGTTGGTGACGTGGAAACCGTAGTTGATCTCGTAGTTGTATTCCGTGTCGCGCAGCGGCATGTACAGCGGGTTGTCGTAGTTGCTGATGCCGTTGTCCTCATTGATCAGCTGGGCGTTCTTGCGCACATCGTCGTTGACGTGGATCCGCGCAAAACCGATGCCCACGTCATCTTTCGGACGCGCATCGAACGGCCCCTTGTACACGAACATCAGCGACTGGTAGTTGTCGACGACGTTGGTGTCCTTGTCATGGAAGGTGGCGTTGGCGGCGATGTTCAAGCCACGGGAAGCGTCACCGTTGTGGGTGGTGAGTTGCTGCTGCCCGACGAACCAGTAGCCGTGCTTGCTGTTGTGCACGCGATAGGCGTCGCCTGTGTCCGCGGCGTCCTGGCCGTTGGCGTCCTTGCGCACATCATTGGCGTCGGCCGTGCTCTTGTAGTAACCCACGCGGTACTCGCCCGGCAGGCTATTGAGCTTGGGCGACCAGACCAGTTCCACCGGCAATACCGTGCCCTTGGTGCCGCTGCCGCTGAGCTTGAAGCCGTTGCCGTGCTCCAGCTGCGACGGGTTCTGGTTGTAAGCGCCGATCTGCGCATACAGCTCGGGGGTGATGTGGTATTTGACCCGCAGCGCCGCCTGGCTGACCGGCCAGTTGTACCAGATGCCGGTGGCCCAGTTGCCCACCTGGGAGCCGCAGAAGGCCAGGTTCTGGAACTCGCAGGGGAAGGTGTTGAAGTCTTCGCCTTCGCCGAAGTAACCGGCCTTGACGTCCAGCTTGCCGTCGAGGAACTGGTGCTGAATCCACAGCTGAGTCAGACGCACCATATGGCCACGACCGTACACCTCCTGGGAAGAACTCAGGGTGCCGGCACGCGGGTCGCCGATACGATCGTTGGAAATGTTCTGGCCGTTACGGTTGGTCAGCTGAATCTTGGCCTGGGTATTGTCCCAGCCCAGCAGCTTCTGCAGATCGAAGGCCACGCCAAGGCCGAACTGATCGCTGTAGCGCCCGGTCTTGTCGTCGTTGTAGCCGCCATGCAGGTTGGCGCCCATTTCACCGACGTAGTCGGCCTTGATGTCGATCCCCTGCTCGATCAGCTTGGTACGCTCACCACCCCAGTCGCCGGTCATCCACTTGGAGTCGGCGCTGAACGCCTCGTCCGCCATGGCATTGGCGGACAGGACCAATGCCGCAGCCGCTGACAACTGGCAAAGCAGCCGGGTATTGCTGTGTTGCTTTTTCATCCCTACATCCTCGTCTTTATTGTTATTAACGATTTATCCAACGCGGTTTACAGCGGGTGCGACGGATGACAGGCCATCCGTCACGGATTCAACGCCCCTTGAACTGCGCCACGTTGCCGCTACGGGGCTCGGACACAGGCGCGCCGGCCGCTCCCAGGCGCTCGCCACTCTGGGCATCGAACAGCAGCACTCGGGCCGGATCGAACTGCAGGGTCAGGGTTTCCCCGGCATCGGGCGCCTGATCCGGAGCCAGGCGGCAGCAGACCTTGGTGCCATTGAGGGTGACGAACACCAGGGTGTCGGGACCGGTGGGCTCGACCACCTGGACCTCGGCGCGCAGGGTCGGCAAACCATTGGCTTCGGCGGGAGCCAGGGAGATCTGCTCCGGACGAATGCCGAGGATCACCTCGCGGTCTTCGAGCCCCGCGTCCTGCATGCCAAGAGGCAGCTCGCAACGGGCCTGGCCACTGTCCAGTAGCGCCAGCAGGCGGCCGTCCTTGCGTTGCAGGCGCAGGGGGATGAAGTTCATCGGCGGCGATCCGATAAAACTCGCCACGAACAGGTTGGCCGGGTCGTTGTAGATCTGCTTCGGGGTGCCGAACTGCTGGATGATCCCGTCCTTCATCACCGCCACTTTGTCGCCCAGGGTCATGGCTTCGATCTGGTCGTGGGTGACATAGACCGTGGTGGTCTTGAGGCGCTGGTGCATCAGTTTCATTTCGGTGCGCATCTCGACCCGCAGCTTGGCGTCGAGGTTGGACAGCGGTTCGTCGAACAGGTAGATCTTCGGTCGCCGCGCCAGCGCCCGGCCCATGGCCACCCGCTGCTGCTGGCCACCGGAGAGCTGGCCCGGCTTGCGGGTCAGCAGGTGCTCGATCTGCAGCAACTTGGCCACCCGCGCCACTTCCGCGTCGATCTCGGCAGTGGGCATCTTGCGGATCTTCAGGCCGAAGGCGATGTTGTCGCGCACGCTCATGGTCGGATACAGCGCGTAGGACTGAAACACCATGGCGATGTCACGATCCTTGGGGCTCATGCCGCTGATGTCGGCGTCGTCCACCAGGATCGCCCCGCCGCTGATGTTCTCCAGCCCGGCGATGCAGTTCATCAGGGTGGATTTGCCGCAGCCGGACGGGCCGACGAGGATCAGGAACTCACCGTCGTCGATCTTCAGTTCGATGTTCTTCAGGGTGTCCGGCAGGCCGGCACCGTAGGTCTTGTTGACGTTGCGTAATTCGAGAGTGGCCATGCTTTACCCCTTGACTGCGCCGGACGTCAGCCCGCGCAGGAAATACTTGCCGGCGAAGATGTAGACCAGCAGTGTCGGCAGCCCGGCGATCATCGCCGCCGCCATATCAACGTTGTATTCCTTGGCCCCGGTGCTGGTGTTGACCAGGTTGTTCAGGGCCACGGTGATCGGTTGCGCATCGCCGCTGGCAAACACCACGCCGAACAGGAAATCGTTCCAGATCTGGGTGAACTGCCAGATCAGGCAGACCATGATGATCGGCACCGACATCGGCAGCAGGATCTTGCCGAAGATGGTGAAGAACCCGGCGCCATCCAAACGCGCGGCCTTGACCAGGGCATCGGGGATGCTCACGTAGTAGTTGCGGAAAAACAGCGTGGTGAAGGCCAGGCCGTAGACCACGTGCACCAGCACCAGACCGGTGGTGGTGTTGGCCAGGCCGAACTTGCCAAGGGTGAACGAGGCCGGCAGCAGCACGGTCTGGAACGGCAGGAAGCAGCCGAACAGCAGCAGGCCGAAGAACAGCTGGGAGCCGCGAAAGCGCCACATCGACAGCACGTAGCCGTTCATTGCACCGATGAAGGTGGAGATCAGTACCGCCGGCACGGTGATCTTCACCGAGTTCCAGAAGTAGCCGCCCACAGCGTCCCAGGCTTTGATCCAGCCAATGCCGTCCACCACCTGGGGCCAGCTCAGCAGGTTGCCGGTGCGGATGTCTTCAGGGGTCTTGAAGCTGGTCAGCAGCATCACCACCAATGGAATCAGATACACCGCCGCCACCAGCAGCAAGGTGGCGTAGATGGCGATCCGGCTGAAGTTCAGGGTCGGCTTGGCGAGGGAGTTAGTCATGGCGCTTGCCTCGCAGTTCGGAGTACAGGTACGGCACCAGGATGGTCAGTACGGCACCGAGCATCAGCATGGCGCTGGCCGAGCCGATGCCCATCTGGCCCCGGCTGAAGGTGAAGGAGTACATGAACATCGCCGGCAGGTCGGAGGAGTAGCCCGGGCCGCCCGCGGTCATCGCCGCCACCAGGTCGAAGCTCTTGATGGCGATGTGGGCGAGGATCATGAAGGCACTGAAGAACACCGGCCGCAGGCTCGGCAAGACGATCCGCAGGTAGATGGTCGGCAGGCTCGCGCCGTCCACCTGGGCGGCGCGGATGATCGACTGGTCGACACCGCGCAGACCGGCGAGGAACATCGCCATGACAAAGCCCGAGGCCTGCCATACAGCGGCGATCACCAGGCAGTAGACCACCCGGTCCTGATCCACCAGCCAGTCCAGGCGAAAGCCTTCCCAGCCCCAGTCACGGAGCATCTTGTCCAGGCCCAGGCCAGGGTTGAGCAGCCACTTCCAGGCAGTACCGGTGACGATCATCGACAGTGCCATGGGGTACAGGTACACGGTACGGATGAAGCCTTCCTTGCGGATGCGCTGGTCCAGCAGCACCGCCAGGAACACCCCCAGCACCAGGCTGATGGCAATGAACATACCGCCGAAGAGCGCGAGGTTCTTACTCGCCACCCACCAGCGATCGTTGTCCATCAAGCGCAGGTATTGCTGCAGGCCGACCCACTTGTAGCTCGGCATGAAGCTGGAATTGGTAAAGGACAGAATGAACGTCCAGATGATGTAGCCATAAAACCCCACGAGCACGATCACCATGCTCGGCGCCAGCACCAGCTTGGGTAGCCAGCGCTGCAGTGCGTCCAGGGGTGAGGCCTTGCTGAAAACCGCCACAGAGCTCATCGCAAAAACCCAGTTATTGAAGTGAATCCGGGATGCACGCCGCCGCTGCATGGGCGTAAGCCCTGCAGGGCGGCAACACAGTCACAGGTCTGCCACCGGCGTACCGGCGGCGGGGTCAAGGATTACTGCGCGGCTTTGACCGCCGAGGCCAGTTGCGCACTGGCCTTGGCCGGGTCCGCATCCTTGTCGTTCATGAAGTTGGTGACCACATCGAAGATCGCGCCCTGCACCGCCAGGGAAGTGGCCATGTTGTGCGCCATGCTCGGCTGCAGGCCGCCGGTCTTCTCGTCGGCCAGGAAGTCCTTGGCCGCTGCCTGGGCGCAGGAGTCGAAGCCCTCGGCGCTCATGTCGTTGAGCATGTCGGTGCGCACCGGGATCGAGCCCTTGTTGATGCTGAAGACCTTCTGGAAGTCCTTGCCCAGGGCCACCTTGGCCAGGTCCTGCTGAGCGGCGATATCACCTTTGCGATCGGCCTTGAGCTTGAACACCGCCAGGGAGTCGATGTTGTAGGTGAAGGCCTTGTCGGTGCCCGGGAACGGCACGCACTGGTAGTCCTTGCCGGCAACTTTCTTCGCCGCCGTCCATTCGCTCTTGGCCCAGTCGCCCATCATCTGCATGCCGGCCTTGCCGCCGATCACGTCGGCAGCCGCAATGTTCCAGTCACGCCCGGCACGGTTGGGGTCCATGTAGCCGGTGATTTTCTTCAGCTCGGCAAAGGCCTTGGTCATTTCCGGGCCGGAGAGGGTTTTCTGGTCCAGGTCCACCAGGGCTTTCTTGTAGCCTTCAGGGCCCATGACCGAGAGCACCACGTCTTCAAACACGGTGCTGTCCTGCCACGGCTGGCCGCCATGGGCCAGGGCAATGAAGCCCGCAGCCTTGAGCTTGTCGCCGGCGGCATAGAACTCTTCGAGGGTGGTCGGGGCCTTGTCGATCCCGGCTTTCTTGAACACTTCAGGGTTGATCCACAGCCAGTTGACCCGGTGGATATTCACCGGCACTGCTACGTAATCACCTTCGTACTTGACGGTATTGGCCACCTTGGACGAGAGCAGGCCGTCCCAGTTTTCCGCCTTGGCCACGTCCTTGAGGGTGTCGGTGCTGAGCAGGCCGGTGCTGCCCCATTCCTGGATATCCGGGCCCTTGATCTGGGCTACGCCCGGCGGGTTGCCGGCCACGGCGCGGCTTTTCAGCACGGTCATCGCAGTGGAACCGCCACCACCGGCCACGGCGCCGTCCTTCCAGGTGAAACCGTCTTTTTCCACTTGGGCCTTGAGCACATCGACGGCAGCTTTTTCACCACCCGAAGTCCACCAGTGGACGACTTCCACGGAACCTTTGGAATCGGCGGCGAGGGCGCTCAGGGGAAACAGAGAGGCAAGGGAAATGACAGTGGCGAGGCGAGAAATCGCATTCATTTGAAGTACCTTTCTTGTTGTTATGCATGCAAGTCTGGTGCTTGCGCTGCATACGAGTCTAAACAGCCTAGTCGAACGTTCGGGTAACGAAGCGACGGGGAAATGTCACGACATGGTTACACAGGGCCCGGAACAGACGCTTGGGCCAAAGCCGAGGCCATGCTCGGCGCCAGGGGCAGACGCGGAATCAGCACGGCTTGCCAGGCGTGATAGAGGTCCGGCTTGCCGCCCCAGATCTCGGCGGCCGGGCGGTTGTCGCGGCCCAGTTCGTGATGCCAGCTGCCCTGCTGATGATCGATGAAATGGGCTTCGCAGAACTCCCAGAAACGCCGGTACCAGGCCTCGTACTGCTCCTGGCCGGTGCGCCTGAGCAAAGCGCTGGCGGCGGCGCTGGCCTCGGCATGGGTCCAGTGCAGGCGTTGGTGCACCACCGGCCGGTTGTCCCAATCCAGGGTGTAGACAATGCCCGGGGCACCGTCCACATCCCAGCCGTGGCGGCAGTTGCTCGCGAACAGGTGCTGCGCATCCAGCGCCAGCCAGCCCGGGGTCAGCATCCCGGCCAGGCCGCGCGACGCCTCCAGGTGCAACAGCAGGCGCGCCCATTCGAAACCGTGGCCCGGCGTGGTGCCGAAGGGGCGGAAACCGTCGGCGGGAAAGGCCCGGTTGTAGTCGCGCTGGGGTTGCCAGTCAGCGTCGAAATGCTCGATCACCATGAAGTCGTTGGCGGCGGCGTGCTGATGGATCACCCGCTCGACGATGCGCAGGGCGCGGTTGAGCCAGCGCGGGTCCTGGGTGACATCGGCCAGGGCCAGGAAAGCCTCGGTGGCGTGCATGTTGCTGTTGGCGCCGCGATAGGCTTCCGGCTCGCGCCAGTCACGGTTGAAGGACTCGAGCATGGCGCCCTCCTCCTCGCTCCAGAAATGCCCGTCAATGATCCGGATCGCCTCCTCAAGCAGGGCCTGGGCACCCGGCCGCTGCGCCACCACCGCAGAGCTGGCGGCCAGGGCGACAAAGGCATGCAGATAGGCCGCCTTGGTGCTGTTGCCATCGGCCTGACCGGCCACGGCGAACCAGCCGCCGTGCTCGGCATCGCGCAACGGCCCCATGAGCGCGGCGATACCGTGATCCACCAGCCCGGCATAACCCGGCAGACCCTGGATGTGCGCCATGGCGAAGCTGTGGGTCATGCGCGCGGTGTTCATGGTTTCGGCCTGGGCACCGGCGGGCAGGCAGCCCCGGGCATCAAGGTTGCCGAAGCCTTCGGCGAGTCGTGAAGCCTTGGCGAAATCAAGCAGGCGCAGGCCTTCGGCGGCGAGCCAGGAATGGTGAGCGGGCGCGTTCAGCCAACTGCGCAGCGGCAGGGGGAGAGAGTCCATGAGTGGCCTGTTGTTGTTTTTATCGAAGGCTTGAGTCTAATCAAGCCGTTCGCAACCGCAGGTAACGAAGGGCCAGCACAATGTCACCAAACCGTGACATTGCGCGGCTCCACCCGTAGGAGCCGGCTTGCCGGTGAAGAGGCCCTTGAGTCCTGCAGTGCCCTTGGGGACGCCTTCGCTGGCAAGCCAGCTCCTACACAAGTCAGCGTCTGCACAGGCCAGCCACTCAGTCGAAGGTCCGGGGCAGGTACAGGGTCACCCGCAGGCCGCCTTCGCGCAGGTTCTGCAGGCTGACTTCGCCGCCATGGCTGTGGGCAATGTTGCGGGCAATCCCCAGGCCCAGGCCGTAGCCCTGCTGCTGGCCGGCCAGACGGAAATGCGGCTCGAACACCTGCTCCAGGCGCTGCTCCGGTACGCCCGGGCCTTCGTCGTCGACATGCAGGACAAAACCGCTGTCGTCGTCTTCGATGTGCAGATGGGCGTTCTGCCCGTACTTCAGGGCGTTGTCGATCAGGTTGCCCATGCAGCGCTTGAGCGCCAGGGGCTTGCCCGGGTAGCTGGCCAGCGCCCGACCCTGCTGGGTCACACGGCCATTGCCGTTGGGTGCCAGGTAAGGCTCCACCAGGCAGTCGAGCACCTGGTTGAGGTCCACCGGCTCGATGTTCTCGTGGATGTCGGTGTCCTTGACGCATTGCAACGCACCTTTGACCAGCAGTTCCAGCTCGTCCAGGTCGCGGCCGAACTTGGCTTGCAGTTGTTCGTCCTCCAGCAGTTCGACTCGCAGGCGCAGGCGGGTGATAGGGGTGCGCAGGTCATGGGAGATGGCACTGAACAGCTGGCTGCGCTCGGTCAGGTAGCGGCTGATGCGTTCGCGCATGCTGTTGAAGGCCCGCCCCACTTCCACCACTTCACTGCCGCCGCCCTGCGCCACCGGCTCGACATCGGCGCCCAGGGACATGTCCCGCGCCGCCCGGGCCAGACGCTTGAGGGGCCGGCTCTGCCAATGCACCAGCAGGCCAATGAACAGCAGCAGAAAACCGCTGGTGAGCAGGATGAACCACACCTGCTGCGCCGGCAGCCCCTGTTCTTCGAGGCTGGTATAGGGCTCGGGCAGCAGCGAGGCAATGTACAGCCATTCTCCCGGGGCCATCTGGATCTGGGTTACCAGCACTGGTGGGTTCACCGGCTCCAGGGTCAAGGCGTAATGGGCCCAGGAGCGGGGCAACTCGTCGAGCTTGAGGCCGCCATTGAAAATCCGCAGATCATCGGGGCTGACAAAGGTCACGGATAGATCCGCGTCGTTGCCCAGGGACTGGCGCAGCACTTGCTCCACCGCCTGCAATACCGCCTCTTTGCGCGGTGTAGCGGGCAGCACCTGCATGCCCAGGGGCTTGTCATTGAGGGTCACGACAAAACGGGTACCGCCCATGCTGCGCAACTGGTCGAGCACCAGGGGGCGATAAGCCACCGGCAGCGAACGCAGGTAACTGACGCTGGCGGTCATCGAGTGAGCCAGGCTGCGGGCGCTGGTCACCAGGCCTTCGAGCTGGGTAGCGCGCAACTGCGAAACCCAGATCACGCTGGACAGGGCCTGGGCGAACAACACCGCCAGCAAGGTCAGCAGCAGCATGCGCCCCAGCAGCGAGCGAGGCATCGGCACCCGCCGCAATACTCTGCGCAGTGCCTCAGTGACCATTGCCGGCAACCACATTGGCTGCCAATTGATACCCGCTGCCACGCACGGTACGGATCAGCCGCGGTGGCTTTTCCGTGTCCCGCAGACGCTGGCGCAGACGGCTGACGGCCATGTCGACGATGCGGTCCAGGGGCATCAGGTCACGCCCGCGAGTGGCATTGCCGATGGTGTCGCGGTCGAGGATTTCCTGGGGGTGGTCGAGGAACAGCTTGAGCAGGGCAAAGTCGGCGCCGGAGAGGATCACCTCCTCGCCGTCGTTATGAAACAAGCGGTGACTGATCACATCCAGGCGCCACTCGTCGAAGCACAGCACGTCACCTGCGACCCGCTCCTGAGCGAACTGCACCCGGCGCAACAGCGCCTTGATCCGCGCCTGCAACTCCCGGGGGCTGAAGGGCTTGCCCAGGTAGTCGTCGGCCCCCAGCTCCAGACCGATCACCCGGTCGGCCTCGTCGGAGCTGGCGGTGAGCATGATGATCGGCACCTGACTGCACCGTGGGTGCTGGCGAATCCAGCGGCACAGGCTGAAGCCGTCTTCGTCGGGCAGCATCACGTCGAGGATCACCAGGTCGCTGGGTGCCTCGCTCAGGGCCTGACGAAAGCCGGCGCCATCGGCGGTCGTGCGCACCTGGAAGCCGCAGCGGCTGAGGTAGGTTTCCAGCAGCTCGCGAATTTCCTGATCGTCGTCAACCAACAAAATCGACTTACTGACTGAACTCACCGGGGCCGTCCTTATTGTTAGGCAGGGAGCGCGATTATGCCTGATGCAGGGAGGCGTGTTACCGCCTCTTCGCCGTGCGGCTCAAGGTCAACCCTGGGCCTGCTCCAGCGCTACGCCGGCACCGGTCAGCCCGGAATAGGGCGCCGTCACCAACCACACCGGAATGCCCTTGAAGTAGTCGCTCATGCAGCCCTTGTCGGCAAAACTCCTGGCAAAGCCGCTGTGGATGAAGAAGTCGGCGAAACGGGGAATCACCCCGCCGACGATATACACCCCGCCCCGCGCGCCCGTGGTCAGCACGTTGTTGCCCGCCACTCGCCCCAGCCAGCAGCTGAACTGCTCCAGCACTTCCCGGGCAATCGGGTCGCCAGCAAGCCCGGCAGCGGTGATGGCCTCCGGGGTATCGAGGCGCGGCTCATGGCCGTCCACCGCACAGATCGCCCGGTACACCCGCGGCAATCCACTGCCGCTCAAAGCGGTCTCGGCGCTGACATGGCCAATTTCATCGTGGATGTGCTGCCACAGCTGGGTTTCCCGCGGGCTGCTCAAGGGCAGGTCGACATGCCCCCCTTCCCCCGGCAAGGCCATGTAGCGGCCGTCGCCGAAATTCAACAGGGTACCGACGCCGAGACCAGTGCCCGGACCGATCACCACCGCCGGACGCAAGGGCTCGGCAACGCCTTCGCAGACCACGCGAAACTCATCGGGCTGCAAGCGGGTCATGCCCAGGGCCATGGCCGAGAAGTCGTTGACCAGCAGCAACTGCTCCACCTGCAAGGCCTGGCAGAACGCCTGACGGCTCAGGCGCCAGTGGTTGTTGGTAAAACGGAACTCATCGCCGCTGACCGGACCGGCCACCGACAGGCATACCGAACCGATGGCACCCAGGGCCAGGCCCTGGTCTTGCAGGTACGCCTTGATGGCGTCTTCCGGGCAGCGATAGTCCGCCGTTGCATGGACCTGGATCGCGTCCAGTTGTTGGTCTTTCCACAACGCGAAGCGCGCGTTGGTGCCACCGATGTCACCGACCAGGGCCAGTTTCAATTAAGCGTCTCCAGAGCAGAGGTAAAGGCGCTGGCGCCCTGCTCTGCCGAGCTGAAGGCCATGCGCATGAAAGCGAAGAGTTCACGACCGGTGCCGACGTTGTTGCCCAACAGGCCCTTGGCCGGTTCCCGGGCGGCGAATTCGGCGGCGTCGACCTTGAGTTCCAAGGTGCCCTTGACCCCGTCAACGCGAATGATGTCACCGTCCAGCACCCGAGCCAGCGCACCGCCGACCTGGGCTTCGGGGCTGACATGAATCGCCGCCGGAATCTTGCCCGAGGCACCCGACATACGTCCATCGGTCACCAGCGCCACCTTGAAGCCACGGTCCTGCAGCACCCCGAGGAACGGGGTCATCTTGTGCAGCTCGGGCATGCCGTTGGAGCGCGGGCCCTGGAAGCGCATCACCGCGACGAAGTCCTTCTCCAGCAGGCCGGCCTTGAACGCATCGGCCAGGTCCTGCTGGTCCTGGAATACCACCGCCGGGGCTTCGACGACCTGATGCTCGGGGGCCACGGCGGACACTTTCATCACCCCGCGGCCCAGATTGCCTTCCATGACCCGCAAGCCGCCTTCCGGAGAGAAGGCCCGGGCCACCGGCCGCAGGATGTTTTCATCGAGGCTTTCGATCGGGCCTTCGCGCCATACCAGCTTGCCGTTATCGAGGAACGGCTCCTGGGTGTAGCGGCTCAGGCCGCGGCCGGCCACGGTATTGACGTCCTCGTGAAGCAGGCCGGCTTCCAGCAGTTCACGGATCAGGAACGACATGCCGCCCGCTGCCTGGAAGTGGTTGATGTCGGCCTTGCCGTTGGGATAGACGTGAGACAGGGTCGGCACCACCTCGGACAGATCGGCCATGTCCTGCCAGGTCAACTGAATGCCTGCCGCCTGGGCAATGGCCGGCATGTGCAGGGTGTGGTTGGTGGAGCCGCCGGTGGCGTGCAGAGCGACGATGGAGTTGACCAGGCAACGCTCGTCGACGATTTCGCCAATGGGCGTGAAGCTGCCGCTCTGCTTGGTCAGACGCGTGACCTGCTGCGCCGCCTCATGGGTCAGGGCGTCGCGCAGCGGCGTGTTGGGGTTGACGAACGAGGCGCCCGGCAGGTGCAGGCCCATGACTTCCATCAGCAACTGGTTGGTGTTGGCGGTGCCGTAGAAGGTGCAGGTGCCCGGGCTGTGGTAGGACTTCATTTCCGACTCCAGCAGCTCCTCGCGGCTGGCCTTGCCTTCAGCGTAACGCTGGCGCACATCGGCCTTCTGCTTGTTGGAAATCCCCGACACCATCGGCCCGCCCGGGACGAAGACCATCGGCAGATGACCGAAGCGCAGGGCGCCCATCATCAGGCCCGGCACGATCTTGTCGCAGATCCCCAGCATCAGCGCCGCGTCGAACATGTTGTGCGACAGGGCCACGGCCGTGGACAACGCGATCACCTCGCGGCTCGGCAGGCTCAGTTCCATGCCGGCCTCGCCCTGGGTCACGCCATCGCACATGGCCGGGGTGCCGCCAGCGAACTGGCCCACCGAACCGATCTCGCGCAGGGCTTTCTTGATCTGCTCGGGAAAACGCTCGTAAGGCTGGTGAGCCGACAACATGTCGTTATATGACGAAACAATTGCCACGTTGGCCGCATTCATCATCCGCAGGCTGTGTTTGTCGTCGGCGCCACAACCGGCCACGCCGTGGGCGAAGTTCGCACACTGCAGCTTGCCGCGCTGCGGACCATCGCTGGCGGCACCGCGAATCAACGCCAGATAGGCCTGGCGAGTGGCGCGACTGCGAGCGATAAGCCGTTCGGTGACCTCAAGAACGCGGGGATGCATATGTAGAACTCCAGGCTAACGGATGTGGCGACCTGTTTGTCTATGCTGATCAGAAGCCCCGCCACCGAGGGACAGTGGAGGACATTTCTGACCATTTGGACCAGTTGATTCAGGTCACTCGTTGTAGATAAGACAAAATATTGCCACTAAAAAGGCTTGTTTTCTATTTCTATGCGAATAATCTTGTAATTCCAACAACAAATTTAACGACAGGCGTTTGCACATGACTCTTCGAATCGCAATCAACGGTTTTGGCCGTATTGGCCGTAACGTCCTGCGCGCACTCTATACCCAAGGCTATCGTCAGGATCTGCAGATCGTCGCCATCAACGATCTGGGGGACAGCGCGATCAATGCCCACCTGCTGAAGTACGACACCGTCCACGGCACTTTCGACGCCGAAGTCCAGCACGACCAGGAAAGCCTGACCGTCAACGGCGACCGGATTGCCGTCAGTGCCATCCGCAACCCGGCCGAACTGCCCTGGGCCGCGGAAAAGATCGACGTGGTCTTCGAATGCACCGGCCTGTTCACCGACCGCGCCAAGGCCGCTGCCCATCTTACTGCCGGCGCCCGCAAAGTGATCATCTCGGCACCGGCCAAAGGCGCCGACGCCACCGTGGTCTACGGTGTCAACCACGACATCCTGCGCCAGTCGCACCAGGTCATTTCCAACGCTTCGTGCACCACCAACTGCCTGGCCCCGGTGGCCCAGGTGCTGCACCGCGAGCTGGGCATCGACAGCGGCCTGATGACCACCATCCACGCCTACACCAACGACCAGAACCTCACCGACGTCTACCACAGCGACCCCTACCGCGCCCGCTCGGCTACCCAGAACATGATCCCGAGCAAGACCGGCGCCGCTGAAGCCGTGGGCCTGGTGCTGCCGGAGCTGGCGGGCAAGCTGACCGGCATGGCAGTGCGGGTACCGGTGATCAACGTATCGCTGGTGGACCTGACCGTGACCCTCAAGCGCGACACCACCGCCGAAGAGGTCAACGCCCTGCTCAAGAGTGCCAGCCAGCATTCGAAGATCCTCGGCTACAACACCCTGCCGCTGGTCTCCAGCGACTTCAATCACAACCCGCTGTCGTCGATCTTCGACGCCAACCACACCAAGGTCAGCGGCGGTCGCTTGCTCAAGGTGCTGGCCTGGTACGACAACGAGTGGGGCTTTTCCAACCGCATGCTGGATAACTGCCTGGCCCTGTGCAACGCGGAATAAAACGGATATTCGTCGATGATCGGTATCAGTTTTACCCAAAAGACCATGGCGGCGCGCAAGCGCATCGCCCTGGTCGCGCATGACCACTGCAAGGTCTTTCTGCTGGACTGGGCCGAACGACAGAAGTCACGCCTGGCCGAACATGAACTGCTGGCCACCGGCACCACCGGGCTGCTGCTGAGCAAACGCCTGGGACTGCCGGTGCACAGCATGATCAGCGGCCCTCTGGGCGGCGATCAGCAACTGGGCGCGCAGATTGCCGAACAGCGGGTCGACCTGCTGGTGTTCTTCTGGGACCCCTTCGAACCCCAGCCCCACGATCCGGATATCAAGGCCCTGCTGCGCGTGGCGGCGGTGTGGAACATTCCCGTGGCCTGCAACGAGTGCAGCGCCGACTATCTGCTCAGCAGCCCACTGATGAGCCAGGCCCATGAACACCGGATTCCCGACTACCAGGCGTACCTGGCCGCTCGGGGATAAATCACACAAGGCTTGACCATTGGCGCAGATGACAATCATTATCATCTGCTGCAAAAATGGATCAGGCCTTGCTGTGAGTCAATCGCACTTCAACCACGTCTTCCTCACTCAACGAATTTCTCTGCTGCGAACGCTGGAGCGGATGGTCAACAACCACAGCACCGCCGAAGACCTGCTGCAGGAAACCTATCTGCGGGTGACCCGCGCCCTCAGCGAGCGGCCGATCACCCACCTTGAGCCCTTCGTGTTCCAGACTGCACGCAACCTGGCGCTCGACCACCTGCGGGCCCGGCGCATCCAGGGCCGCACCCTGCTGGAAGATGTGCCACCGGAGGTGGTGGAGAGCGTCGCCGCTCCCCTCAGCAGCGCCGAGGACGCAGCCCACGCCGAGCAATTGCTCGAACGCCTGAACCTCAGCCTCGGTCAGCTCAGCCCGCGCCAGCAGCAGATCTTCATCCTCAGCCGCCTGCATGGCCACAGCTATCAGGAGATCGCCGACGCACTCGGGGTGTCGCTGAGCACCGTGCAAAAGGAACTGAAATTGATCATGGCCATCTGCATCGGCGTCGCCGAACGTCTCGACGGCCAGTGAGTCTCAACCGCTGAGCACAATGACTGCGTCAGCCCCAGGCCTTTGTTAACCTTGGCCGGCTTTCGCTCTCTCTTGAAAAAACAGCTGCGCACAGACGCCGCCGAGGAACACCCGTGACGGATTTTCACAGCGCCGAGCCGCCCACCCCTGCCGGCTCGCACTCAAGCACCCTTGCCATGGATCAGGCGCTGGATTGGCTGATCGAGCTGGAACATCCGAACGAGGAACAGGTGCGCCAGTTTCATCAGTGGCTGGCGGCTTCACCGCTCAATGCCCAGGCCTTCGAAAAGGCCCAGGCCATCTGGAACGGACCGCAAGTGGCGCTCTGTGCCCAGGCCCTGGCCGCCCCTGCACCGAAGGTTTCACGCCTGGCTCGCCTGCGCCCCCACTGGAAGCCCCTGGCCACCGCCGCAGTGCTGGTGCTTGGGCTGTTCAGCTTCAGCAACCTGCCCCTGCGCCTGCAGGCCGACCACCTGACCCTGGTGGGTGAACGCCAGCGCCTGCAACTGGAAGACGGCTCGAAAGTCCTGCTCAACACCAACTCGGCGTTTTCCAGCCAGATCAACGATCACCAGCGCGTGGCTCGGCTGTACCAGGGCGAAGCCTTCTTCGAGATCCCCGCCACTCTCGGCCGCCCCCTGGAACTGGACGCCGGTCCGGTCAAGGCCAGCGTGGGCGACACCGCCTTCGCCGTGCGCTATCTGGACGGCATCGCCCAGGTCCAGGTGCAACGCGGCGATATCGACCTGCGGGCGACCCACGCCGACCAGCGCATTCGCTTGAGGGCCGGAGAAAGCGTACGCGTCGGCCCTCAGGGGTTTGAGCGCCCGGCCAAGCTCGATGCTGGCAAGGACCTGGCCTGGGTCGAAGGGCGCCTGGTGTTCGAGAACTGCCCCCTCAATCAGGTGCTGGCGGAACTGCGGCGTTATTACCCGGGCTGGATCGTCAACAACAACGAACAGTTGGCAAGTGTTGCGGTCACCGGCAACTACCGCCTGGACCAGCCCCTGGATGTGTTGCGATCCCTGGCCCATATCACCTCGGCGCGACTCTCGGAATTCCCGGCGCTGGTGATTCTCAACTGAGAATAATTATTTTTACGCGATAGCCATGGGTCATACGTCTCGTTATAGCCAATGCAACTGATTCGCATTTTTAATGCGCGTCTGCACCTATAAGATTCGTGCGACCCGGAGCGCTCTCGATGTCCCCTCGCCTCAACAGCCGACCCTCTGTTCCCTGTACCCGTCTGCAGAACTGCACGCTGTCGCTGCTCACCGCAGCGATCCTGCTGGCCGGCGCTCACGCCACGCCTGTCATGGCCGCCGATGCCCCGGCGCCTTCCAGCCAGCGCATGGGCAACTACAACTTCGCCATTGCCGAGCAACCGCTGGTCTCGGCGCTCAATGCCTTTACCGCGGTCACCGGCTGGCAAGTGGGCCTGCCCGCCGAGCTGGGTTCCGGCGTTGCCTCCCCCGGCGTACGCGGTTCGCTGCCGCCGGAAAAGGCCCTGGATCGGCTGCTCGGCGGCACCAGCCTGAGCTACCGCAAACTGGGCAACAACAGCATCGTCCTGGAGAAGCGCAGCGGCGCCAACGTGGTGAACCTGCAGCAAGTGACCATTAGCGCTACCCGCCAGGAGCAGGACATCAACTCGGTGCCGAGCACCGTGAGTGTGCAGACCCGGAAAGAACTGGACCGCCAGAACGTCAACACCATCAAGGAA
Organism: Pseudomonas sp. 50_B; assembly: GCF_017491625.1. Taxonomy (NCBI): domain Bacteria; kingdom Pseudomonadati; phylum Pseudomonadota; class Gammaproteobacteria; order Pseudomonadales; family Pseudomonadaceae; genus Pseudomonas; species Pseudomonas sp. 50_B. The sequence continues at coordinate 493,938 of NZ_JAFGYX010000002.1, forward strand.
CTGGTGCGCTACGAGCCTGGGGTTTCCGTCGGTGGTGCAGGTCAGCGCGCAGGACTCAGTGGCTACAACATCCGCGGCATCGACAGCGACCGGATTCTCACCCAGGTCGATGGCGTGGAAGTGCCGGATCACTTCTTCAGCGGTCCCTACGCCAAGACCAACCGCAACTATGTCGACCCGGAAATCGTCAAGCGCGTGGAAATCCTCCGTGGCCCGGCCTCGGTGCTCTACGGCAGCAGCGCCATCGGCGGCGCCGTCAGCTACTACACCCTGGACGCCGACGACATCATCAAACCCGGCCAGGACTTCGGTGCGCGCCTGAAAACCGGCTATAGCTCGGCTGATGAAAGCTGGCTGAAATCCGCCACCGTCGCCGGCCGGGCCAGCGACTTCGACGCCCTGCTGCACCTGAGCCGGCGTGATGGCCACGAAACCGAGTCCTATGGCAGCAACAACGGCACCGGCCTGAACCGCACCGCCGCCAACCCGGAAGACGCCCGCACCACCAACGTCCTGGCCAAGCTCGGCTGGAACTATGCACCGGATGCTCGCCTGGGCCTGACCTATGAAAAGTACAAGGATGACCGCGACACCAACCAGAAAAGCGCAGTAGGCGGCCTGTTTCTCAACGGCGTCGGTCAGAACTGGTATCGCTCGCGGGTCGGCAACGACACCATCACCCGTGAGCGCTTCGGCCTGGAAAACAGCTTCGCCGTGCAATCGCCGATCGCCGACCAGATCAAGTGGAGCCTGAACTACCAGATCGCCAAGACCGACCAGACCACCAGCGAACGCTACAACATTGCCCGCGACGTGCTGCGCCAGCGCGAAACCCTCTACCAGGAGAAGCAGTGGGTATTCGACGCCCAGATGGACAAGGCCTTCAGCCTGGGTGAAACCGAGCACCAGCTGACCTACGGCACCACCCTCAAGCAGCAGAAGGTCACCGGCTCGCGCTACGGCACCGCCACTTGCCTGAAAGTCGGCGGCGGCTGCACCGCGGTTGGCGCACCCAGCCCAAGCGCCAGCGACAGCGTGAAAAAATCCAGCGACTTCCCGGACCCCACCGTCAGCACCTACAGCCTGTTCGCCCAGGACCAGATCAGCTGGAACGCCTGGACCTTCACCCCTGGCCTGCGCTACGACTACACCCAGCTCAAGCCGAAACTGACGCAGGAATTCCTCAATGTCGCCAACCCCACCGGCAACTATCCGGTCAGCAGTGAGAAGAAGACCTGGCATCGGGTTTCGCCCAAGTTCGGCCTGACCTACGCCTTCGACGAGCACTACACCGCCTATGGCCAATACTCCGAGGGCTTCCGCACGCCGTCGGCCAAGGCGCTCTACGGCCGCTTTGAAAACCTCGCCACCGGCTATGTCGTCGAGCCCAACTCCAACCTCAAGCCGGAAACCAGCAAAGGTTATGAGACCGGCCTGCGGGGCAATTTCGACGCGGGCTCCTTCGATGTCTCAGTGTTCTACAACCAGTACCGCGACTTCATCAACGAAGACGCCATCACCGCCGGCGCCCTGCAGTCGGTGATCCAGAGCAACAACATCAAGCACGCCACCATCAAGGGCGCCGAAGCCAGGGGCCGTCTCAACCTCGACGCCTTCGGTGCACCACAGGGCCTGTACAGCCTCGGCTCGGTGGCCTACGCCTACGGTCGCAACAATGACAACGGCGAGCCGATCAACAGCGTCAACCCGCTCAAGGGCGTGTTTGGCCTCGGCTACGACCAGGACAACTATGGCGCGCTGCTGAGCTGGACCCTGGTCAAACGCAAGGACCGGGTCGACAACAGCACCTTCAAGGCCCCGGATGGCCGCGCCACCAGCGGTCAGTTCAAGACACCGGGCTACGGCATCCTCGACCTCAGCGGCTTCTACAAGGTCACCGATGACCTGACCCTGAACGCCGGCCTGTACAACCTGACCGACAAGAAATACTGGAACTGGGACGACGTGCGCGGCTACGACAGTGTCGGTGAGGCCGGACAAACCGCACCCGCCAACCTCGACCGCCTGACCCAGCCCGGCCGCAACTTCTCGGTCAACCTGGTGTGGGACATCTGACCCCAGACCGCCTCACTGCCCTTTTTCATCCGGGGCAGTGAGGATTTTTTACTGTGTCGCGTCTTCTTGTTCGTCTAGTCACTAAGTGCCTCTCATTCTCAAGGACATCTGCATGACCTCCCAGGATTCCTCCCAGCGTCATCACCTGCGCTCCCAGCGTCTGAACCAGATCACCCACGAGCCCCATTCCAAGCTCGACGCCCTGGTCAAGGCCCACGCACCGTTTGAAACCCAGGGCGCCTTCGCCCGCTTCGTGGTCGCCCAATACCTGTTCCAGTCGGAACTGGTGGACCTGTACAACGATGCCGAACTGAACCGCATCGTGCCTGACCTGGCCGAGCGCTGCCGCGCCGAAGCGGCCAAGGCCGACCTGGCGGACCTGGACACTGAAGTGCCAGCACCGGTAGCCGGCGCTGTGCGCAACCCGAGCAAGGCCGAAGCCCTGGGCTGGATCTTCGTTTCCGAGGGTTCCAAGCTCGGCGCCGCGTTCCTGATCAAGCGCGCCGTGGGCCTGGGCCTGAGCGAAACCTTCGGCGCCCGGCACCTGGGCGAACCGGCCGGTGGCCGTGCCGAAGGCTGGAAGACCTTCACCCGCATCCTCGACGGCCTGGAGTTCACCGCCGAAGAAGAAGCCGCTGCGGAAAAAGGTGCCCTGGATGCCTTCAACCGCTTCACCGTACTGCTGGAGCAGGCTTACTCCAGCGCCGCGCAACCGGCCTGACCCCGACGTTGTGGGCACGGTGGCGGCTGACCCCTCTGCCCTGCCCACAGCGGTATTCTGTCGGCCGGCATCTTCCCCGGATTGAGCCACACGACGCGTTACCTCATCATCGAAGCCATGACCCCCACTCGCCCCTCCTCGTCGAAAATATCCCGCCTGCTGTTTGGCGTGCTGGCCTATATCAGCCTGGCTATCGGCCTGATCGCCATCGTCGTACCGGGCCTGCCGACCACCGAATTCATCCTCCTGGCCGCCTGGGCCGCTACCAAGAGTTCGCCACGCCTGAGTGCCTGGATGGAGAATCACCGGCTGTTGGGCCCGATCCTCTGCAACTGGCGCAACGGCCGGATTGTCAGCCGCAAGGCCAAAGTCAGCGCCACCCTCAGCATGCTGCTGTGCGCCGGCCTGATGCTGACCCTGCTCAATCATCACTGGACGATGTACGCCGCCATCGCCGGCATGACCCTGGGCAACCTGTGGATCTGGTCGCGCCCCGAAGCCCTGCCGCAAACCTGCACCCCGCCTCTGTAACAGCCCGCTTGCCGGGCAGAGCGCCCTCAGCATTGGCATGAGCTTCACGGACCTTTTTGCGGGTAAGCCGGGCTTACGCGGCGAAGGCCTCATACCTACCGTTCGTCGGCTAAACCTCACGCAAAAGCTGGCCAAGCCGATGTTCCAAACATGGCGCTGAAAGGACTTGGCGACCGCAATCAACCGATTCCGTGCTTACCATCCGTCCTTTCGCGAGATCGCCTCATGCTCGACTCTCTCTCCATCCGCCTGAAAATCGTGCTGTTGTCCGGACTGTGCCTGTTGGGCGTGGTGGCGTTGATCGTCGGCATGAACATCTATCAAAGCCAGCAGAACAACCAACTGGTCAACACCTCCAGCACGCAGATGCTGACGGCCGGTGTCGAGGACCTGCTACAGGCCAAGGCAGCCGAACAAGCGGCACACATTCAGAAGACCTTCGGCGAAAGCCAGCTGGTGATCACCGCCCTGGCGGATCAGGTCCGGGACTTGCGAGACCTGGCCAACCAGCGCGGCCTGGATGCTGCAGCGCTGCGCGAAGAACTCAACCGCAGCCTGAAAACCGCCTTCGAGCGCAACCCCAAGGTGCTCGGCATCTGGCTCGCCTATGAGCCCAATGCCCTGGACGGCAAGGACAGCGAGTTCGCCAACGATGCCACCCGGGCCTCCAACGAGCGCGGACGTTTTGCCAGCTATTGGAGTCGCGCAGGTGGCCAGCAACTCAATACCGTGATGGCTGAGGAGGACATGACCAAGACCACCCTCAACCTCAGCGGCACACCCTACAACATCTGGTACACCTGCCCCCGGGACACCCGACGCACTTGCTTGCTCGATCCCTATGCCGACACCATCGGCCAGGACAAGAAACAAGTGCTGATGACCACCATCTCCCTGCCCCTGCTGGTGGACGGCAAGGTGCTGGGCGTGATTGGCGTCGACATCGCCCTGGACTCCCTGCAAGCCGCCGCTGTCGAGGCGCAGCGGGACCTGTTCGACGGAGCCGGGCACATGATGATCCTCGCCGGTAGTGGGCTGCTGGCCGCTGTCGGCGCCGATGTCGGCCAGGTCGGCAAGAACATCAATGAAACCTTTGGCGCCCAGGGCAAGGACATCCTCGCAACACTCAGCGGCAGCCCATCGAAAATCTTCCAGCAAGGCGACCTGATCCGCGCGGTCTATCCCTTCAGCCCGATTGCCGATGCCAAGGCCTGGGGCGTGACCATCGACCTGCCACAACAGGTACTGCTGGCGGACTCGGTCAAGCTGCAAAACCTGCTGGATCAAGCCCAGACCAGCGGCACCCTGAAAACCCTGCTGGTCGCCGTCGGTGCCGGCCTGCTGGGCCTGCTGTTGATGTGGCTCAGCGCCTCCGGCGTGACCCGGCCGATCAACAGCGTGGCGCAGATGCTCCAGGCCATCGCCAGCGGCGACGGCGACCTGACCCAGCGCCTGAACTACAGCAAGAAAGACGAACTGGGCGAGCTGGTGAGTTGGTTCAACCGTTTCCTCGACAAGCTGCAACCGACCATTGCCCAGATCAAGCAAAGCATCATCGAGGCCCGCGGCACCGCCGACCAGTCTTCGGAAATCGCCCGCCAGACCAGCGAAGGCATGCAAGTGCAGTTCCGCGAGATCGACCAGGTGGCCACCGCCTCCAACGAAATGAGCGCCACCGCCCACGAAGTCGCCAGCAGTGCGTCCAACGCCGCCCAGGCCGCCCGTGGCGCCGACCAGTCGGCCAAGGAAGGCATGAGCATCATCGAACGCAGCACACGGGACATCAGCCTGCTGGCCGACGAGGTGAGCAAGGCGGTGGGTGAAGTCGAAGCCCTGGCGGTGAGCAGCGAGCAGATCGGCTCGGTGCTGGAGGTGATCCGCAGCATCGCCGAGCAGACCAACCTTCTGGCCCTCAACGCCGCCATCGAGGCGGCCCGTGCCGGAGAAAGCGGTCGCGGCTTCGCGGTGGTCGCCGATGAAGTGCGCAACCTGGCCAAGCGCACCCAGGACTCGGTGGAGGAAATCCGCGTGGTGATCGAACGCATCCAGAGCGGCACCCGCGATGTGGTCAGCACCATGCACGCCAGCCAGAGCCAGGCGCAGAACAACGCCGGACAGATCCAGCAAGCGGTCCAGGCCCTGGGCAAGATCAGCGACGCGGTCACCGTGATCAGCGACATGAACCTGCAGATCGCCAGCGCCGCCGAGGAGCAGAGCGCTGTGGCCGAAGAGGTCAACCGCAACGTCTCGGCGATTCGCAGCGTGACCGAAACCCTGACCGAGCAAGCCAGCGAGTCAGCCCAGGTCAGCAGCCAGCTCAATGCCCTGGCGACCCAGCAGATGAAGCTGATGGATCAATTCCGGGTGTAAGCGCAGGTTCTCGCCCCCCGGCCGCCCGCCGCGGCCGATGAACTAAGGTGATCGACAGGGGCGGCGGTTTCAGGGTGCAATGCCCTCCTCTGAACCGGGGAGTGCGTCATGACCGAACTACTGGCCACCCTCCAGGCCGCGCTGGGCCTGGCACCCGCAAGCGTCCGACAAACCGGCCAGGGCGCCCTGCCCTCGGCCTTCGCCGTGACCGACCTGGCCTGCGCCAGCATCGCCGCCGCCGGGCAAGCCCTGGCCGAACTGCTGTACAGCCAGACCGGACGCCGGCCAGAGGTCAGCGTCGACCGGCGCCTGGCCTCGTTCTGGTTCGCCGGTTCAATCCGCCCGCAAGGCTGGAGCCTGCCCTCTCCCTGGGACCCGATTGCTGGGGATTACCCCAGCCGCGACGGCTGGATTCGCCTGCACACCAACGCGCCCCACCACCGCGCCGCCGCCGAACGGGTGCTGGGCGCGGTGACCGGGCGCGACGCCATGGCCGCCCGAGTGGCCACCTGGGACGCGCTGGAGCTGGAACAGGCCATCGTCGATCAAGGCGGTTGCGCCGCGCAGATGCGCAGTTGGGCACAGTGGCAGGCGCACCCGCAGGGGCAGGCGGTCAACGCCGAACCCCTGGTGCACTGGCTGCCGCACCGCGGCTCGCGACCGAACACCTGGAGCGGTTCCAGCGCCCGGCCCCTGGCCGGACTGAAGGTGCTGGACCTGACCCGGGTCCTGGCCGGCCCCGTGGCCAGCCGCCTGCTGGCGGGGCTGGGCGCCGAGGTACTGCGGATCGACCCGCCGGGCTGGAACGAACCGGCCCTGGAGCCGGAGGTGACACTGGGCAAGCGCTGCGCGCGCCTGGACCTGCACGACCTAGAACAGCGCGCGGTATTCGAGGGCCTGCTGGCCGACGCCGACCTGCTGCTGCACGGCTATCGCGCCGATGCCCTGGAACACCTGGGTTACCACGCCGAGGCACGCCAGCGCATCGCCCCGAGGCTGATCGAGGTCAGCCTCAACGCCTATGGCTGGAGCGGCCCCTGGCGCAACCGCCGGGGCTTCGACAGCCTGGTACAGATGAGCGCCGGCATCGCCGCAGCCGGAATGGACTGGAAAGCTGCGGACCAACCGCTGCCGCTGCCGGTCCAGGCCCTGGATCACGCCACCGGCTACCTGATGGCCGCCAGCGCTCTGCAGGCCCTGAACCTGTCCTTGAGCGGCGGCCAGGGCCGCTCGGCGCGCCTGTCCCTGGCGCGCACCGCCAAGCTTCTGGTTGAGCATTGCCCGTCAGCGGAAAACGCAACGCCGCTACGCTCGGAAGACGCTGACGATCAGGGGCTGGTTCAGGAACAGACCCCTTGGGGACCGGCCCGACGCCTGCGGGTGCCGTTGCATATCGCAGGAACTCCCGTGCAGTGGGATTGCCCCGCTGGCACCCTGGGCGCCCATCGCCCCCGATGGTGGTGAGCCCTCGATCACAGCGCCAGCAGACCGCTGTACAGGCCATAAGCCGCCAGCGAAGCGCCGATGATCACAGCACTGAAGATCAGCTTTTCCAGCGCCGTGAACAGCGGCTCGCCCTGCTCACGCTTGGCCTTGGCGAACAGCACCACGCCGGGGGCATAGAGCAGCGCCGACAGCAGCAGGTACTTCAAGCCGCCGGCGTACAACAGCCAGATGGCGTAGCTCAGGGCCACGACGGCGATGAACAGGTCCTTCATCCGCTCCCGGGAGGCTTGCTCGTAGGTTTCCCCACGGCCGCTGAGCAACACCGCGTAGGCCGCCGACCACAGGTAGGGCACCAGGATCATCGACGATGCCAGATAGATCAGGCTGGTATAGGTGCCGGCGGAAAACAGGGTGATCAACAGGAAGATCTGGATCATCACGTTGGTCAGCCACAGGGCATTGA